>NZ_JAVREM010000099.1:0-14489 GCF_031845425.1 Streptomyces millisiae
GGGCAAGGTGGTCGATAGTCGCCGCCGGTGATTCGGGTCGTGACCGAGGTCACGTCGGGGGTGGGTGGGCGGGGGGGCCCTCCCGGGGCGCGCCCCGACGTGCCGACCCAACTCGGCCTCGCCCGCGTGGAGTTGCGCGCAGCCCGCCCTGCCCGTCGGTTACGCCCCGCACCTGCGAGGCTCCGTTCGGTGATGATCGAAAAGTCGCGGTATTCCCCGTCACACCGGGACGGAACCCCGTTTCTTGTCCTGTCCGAACGCCTCGGCTTACCGTCATCCCGCGCCGCGATCCCGTGGCGAGCCGCTCCCGGACGCCGAGTCCTGCCACCGGAGGCGGTCGTGGCACCACTTCCACATGGCAGGAGCGGGGGACCCAATCTCGCGCCGGCCGTCCGCCCAGGACGCCGGCTTGGGGTGAAGCCACCGCCGAACGACCTTCGGTCGTGGCCGGGCGACTCCGGCCCGAACCCGACAGCTCACCTCGTAGGCGTCTGGAGGAGGAGCACAGCCATGTCCGCACGCGGACGTCACCGCCGTCAGCGCGCCCGCGCCCGGCACATATCGCGCATCTCCCTGATGCTCTCCGCCGGCGGAGCCGGCATCGTCCTGCCCCTGGTCGCCTCCGGCACCGCCCACGCCGCCTCGGCCGAGACCTATGAGGTCAAGGCGGGCGACACCCTCTACGAGATCGCCGCCGAGCACGACGTCGACGGCGGCTGGCAGGCCCTGTACGAGGCCAACCGGGACGTCGTCGGCGACGACCCGCGGCTGATCACGCCGGGCCTGGAGCTCGTCCTCGACGAGGATGCCGCCGTCTCCACCCAGTCCGCGCCGGCCGACCAGACCGCCGCCGAAGCCCCGGCCGGCGACTACACCGCGCCGGTCTCGGGACCGCTCGGCACCGCCTACGGCGTCGCGGGCTCGGTGTGGTCCTCCGGGCACCACACCGGCGTCGACTTCCCCGTCGCCTCCGGCACCCCGGTCGCCGCGGTCACCTCGGGCGAGGTGGTCAGCGCCGGCACGGTCAACTCCTACGGCAACGAGGTCGTCATCCGGCACGCCGACGGCCGCTACAGCCAGTACGCGCACCTGTCGTCGATCTCCGTGAGCGCCGGCCAGACCGTCTCGACGGGCGACCAGATCGGCCTGTCGGGCTCCACCGGCAACTCCACGGGTCCGCACCTGCACTTCGAGGTGCGCACCGGCCCGGACTACGGTTCGGACATCGACCCGCTGGCCTACCTCAGGGAGCACGGCGTCAGCATCTGAGCCGTTCGAGCCGCCCTCATGCGACAGGGCCCCGCCGCGCACCTTCCCCCTCGCCGGCGGGGCCCTGTCCCCTTCCCCCCCGCCCCCGTTCCCCCCGTCAGTCCCCGAGCCGCAGGTAGGCGCGGATCGCCAGCGTCGCGAAGACCGCCGTCAGCAGCGCCGGCCAGGCGATGGCCAACGCCAGCGCGTGGTCGGTGGCCCACGAGTCGCCGCCGAGGCCCGGGTTGCCGAAGAGCTCGCGGATCGCGCTGACCGTCGCCGAGAGCGGGTTCCACTCCGCGACGGTGCCCAGCCAGCCCGGCATCATCTCCGGCGCGACGAAGACGTTGGAGAGCGCGGTCAGCGGGAACGCCAGCGGGAACACCGCCGTGCTCACCGTGTCCGGGTTCCGCAGGAGCAGCCCCAGGTAGATCCCGATCCAGGTGAACGCCACCCGCAGCGCCAGCACCAGCGCCACGGCCAGCAGCGCCCGCCCGAGGCCCCGGTGCCACTCCCAGCCCACCAGCAGGCCGCAGACCACGAGCACCGTCATCTCCAGCGCCGCCCGCATCAGGTCGGCCGCCGCGCGCCCGGTGAGCAGCGCGGTGCGGGCCACCGGCATCGAGCGGAAGCGGTCCATGACGCCGCGCCCGGCGTCGACGGCGACCGCCGAGCCGGTGGCGCCCATCCCGTAGAGCATGGTCATGGCGAACACGCCGGGCAGCAGGAACTCCCGGTAGTCGCCGCCGCCCGGCACCGACATGCCGCTGCCGAAGACGTAGCCGAAGACCAGCACGAACATGATCGGCAGCGCGAAGTAGAGGATCAACTCCTCCGGGCTGCGCGCCAGGTGGGCCATGTTCCGGCGGGTCATGATCCAGCCGTCCGCGACGGCCGCGTTCGGCCTGCTCATGCCGCCACCTCCGCCCGTGCCGCGCCGTGCCGCCCGCGCTCGCCCGTGAGGTGCAGGAACGCCTCGTCCAGGGTGGGCCGCCTGGTGCCGATGTCCTCGACGGCGAGGCCGGCGCCGCGCAGCGCGGCGACCACGTCGGTCAGCGCGGTCACCCGGTCCCGGACGGCCACGCTGACCCGCCGGGTGTCCGTGTCGATCTCGGGCGGCCGCCCGTCCCCGACCCGGGCCACGAGCGCGGCCACCGCCGCCAGCTGGTCCCGGTGCCGGGCGACGACCTCCACCCGGTCGCCGCCGATCAGCCCCTTGAGCGTGTCGGGGGTGCCCTCGGCCACCACCCGGCCGGCGTCGATGACGGCGATCCGCTCGGCCAACTGGTCGGCCTCCTCCAGGTACTGGGTGGTGAGCAGCACGGTGGTGCCGGACGCGACCAGCGAACGGACGGCGTCCCACACCTGGTTGCGGCTGCGCGGGTCGAGCCCGGTGGTCGGCTCGTCGAGGAACAGCACCTCGGGCGTGCGGACCAGGCTGGCGGCCAGGTCGAGGCGGCGCCGCATGCCGCCCGAGTACTGCCCGGCGTTGCGGCCCGCCGCCTCGGTCAGGCCGAAGCGTTCGAGCAGTTCGTCGGCCCGGCGGCGCGCCGTGCGCGGGCCGAGCTTGAAGAGACGGCCGAACATCACCAGGTTCTGCCGGCCGCTGAGCAGCTCGTCGACCGCCGCGTACTGCCCGGTGAGGCCGATCACCTCGCGCACCCGCTCCGGCCGGCGGGCCACGTCGTGTCCGCGAACGGTGGCCCGGCCGGCGTCGTAGCGCAGCAGCGTGGCCAGCGCCCGGACGGTCGTCGTCTTGCCGGCGCCGTTCGGCCCCAGCAGGCCGTAGACCGTGCCGGCCGGCACGGTCAGGTCGAGGCCGTCGAGGGCCTGGTGGCCCGGGCTCCCCCCGTAGCGCTTGCGCAGCCCCTCGGCCGCTATGGCGTGGTCGGTCACTGCCGCTCCCCCTCATAACCTTGTACACCGTAGAGTTTCGCTGTACACCGTACAAGGTTCTAGGATCGTGTCAAGCGACGACTGGACCGACGAGGAGAGGGATGGCTGCCGAGCGACGCGGACGGCGGGACCCGGAGTACCTGATGGACCTGCTGTGGCGCACCCGGTCGGAAGGCAGCCGGGGTCCGCGCGGCACGCTCAGCGTGGACCGGGTCGTCACGGCGGCGGTCGAGATCGCCGACGCCGAGGGGCTCGGCGCCGTCTCGATGCGGCGGGTGGCGGAGCGGGTCGGCGTGACGACGATGTCGCTCTACACCTATGTGCCGAGCAAGGACGATCTGCTCGACCTGATGTTCGACGTGGCGTCCGGCCGGCCCGACACCGCCGCCTGGCCGGACGACTGGCGGGGCGGCCTCTCCGCCTACGCCGGGGACATGCGCCGGGTGCTGCTGGCCAGGCCCTGGATGCTCGACGTGCCCATCGGGGCGCCGCCGATGGGCCCCAACAACCTCGCCTGGATGGAGGCCGCGCTCTCCACCATGGCGGACACCCCGCTCACCGAGGACGACATGATGGGCGTGCTGACCATCCTCAGCGGCCACGTGCTCACCGAGGTGCGCCAGCAGCTGACGATGAGCCGGGCGACCCCCCGCACCGGCGTCGACTACGCCGACTGGGACGGGGTCTACCGCCGGCTGCTGACGCGGGCCGCCGCCTCCGGCGACTACCCGACGATCGCCCGGGTGATGGCGGCCGTCAACCAGGACGACGAGCGCGGCCCCGAGGAGGACTTCGTCTACGCCGTGGACTTCATCCTGGACGGCGTGGCCGCCCTGATGCGCACCCGCCAGGCCGTCTGACGGCGGAGACGCCGACGGCGGCGGCGCCGGGCGCCGCCGCCGTCGGGGAACGATCGGGGAGCGAACGGAGGGTCAGGGCAGGTTGCGGGCCATCACGATCCGCTGGACCTGGTTCGTGCCTTCGTAGATCTGGGTGATCTTGGCGTCCCGCATCATCCGCTCCACCGGGTAGTCGCGGGTGTAGCCGTAGCCGCCGAGCAGCTGGACCGCGTCGGTGGTGATCTCCATCGCCGCGTCCGAGGCGTAGCACTTGGCCGCCGCCCCGAAGAACGTCAGGTCCGTGTCCTCGCGCTGCGACCTGGCGGCCGCCGCGTAGGTGAGCTGGCGGGCCGCCTCCAGCTTCATCGCCATGTCGGCCAGCATGAACTGCACGCCCTGGAAGTCCGCGACCGGCCTGCCGAACTGCCTGCGCTCGCGGACATACCCCTTGGCGTAGTCCAGCGCGCCCTGCGCGATGCCGAGCGCCTGCGCCGCGATGGTGATCCTCGTGTGGTCCAGCGTGCGCATCGCGGTGGCGAAGCCGGTGCCCTCCGCGCCGATCATCCGGTCGGCCGGGATCCGCACGTTGTCCAGGTAGACCTCGCGGGTCGGCGAGCCCTTGATGCCGAGCTTCTTCTCCGGCGCGCCGAAGGACACGCCCGCGTCGCCCTTCTCCACCACGAACGCCGAGATCCCGCCCCTGGTGCGCTTCTCCGGGTCGGTCACGGCCATCACCGTGTAGTAGTCGGAGACGCCCGCGTTGGTGATCCAGCGCTTGACGCCGTTGAGCACGTAGTGGTCGCCGTCCCGCACCGCCCTGGTCTTCATGCCGCCCGCGTCCGAGCCGGCGTCGGGCTCCGACAGGCAGTAGGAGAACATCGCCTCGCCCCTGGCCAGCGGCGTCAGGTAGCGGGCCTTGAGCTCCTGGGAGCCGGACAGCATCAGCGGCAGCGAGCCCAGCTTGTTGACCGCCGGGATCAGCGAGGACGAGGCGCAGACCCGCGCCACCTCCTCGATCACGATCACCGTCGCCAGCGCGTCGGCGCCCGCGCCGCCGAACTCCTCGGGCACGTGCACGGCGTGCAGGTCGCTGCCCACCAGCGCGTCGAGCGCCTCCTGCGGGAAGCGGCCCTCCTCGTCCACCTCGGCCGCGTGCGGGCCGATCTTCGCCTCGGCCAGCGCGCGGACCGACTCGCGGAGCATCTCGTGCTCCTCCGCCGGGCGGTACAGATCGAAATCCGCGTCTCCTGCCACGTGACCCAACTCCCTCGCGACGAGCGGCATGCTAATGACCGTTAAGTAACATGCATCGTAGGCCGCCACGGCCGCCGCCGACAGGTGGGCTTCCCGACAACCGGCGGACATCGTCGCGGGCTATGCTCGTTGCCATGTCTCCGAAGATCACGGTCATCGGCCTCGGATACCTCGGCGCCACCCACGCGGCGGCCATGGCCGAGCTCGGCTTCGAGGTGCTCGGCCTCGACGTGCTCCCGGAGAAGCTCGACCGGCTCAGGCGCGGCGAGGCCCCGATGTACGAGCCGGGCCTCGACGAGCTGCTGCGCCGGCACGTCACCGGGCTGCCGGGATCCACCGGCCGGCTCTCCTTCACCGACTCGCCCGCCGAGGTCGCCACCTTCGGCGACGTCCACTTCGTCTGCGTCAACACCCCGCAGAAGCCGGGCGAGTACGCCTGCGACATGAGCTACGTCGACGCGGCCGTCGACGCCCTCGCCCCCCACCTGGACCGCCCGGCCCTGGTCGTCGGCAAGTCCACCGTGCCGGTCGGCAGCGCCGCCCGGCTGGCCCGCAGGCTCGCCGAGCTCGCCCCGGCGGGCGAGGCCGCCGAGCTGGCGTGGAACCCGGAGTTCCTGCGCGAGGGCTTCGCCGTCGAGGACACGCTGCGCCCGGACCGGATCGTGGTCGGCGTCACCAGCGAGCGTGCCGAGACGCTGCTGCGCGAGGTCTACGCCACCCCGCTGGCCGCCGGCACCCCCTTCATCGTCGCCGACCTGCCGACCGCCGAGCTGGTCAAGACGGCGGCCAACGCCTTCCTCTCCACCAAGATCTCGTTCATAAACGCCATGGCGGAGATCTGCGAGGCCGCCGACGGCGACGTCGTCACGCTGGCCGAGGCCCTCGGCCACGACGACCGCATCGGCCGCAAGTTCCTGCGCGCCGGCATCGGCTTCGGCGGCGGCTGCCTGCCCAAGGACATCCGCGCCTTCATGGCCCGCGCCGGTGAGCTCGGCGCCGCCGAGGCGCTGTCGTTCCTCCGCGAGATCGACTCCATCAACATGCGCCGCCGCGCCGCCATGGTCGAGCTCACCAGGGAGACGCTGGGCGGCTCGCTGCTCGGCAAGCGGGTCGCGGTGCTCGGCGCCGCCTTCAAGCCCGACTCGGACGACGTGCGGGACTCCCCGGCGCTCAACATCGCCGGCCAGCTCCACCTCCAGGGCGCCGAGATCACCGTCTACGACCCCAAGGGCATGGAGAACGCCCGGCGGGTCTTCCCCACCCTGCGCTACGCCGAGTCCGCCGCCGAGGCGGCGCGCGGCGCGCACGCCGTGCTGCACCTCACGGAGTGGCGGGAGTTCCGCGAGCTGGACCCGGCGGCCCTCGGCGAGCTCGTCGCCGACCGGCAGATCCTCGACGGCCGCAACGCGCTCGACCCGGTGTTGTGGCGCAAGTCCGGCTGGACCTACCGGGCGCTCGGCCGACCCACGGCGTGACCGCTCCGCTTGGAGAACCGGCGGGCGGTCGCGGGGCGGCTCACGAGTCGGCGCCGCGGCTGGTCGCCCGGCTGCGGAGCCGCCGGGCGTCATGCCCAGCGTCCCCGACGGGCTCGGCAAACCCGGTACTGGGCCGCCACGGCGCCGCTCGGCTCCGCTTTCCTCAATAGTTCCTCAACACCGGCCAATTGACGGTGCGCTGACGCTATCGTCCCCGCATGCCAGAGATCACGGGGACGAAACCACCGACCAGCGCGAATCCGCCGGAGGCGGAAGGCGGCACGGAACTCAAGCGGGTGATGGGGCCGGGGTTGCTCCTGCTCTTCATCGTGGGGGACATTCTCGGCACCGGCGTCTACGCGCTGACCGGGCGGGTCGCCGCGGAGGTCGGCGGCGCGGTGTGGCTGCCGTTTCTCCTCGCCTTCACGGTGGCTTTGCTGACCGCCACCAGCTATCTCGAACTCGTCACCAAATACCCACGCGCGGGCGGCGCGGCCGCCTACTCACACCGGGCCTTCGGCATCCACTTCCTCACCTTCCTGGTGACCTTCGCGGTGATGTGCTCGGGCCTGACCTCGGCCTCCTCGGCCTCCAAGGCCTTCGCCGCCAACCTGCTGTCCGCGCTGGACGTGGACGGCGACACCGGCCGGATCGCCATGGTCATCGCGCTCGCCTTCATGGCGGCCATCAGCCTGGTGAACCTGCGCGGCGTGGGCGAGAGCGTCAAGGCCAACGTGGCGCTCACCGCCGTCGAACTCTCCGGACTGCTCATCGTGATCGGGGTCGGCGCGTGGGCGGTGCTGCAGGGAAAGGGCGAATTCTCCCGCGTCACCGAGTTCGACACGACAGGTGGCGAAACGGCGTTCGGTGCCGTGACCGCCGCGACCGCGCTCGCCTTTTTCGCGATGGTCGGATTTGAGGATTCGGTGAACATGGCGGAGGAGACGAAGGACCCCGTTCGGACCTTTCCGCGCATGATGCTGATCGGCCTGTGTGTGACGGGTGCGATTTACGTGTTGGTCGCCATCGCCAGTGTCGCGCTGGTGGAACCGGCCGAGTTGGGCGAGGGGGAAACGCCGCTGCTGCGGGTGGTCCAGGCCGGCGCGCCCGGATTCCCGATCGACCTGTTCGCCTGGATCACGATGTTCGCGGTCTCCAACTCGGCGCTCATCAACATGCTGATGGCCAGCCGACTGCTCTACGGCATGGCCAGGGAACGCTGCCTCCCCGCGCCCCTCGGCCGGCTGCTGCCGGGCCGCCGCACCCCGTGGGTCGCCATCACCTTCACCACCCTGCTGGCGTTCCTGCTCATCGGCTACGCCGACCTGACGGCGCTCGGCGGCACGACGTCGCTGCTGCTGCTCTGCGTCTTCACCATCGTCAACGTGGCGGTGCTCGTGCTGCGGCGCGACCGCGTCGCCCACCGCCACTTCCGCGCCCCCACCGCCCTCCCGGTCATCGGCGCGGTGCTCTGCGCCTACCTGGCCACCCCGCTCTCCGGCCGCTCCGGCGACGACTACCGGGTCGCCGGCTGGCTGATGCTGCTCGGCGTCGCCCTGTGGGGCTGCGTCTGGCTGGCCAACCGGGCCCTGAAGGCGCGCGCCACGGCCGAAGCCGACCGGTCCTGACGGGGCGGACCACCGCTGGTGGAGGCGCCGTGGGGGGTGGGGGGAGCGGGCACAGCCCGCTCCCCCCACCCCACCGACGCCACAGTGCCCCGGAACGACGCCGCTCAGCTCGTTCGGGACGCCCTCCAGCGTCACCGAGTCGGTGATCTCGCCGGAGGCGAGGTCGACCGCGTGGAGTTCGCGGGTGGCGGGCTCTGTCACGTAGGCCGTGCCGCCCCGGGTGAAGATCGCCGGGCGGGGGGCCTGCCACTCCAGCGGCTCGGTCCACTCCTCGTCCAGCACCGGGATGGTGCGGGTGACCTCCGCCGACTCCGGGTCGATGACGTGGATCGCGCCGTCGGTGCCCAGGACGAGCGCCTCGCCCTCGGGGCCGCGGGCCAGCGAGCGGAAGGTGTAGCTGGTGCCCAGGTCCACCCGTCGCAGGTCGCCGGTCTCGGTGTCGATCAACGCGATCTCCTCCGGCCGCTCCAACTCGGCCTCGGCGTCCTGCTTGTAGTCCGCCAGGACGATCGGCGACGCGTCGGAACCGGCCTGGTTGCCCATCCGGCCGTACTCGGTCGGGCTCTCCACCTTGGTGATCTCGCCGTCCCGGTAGATGACGGCGCCGTCCTCGCAGCCGACCACCACCGCCTCGCCCCGCGCCGTGGACTCGCCGTGCACGCCGGGGCACTCCTCGCTGCGCGCGATCTCCTCCCCGTTCTCGTCGAGCACGAGGATGCCGGTGCGCTCCTCCTCGGTGCCGAGCGTCACGACCAACTCGCCGTTGGACAGCTCGATCGCCACGCCGTGGTGCGCGTCGGCCGCCTGGTACGTCTCGGTCTCCGGCAGCTCGGCGGAGTTCAGGTCGCCCGGGTCGAAGCTGGTCACCTCGCCCGTGCCGTCCGCGAACAGCACGGTGCGGCCGGCGTGCCGGACCACGTGCCCGGGGTGCGGGGCTGCGAACTCCAGTTCGGTCAGCGCGCCGGCGGCCGCGTCCAGGACCCGGAAGCCGGTCGAGGTGGACACCAGCACGTGCCGGTCGTCGCCCGCCGGGTTGATCCGGTTGAAGCCGTCGAGCGGGATGTCCGCCGCGACCTCGAACGTCTCGCCGTCGATGACCTGGAGACCGCCGTCGTAGGTGACCACCAGCGGGTCGGCGACGGTCACGGCCGGCGTCTCCTCGGCCGCCGCGTCGGACGACGACGACGTCTCGTCGGTCGAGCCGCCGCAGGCGGACAGCGAGGCCGCCGCCACGGCGGCCGTGAACCCCACGCCGGCCTTCCTCAGCCGGTGCCAGGCATGTCTGGCCATGGTTCGAACTCCTTCTCAGTCGATGGGGGTTGGGAAAACCGGGTGGCTACGCCGCGCCGGACAGACCGTCGGCGATGGCGTCCGCGTTGGCGCGCATCAGCGCGAGATACGTGCCGGCCGGCCCGTCCGGCTCGGTCAGGGACTCGGAGAACAGCTCGACCACCTCGACCCGCAGGCCGGCCTCCTCGGCCAGCACCCGGGCCAGCCGGTCCGGTTGCGAGGAGTCCGCGAAGATCGCCGGCACCCCGGCCTCCTCGACCGCCGTCGCCAAGGACTCCAGGTCGGAGGCGCTGGGCGAGGCGAGCGTCGTGCCGCTGGGCACCACGGCCCCGATCACCGTGAACTCGTAGCGGTCGGCGAGGTAGCCGAAGACATGGTGGTTGGTGACCAGTTGGCGCCGCCCGTCGGGGATCGCCGCGAACTGATCCGTCATCCAGGCGTCGAGCTCCTCCAACTCGGCGGCGTACGCGGCCGCGTTGGCCCGCACCGCCGCCCCGTCCACGCCCGCGACCTCGGCGACGACCCGGTCCGCGATGGCGTCGACCGCCGTCCGCACCCGCAGCGGGTCGGTCCAGAAGTGCGGATCGGGCTCGCCCTCCTCGGCACCCGCGTCCGCGCCGAACGACAGCGGGTCGACCTCCTCGGCCACCGCCAGCGTCGGCACGCCCGCCTCGTCGGCCGCCGCGACGTTGCGGGCCACGCCCTCCTCCAGGCCGAGCCCGTTGTGCACCAGCAGTTCGGCGTCCTCCAGCGTGGCCGCCTGCCGGGCCGAGACGCCGAACGAGTGCGGGTCGGCGCCCGGCGCCATCAGCACGGTGACCTCGGCCTCGTCCCCGACCACCCGGCGGGTGATGTCGCCCAGGATGTTGGTGGTGACCACCACGCCCGAGCCACCGTCCCCGCCGCCCGGCGCGCACCCGGCCAGCGGCAGCAGCGCGAGCGCCGCGGCCACGGCCGTTCGCGCCCTCATCGGCCCGTCTCCACGAGGAGTTCGGGCGCCAGGCCCGGGGCGAGGGTGCGGGAGACCCGCAGGTCGTCGGCGTAGTCGATCTCGTGGACGACGCCGGCCGCCGGGTCGTTGACGTAGGCGCGGCTGGTGTCCACCTCGATGACGGCGCCGGCGCCGGGCTCGGTCAACGGCTCGGTCGCCGCCGTCTCCGCGCCGTCCCCGAGGTCGTAGGCGCGTAGCGCGCCGTCCGGCGTCAGCGCGAGCAGGGTGGCCCCGTCGCCCGGCGCCGCTGCCGCGAGCACCGGGCCGGTCTCCGTCAACGTCCAGGCGCGGTCGGCGAGTTCGAGGGTCCACACGCCGCGCTCGCCGGCCGGCGCGACCAGCGTGCCGCTGCCCGGCCGCTGTCCGAACGCCCGGGCCCGCTCGTCCGGCTCCGTGCCCTCGGGGTAGGGGATCGGCTCGGCGGTCAACTCCGCCTCGTCCGCGTCCCCTTCGGCGCGGACGAGCAGCGCGCCGTCCGCGCAGCCGAACACCACGCCGTAGCGGGTGGCGGCCGCGCCGGCCGGCTCGGGACAGGGCTCCGCGACCGCTCCGACCCGGGCGCCCGCCCGGTCGTACACCGCGACCTCCTCGGCGCCCGGCACCAGCACCCGGCCCTCGAACGGGACGGCGGCGGCCGGCGCGCCCGCGTCGACCCTGGCCGGCTCGGCGATCTCGCCCCCGTCCAGCGCCTCCCGGTCGAGCAGCACCACCGTGCCGTCCGCGTAGGTCAGCGCGGTGACGGCGAGATCGGCGTGGGCGCCGAGGAGTTCGCCCGCGCCGCCCGGCACCTCGCCCACCACGCTGGGCGCGGTCCGGTAGTGGTGCGCGTGGTCGCCGTGGTCCACGGTCCACGCGCCGCCGTCCACCACCGTCACGGTGCCGTCGTCGGCGGTCAGATAGCCGTAACGCCCGTCGCCGGCGAGGCCGTTCAGGCCGTCAGCCGCGACGTCGAGCGGCGTCACCTCCTCGGTGGTCAGGTCGAGCACCCGCGCCTCGCCGCCGCCGGCCTCGGCCAGCACCAGCCTGGGCTGCGGCTCCGCCAGCTCCTCGGCGCCCGCCACATAGCCGTGCGGCGTCGCCTCGTCGCTCGGCGCCCCGGCCTCGGTCGGCGCACCGTCGCCCTCGCCGCCGCCGCACGCCGCGAGCAGCAGCGGAACCGCCGCCAGCGCCAGCCTCCGTCGTCTCCGTATCACCTGGTGAGCCCTGCCTGTTCCCTGCGTGTGGTTCGGGTGTTTCGGGTGGTTCGGGTGGCGACGGCCGAGCCGAGCGCCGAGAGGAAGAAGCAGCCGACCGCGACCGCGGCGATGGTGGCGCCGGCGGCCGTGCCGGCGTGCCACGAGATCAGCAGCCCGAGGAAGGTGGCCGCGCCGCCGAGCAGCGCGGCGCCCAGCATGATCAGCGGGATCCGCCGCGCCCACAGCGCGGCCGCGGCCGGCGGCGCGATCAGCAGCCCGAACACCAGCAGCGTGCCGACCACATGGAAGGAGGCGGTGATCGCCAGCGTCACCAGGCCGAGCAGCGCCGCCCGCGCGACGCCGGGCCGCAGCCCGAGCGTCCGCGCCTTGCGCTCGTCGAAGGCGAGCGCGGTGAACGACCGGTGGCCGGCCGCCGCGATCGCCGTGGCGGCCGCCAACGCGACCGCCAGGTAGCCGAGTTCGCGGTCCCTGACCGCCAGTACGTCGCCGAAGAGCAGCCCGGTCAGGTCCACCGCGAACGACGGGGAGCGCGAGACGATGATCACGCCGGCGGCCAGCATCCCGGCGAACAGCAGCCCGATCGCCGTGTCGGTCGAGAGCCGGCGCGATCGGCCGAGCGCCGTCACGCCGAACGCCATCGCGCCCGCGCTGAGCGCGGCCCCCAGCAGCGGGCTGCCGCCGAGCAGCGAGGCCAGGGCCACGCCGGGCAGCATCCCGTGCGACATCGCGTCGCCGAGGAACGCCATCCCGCGCAGCACCACCCAGGTGCCGGCGAGCGCGCAGATCAGCGAGACGAGGATCCCGCCCCAGAGCGCCCGTTGCACAAAGGACACCTGGAACGGATCGGACAACCACTCCATGGCGCATGACCATACAATGAAAATGAAAATGATTGTCAATGAGCCTGGAGTGAGGTCCGTCATGCCACCCACGAGCCGCGACGCGGTCGCCCTGCGCGGCGTCACCGCCGGCTACCCGCGCCGCCCGCCCGCGCTGCGTGACATCACCGCCCGCCTGCCGCGCGCCGGCCGCACCGCCGTCGTCGGCCCCAACGGCGCGGGCAAGTCCACGCTGCTCGGCGTCGTCGCCGGCGTGCTGCGCCCCACCGCCGGGTCCGTCACCCGGCACGAGGACGCCGGCCGCCGGCCGGCCCTCGTGGTGCAACGCAGCGCCGCCGCCGACGCGTTGCCGCTCACCGTCCGCGACGCCGTCGCCATGGGGCGCTGGGCGCACCGCGGCCCCTGGCGGCCCCTCACCCGCCAGGACCGCGCCGTCGTCCGCGACTGCCTCGACCGGCTCGGCCTGCTCGACCTGGCCGGGCGGCAGTTGGGCGAGCTCTCCGGCGGCCAGCGGCAACGCGCCCTGGTCGCCCAGGGACTGGCCCAGGACGCGCGGCTGTTGCTCCTCGACGAGCCGGCCGCCGGCGTCGATCTGGCCGCCACCCGCCGGATATCGGCCGTCCTCGCCGACGCCGCCGAGCGGGGCGTCACGGTCGTCCAAGCCACCCACGACCTCGACGAGGCGCTGCGCGCCGACCACTGCCTGCTGCTCGCCGACGGCCGGCTGCTGGCCGAGGGCCCGCCCGCCGCCGTCCTCACCCCCGAGGCGCTGGCCCGTGCCGTTGGCCTGCGGCGCTGAGCGGGTCGGGCGACGTCGGCTTCGGTTCGACGCTGCCCCGAAGGGGCGCCCAGCGGAGCGCTCAGGCTTGTCAGCGACCCGAGTTGCCCCTAGAGTCCGGCGCGGCATCGCCTTGGGAGCGCTCCCCGAACCCGTACCCCACTCGATCGAGGGAGCAGCACGACATGAGGAACCGCCTGCGCTGGGCACTGGCCACCATGGGCACGCTCGCCGCCCTGCTGACGACGGCGCCCGCCGCGCACGCCGACGTCCAGATCTGCGACCAGTACGGCACGACCACCATCCAGGGGCGCTACACCGTCCAGAACAACCGCTGGGGCACCGGCGCGACCCAGTGCGTCAACGTCACCGGCACCGGATTCCAGCTCACCCGGGCCGACGGCTCCGTGCCCACGGACGGGCCGCCGAAGTCCTACCCGTCGATCTACGTCGGCTGCCACTACGCCAACTGCTCGCCCGGCACCAACCTGCCGCGCCAGCTCTCCACCATCGGCAGCGCGCCGAGCAGCATCTCGTACGGCTATGTCGGCGGCGCCACCTACAACGCCTCCTACGACATCTGGCTCGACCCGACGCCCCGCACCAACGGCGTCAACCAGACCGAGATCATGATCTGGTTCAACCGGGTCGGCCCCATCCAGCCCATCGGCTCGCAGAGCGGCATTGCCACCGTGGGCGGCCGGAGCTGGGAGGTGTGGACCGGCAGCAACGGCTCCAACCGGGTGATCTCCTTCGTCGCCCCCTCCGCGATCAGCAGCTGGAGCTTCGACGTCATGGACTTCGTCGACGTGGCCGTCGCGCGCGGGATGGCCACCAACTCCTGGTACCTGACCAGCATCCAGGCCGGCTTCGAACCCTGGCAGGGCGGCGCGGGCCTCGCCGTGAACTCGTTCTCGGCCTCCGTCAACTAGATGAGTAAGTCCTAATGGTTAGTGGTCGTAGGCGGTCAGCGATCGTGTGATGGGCTGGCCGGTGGTGCGGTTATGCCAGATGGCGCAGGTCAGGGCGAGGATGCGTTGGCCGATTCGGGCGAG
>NZ_JAVREM010000100.1:0-14412 GCF_031845425.1 Streptomyces millisiae
CCGAGGCGGGGAGCATCGTCTGTCCGGAGGTCGCCGTGGCGGCGGTGCCGGCGGCGGCGCGGGCTGAGGTGGACGAGAACCTGGCGTTGTTGGAGGCGCAGATCGCGGAGGCGAACGCGCGGCTGGCCGGCTCCGTGGGGGAGGGTGGTCCGGACTTCGTGGACAACGCGATTCTCGGTCCGTTGGAGGACAAGCGGGTGGCGGCGTTGGACCGGATCAGGATCGCGATCGAGCGGCAGGGTGCCACGGCCCCGGCCGCGCTCCAGGACCTCGCGACCTGCGCGCTCGGCTAGTGCGGGAGCGGGCCGCCGCGCCAGGTGGGGAACGGCACCCGGCCGGTGGAGACCGCGAACGCCGCCTCGGCTCCGAGCCGCGTGGAGTCGAGCGTCGGCAGCGGCGAGTCGTTCTGGCCGACCAGCAGCGGGATCTCGGTGCAGACCAGGGCGACCGCGTCGCAGCCGCGCGCCGCCAGCCGTTCGATGACGCGAACGTAGGCGGCGCGGGAGTCGTCGGTGAAGACGCCGTTCACCAGCTCGTCGAAGATGATCCGGTCGATCGTCTCCCGGTCCGCCTGGTCCGGCACCTCGGCCGCGATGCCGTGCCGGCCGAGGGCCTCGGCGTAGAGCGTGGAGCCCGTCGTGAAGCGGGTGCCGAGCACGCCCACGCGCCGCCGGCCGTCGCGCGCCGCGCGGGCGGCGACGACGTCCGGCAGGTTCAGACCCGGGAGCGCCAGTTCGGGACCGGGCCGCTGAAGGGCCAGGTGGGCGGTGTTGTCCGGGCAGACGAAGAAGCTCGCGCCGGCGGCGGCGAGCCGCTCGGCGCTGGTGGCGAGGATCGCGCGTACCGCGTCGTGGTCGCCGGCGTCCCAGGCCGGCATGGCGCGGGCCATCGAGATGAGGTCCAGCGTCACGTCGGGGTGGTCGTGCGGACCGAGCGCGCGGAAGCCCTCCTGGCAGAAGGCACGGAAGCAGAGCGCGGCGCCCTCCGCGCTGTGGCCGAGTATCCCTAGGTGGTGGTTCATGATGGCTGCGGTCCCCTTCGTTCGTTCTGACGAACAGACGTCCGGTATGGTGGGCGACGGAACGGGCGTTCGTCAAACCGAACGGAAAAGAGTCAGGAGTGAACGGTTGGGTGAGGAGTCGAACCTCGGAACCCGGATCGCCGAGTCGATCCGCCGCGAGCGGGAGCGGGCCGGCCTCTCGCTGAGCGCGCTCGCGGCCCGCGCCGGGGTGGCCAAGTCCACGCTGTCGCAGCTGGAGGCCGGCGGCGGCAACCCGAGCGTGGAGACGCTGTGGGCGATCGGCGTCGCGCTGGGCGTGCCGTTCAGCGCGTTCGTCGACCCGCCGCGCCCGCCGGTGCGGCTCGTGCGGGCCGGTGAGGGCCCGGTGACGCGCTCCGAGCAGGGCGACTACGCGGCCGCGCTGCTGGCGTCCTGCCCGCCGGGCGCGCGCCGTGACCTCTACCGGGTCACCACCGAGCCCGGCGAGGCCAAGCTGTCCCAGCCGCACCAGCCGGGCACCGTCGAACACGTGATCCTGGCGGCCGGCCGCGCCCGCGTCGGCCCCGCCGCGGACCCGGTCGAGCTCGCCCCCGGTGACTACCTGGCCTTCCCCGGCGACGCGCCCCACGTCTACGAGGCGCTGGAGCCAGGCACGGCGGCGGTGGTGGTGATGGAGCACCCATGAGGGAAACCGATGCGCGCGCCGCCGGCACTGAGCGGTGCGTCATGGAAAAGCTCGTCCGGACGGGCGCGGTCGATCCGGAGAACGCCGGGCAGGCACGCGGCCTCGGCGGCTGGCAGCCGCTCCCCGACCGCGCCGCCGGTCCCGCCTCGCTGTCCGAGGCGCTGGCGGAGCTGCGCGACGAGGAGGAGCGCTGAGCCGCACCGGTGTGCTTCCGGGACGGTCAGACGCCGATGAGCCGGACCCGGTCGCCGCAGAGGGCCCGCATGTCGTCGAGGTCCGAGGTCAGCAGGGCGACCGGTCCGGGCTGGCGCAACGCGGCCTCGGCGACGGTGGCGTCGATCGCGTACCGGTGGCCGTGCAGTCCCGCCGCCTTCAGGAGTTCGGCGGCGGACCGCGCGGACTCGGCGGTCACCGGCTCGATCCTGAGGCGCGAAAGCGCCCACCGCAACCGCGGCACGTTCACCCGCCCGTGGCTGACCTCGACGATGGTGTTGGCGCTGATCACCAGGTCGGCGCCCATGTCGTGGAACACCTGAAGCAGCGCGAGTGTCTTGCGGTCCTGCGTGATCCACGTGGCGAGGCCCTGGGCGTCGAGGACCACGGACTCGACGTGGTTCACGCGGCTTCCGACCCCGTGCCGGCGCCGTCGAAGCCGAAGATCCGCTCGCGGGCCTCGGCCAGCTCCTCGGCGCTGAAGGCGCCGTGCTCCTCCTGGTGGCGCCGCAGATCCTCGCCGAGGAGCTGGTGACGGATCTGGCGGGCCACGGCCTCCGCGACATAGCCGGAGACGTTGTCCGTGAGCTTCCTGAGCTCGGTCACCTGGTCGGCGGGGAGGGTGACGGTGATCCGCGTGGTGGCTGCCATGGGGCCAGCATACTCCGGTATGCGTGGCGGCTCGAACCCCTAACCCAACGTCCGGTGCGCGCCCGGGGTGTGGCCGAAGGCGCGGCGGAAGGCGTCGATGAAGGCGCTCGGGGACGACCAGCCGCAGCGGTGCGCCACCGTCGTCACCGGCAGCTCCGAGGAGAGCAGCAACAGTGCGTGGTAGAGGCGCAGTTGGGTGCGCCACTGGGGGAACGTCAGGCCGAGCTCGGCGCGGAAGAGGCGGGAGAGGGTGCGTTCGCCCGCGCCGACGGCGGCGCCCAGGGCGGCCAGGCTCCGGCCGTCGGCCGGGTCCTCGGCGAGCAGCGCGCAGACGGCGACCAGGCGGGGGTCGCGCGGCGTCGGCAGGTGGACCGGGCGTTGCGGCGAGGACCGGAGCTGGTCGAGCAGGACGGCGCGCAGCCGGCGCCGCTCGGGGGTGTCGGCCAACGGCGGGCGGGTGTAGGCGAGCAGCAGCTCCCGCAGCAGCGGGCTGACGCTGAGCACGGTGGGCTCGTCGAGGCCGAGCGGGTTGTCGGTGGCCGGCAGGCCGACGGTGTGCAGGTCGAGGTGGCCGTGCGCGCGGTGCTCGTGGATGGTGCCGGCCGGGACCCAGATCGCGCGGGTGCCGGGCGCCACCCAGGTGCCGGCGTCGGTGGTGATGGCCAGCGTGCCGCGGCCCGCGTAGAGGATCTGGTGGTCGTCGTGCCGGTGGGCGTCGATGCTCGCGCCCGGGGCCAGCGACAGGGTGTCGGTGCGGGCCACCGGCTCGTGGCGGATCTCGCGGATCTCGCGGATCTGGCGGGTCTGGCGGGGAATCGACATCGTCCGGCACTTTATCGGAAGCGCGACAGCCGCTCCGGCGAGGACGATCGCCGGGTGAGAACCGGAACGCGGAAGAGAACGCGGAAGAGAACGCGGAAGAAGAGCCCCCTCACGCGGCTGTCGCTCGGGCACGCCTGCGTGGACTTCTACCAGGGCGCGGTGCCGGCCCTCGTGCCCTTCCTGGTCGCCGAGCGCGGCTACGGGTACGCGGCGGCGTCCGGCATCGTGCTCGCCGCCTCGCTGCTCTCGTCCGTGGTGCAGCCGCTGTTCGGGGCGCTCACCGACCGGTGGCCGCTGCCGTGGCTGCTGCCGGCGAGCACGCTGGTGGCCGGCGCGGGGCTCGGGCTCGCCGGGGTCGGCGACTCCTACGCCCTCACGCTGGCGGCCGTCGCGGTCTCCGGGATCGGCGCCGCCGCCTACCACCCGGAGTCCGCGCGGGTGGCGCGGCTGGCCAGCGAGGGCAGCCACACCGCGATGAGCTGGTTCGCGCTCGGCGGCAACGTCGGCTTCGCCGCCGCCCCGCTGCTGGTCGCGCCGGTGGTGGCCGTCGGCGGGCTCGGCGCCACGCCGCTGCTCGCGCTGCCGGCCCTCGTCGGCGCCCTGCTGTGCGCGGCGGCGCTCCGGCTGACGCGGGCGCCGGGCGGGGCCGCCGAGCGGGCCGTGGCGCCGGCCGGCGTCGACGACCGGGCCGCGTTCCTGCGGCTGACCCTGGCCGTCGTCTGCCGCTCGATCGTCTTCGTCGGGCTCAGCTCGTTCGTCGGCCTGTATGTCGCCGAGCGCGTCGGCGGCGGCGAGCCGGCGGCCGCGGTGGCGCTGTTCGTGCTCTACCTGGGCGGCGGCGTCGGCACGGTGCTCGGCGGCCGGCTCGCCGGCCGCTGGGGCCGGGTGCGGGTGGTGGCCTGGTCGTACGCGGCCACCGTGTTCGCCGTCGCGGGCGTGGTGCTGGTGCCGGGGCCCGCGGTCTACGGCTTCGTGGCGGCCGTCTCGGCCGCGCTCTACGTGCCGTTCTCGCTCCAGGTGACCCTGGCGCAGGACTACCTGCCGAACCGGATCGGCACCGCGAGCGGCGTCACGCTCGGCCTGACGGTCACCGTCGGCGGCGTCGCCACCCCGCTGATCGGCGCGGCCGCCGACGCGACGTCGCTGCGCACCGCGCTGCTGCCGTTGATCGTGCTGCCCGCCGTGGCCTGGCTGCTGGCCCGTCGGCTGCCGGAGCCGGACGCGGGGCCCCGCGTGGCGGAGAAGGCGGAGGTCGACGCCTGAACGCCCGGGTGGCGCGCGCCGCGCGCCACCCGGGCCGGGGCTCAGCCCTGCGCCGCGGCCGGCGCGTCGAAGCGGTGGCGCTCCGTCAGGAGCGGGCTCAGGTCGGCGCCCGGGGCGAGCTCCTCCGGCTCCTGGCCGCCGCGCCGGAACAGCAGCGCTCCGGCGGCGATGCCGCCGAGCGTCAGGCGGTCGCCCTCGCGTCGCAGCCAGGTGCCCTCGCGCAGGCCGACGACCGGCACGTCGTTCTCCTCAAGGAACTGTTCGAGGCGCTCGGCCCGGCTCTCGCCCATGTGGGCCGTGTCCGGCTTGGCGTCCAGGTAGTGCGGGTTGATCTGGAACGGCACCAGGCCGAGCGCCTCGAACGTCGGAGGCTGGACGATCGGCATGTCGTTGGTGGTGCGCAGCGTCGGGCAGGCCATGTTGGTGCCGGCGCTCGACCCCAGGTACGGCAGGTCGCCGGCCGTCACCCGCTCGCGGATGGCCGGGGCCAGGCCGCGCTCGTGCAGGGCCTTGAGCAGCCGGAAGCTGTTGCCGCCGCCGACGAACACCGCCTCGGCCTCGCGGACGGCCGCCGCCTGGTCGGGGACGGCGTGCGCGCCGGTCACGGTGACGCCCAGCGGGGCGAGCGCGGCGGCCACCTGCGCGGTGTAGCCGGCGTGGTCGGCGAGCGCGTACGGCACGAACAGCAGGCTGCGGGCGCCGTCGAGCAGCGCGGCTATCTCGTCGGTGGCGTGCTCCAGATAGCGGCGGCCCGGGGCGGTGGAGTTGGAGAGCAGCAGCAGACGCATGGGGATCCTCGGGTGGGTCAACGGTTGGCGCGGGCGGAGGGGACGCGGGGCCGGACCGGGGTCAGCACCCGGCCGAGCCGTTCGGCGGCGGCCAGCAGCGGCGCGACGAGCTCGTCCTTGCGGGTCGGGAGCACGTCCAGGGGGCCGACCAGGGACAGGGTGCCCACCGGTCGCCGGCCCACCAGCACGGGGGCGGCCAGCGCGGCGGTCTCGGCATCGTACTCGCCGTCCGAGTAGGCGTAGCCGGTGCGCCTGACCTCGGCGAACCGCTCCTCCAGCCGGGCCGGGTCGGTGAGCGTGCGGTCGCTGAAGCGGGCCATCGGGCGGCCGTAGAGCAGCGCGGCCCGGTCCTGGGCGGGCAGCATGCCGAAGTAGGCGCGGGAGGTGGCGCCCGCGTGCGCCGGGTAGAGCTCGCCGGCCAGCGCGTAGTAGCGCAGCGGCCCCGCCGGGCCCTCGGCGGCCGCCACGCAGCGCATGTGCACGCCGTCCGGCACGGCGAACAGGGTGCCGACGCCGACCGTCTCGGCCGTGGCGCGCAGCGTCGGCGTGACCAGGCTGGCCAGGCCGCCGTCCCGCTCCCAGGCGCGGGCCAGGTGCCAGACGGCGGGCCCCAGGCGGTAGCGGCGGGAGCGCTGGTCGGAGACGAGGAAGCCGCGGTAGGCGAGGGCGGCGAGCAGCCGCTGCGCGACCGACTTGTCGAGGCCGAACTCGGCGGCGATCTCGGTGACGCCCCACTCCGCGTGCTCGCGGTCGAAGGCGAGGAGCACGTTGAGGACGCGGTCGGCGGTCTGGAGCGGCGGCGGCGCGTCGGGTGGCTGGCCGGCCGGCTGCGTTACCGGTGGGTGTTCAGGCATGGCGGAAGTGTAAAGCGTCTCTTATTCAGAGAAATAGTTGCGCATACCGCCACGACGGGCGGATTCTGCGAAGCATGCTCAAACACGTGATCGAAGTCATCGAGCTGCTCGACCGCCCGGAGACCAGCGGCCACCTGTTGGCCGACCACCTCCGCGCGGTGTACGACGCGGCGTCCACCTCCGCCTCCGGCGACGAGACGGGGCCCGCGCCCCGGATCGAGGTCAGCACCGTCACGGGCGACAAGGGCAGCACCGACTTCGTGCACGTGACCGTCCCCGGCCGCCGCGGCCGCACCGCCGGCGGCGAGGCGCCCACGCTCGGCGTCCTCGGCCGGCTCGGCGGCGCCGGCGCCCGCCCCGAGCGCATCGGGCTGGTCTCCGACGCGGACGGCGCGGTCGCCGCGCTCTCCGCCGCCGCCAAGCTGCTCGACATGCACGCGCGCGGCGACGTCCTCGACGGCGACGTGCTGATCTCCACCCACGTCACCGGTTGGGCCCCCACCCAGCCGCACGACCCGGTGCCGTTCATGGACTCGCCGGTCGACATGGAGACCTGCAACCGCGAGGAGGTCTCGCCCGAGATGGACGCCATCGTGTCCATCGACACCACCAAGGGCAACCGGCTGCTCAACCACCGCGGCGTCGCCCTCTCGCCGACCATCTGCGCCGGCTGGATCCTGCGCGTCAGCGAGGACCTGCTGTCGGTGCTGGAGACGGTCACCGGACAGCCGGCCCGGGTGCTGCCCGTCACCACCCAGGACATCACCCCCTACGGCAACGGGGTGCACCACATCAACTCGATCCTGCAGCCCGCCACCGCCACCGCCGCCCCGGTGGTCGGCCTGGCCATCACCGCCGAGACGGCCGTGGCCGGCTGCGCCACCGGCGCCAGCCACGAGACCGACATCGCGGCCGCCGCCCGGTTCGCGATCGAGACCGCCAAGGCGTTCGGCACCGGCGCCGCCCGCTTCCACGACCCCGCCGAACTCGGCCGGCTCGTCGAGCTCTACGGCCCGATGACCCAGCTCCAGGCGGCTCCCAAGCAACCCACGGCCCCCACGGAACGCAAGTAAGGCCCACAGTGAGATGAGCTCCGCCACCGCCTCCCCGCAGCCGCCGGCCGTCCCCTCGTCGGCCCAGGCCGACGACGCCACGCGGCACCCCCGCGCCTTCGAGCCCGTCACGCTGGTCCTGACCATCCTGATGTCGGTGCTCGGCGCCCTGATCGGCATCGTCCTGATCACGTCGCTCGGCATCTCGCCGAACACCGCCGTGATCGGCGCGCTGGTCGCCATGATGGTCGGCCGCATCCCGGTCGCCATCCTGGTCAAGATGCGGTCCCAGCACCGCCAGAACCTCGTCCAGTCGGCGATCTCGGGCGCCACCTTCGCCGCCGCCAACTCCCTCCTCACCCCGATCGCGGTGCCCTTCGCGCTCGGCCGCACCGACCTGGTGTGGCCGATGCTGGGCGGCGCCCTGATCGGCCTCGCCGTGGACAGCTGGGTGCTGTTCCGGGTCTTCGACTCCCGGCTGCTGCCCGCCACCGGCTCCTGGCCGGCCGGCGTCGCCGCCGCCGAGACCATCAAGGCCGGCGACGAGGGCGGACGACGGGCCGCGATCCTCGGCGCGGGCGCGATCGTCGGCCTGGTCGGTGCCATCTTCAAGCTGCCCACCAGCGCCGCGGGCGTCGGCTTCCTCGGCAACATCTGGGCGCTCGGCGCCTTCGGCTCGGGCCTGGTGGTGGCCCAGTACGCCCCGGAGCTGCTCGACGTCGACCTGACGGCCGAACGCGTGCCGCACGGCGTGATGATCGGCGCCGGCCTCGTCGCCCTCATCCAGGCCGTGCTGCTGATGCGCAACCGCGCCGACCGCGTCGTCGACCGCGCCGACGACGGAGCCGACGACGCCCCGCCGCCCACCGTCGACCCCACCGGGCTGCGCCGCGGCCTGCTGGAGGGCATGGGCCTGTTCGTCCTCGGCGCGATCTTCGTCGCTTTCGCCGGCGGCGTCGCGGGCGACCTGTCGACGCCCGCCCTGATCGGCTGGATCGCGCTGGCCGGCGTGGCCGCGCTCGTCCACCAGCTGATCGTGGGCCTGGCCGCCATGCACTCCGGCTGGTTCCCCGCCTTCGCCGTCACCCTGATCTTCCTGATCATCGGCCTGGCGCTGGACATCCCCACCGTGCCGCTCGCCCTGCTCGTCGGCTACACCGCCTCCACCGGGCCGGCGTTCGCCGACATCGGCTACGACTTCAAGGCCGGCTGGCTGCTGCGCCGCGACGCCGTGCCGTGGCAGCCGTACGAGCTCGACGGCCGCCGCCAGCAGTACCTCGCCCAGCTCGTCGGCTTCGCGGTCGCGCTCGGCGTCGTCGTCATCGCCTGGCGGACCTTCTTCGAGGACGGCCGCGTGCCCCCGGTCGCCGAGGTGTACGTCGCCACGATCGAGACCGGCCTCGACCCCGACACCCTGCGCACCCTGCTGCTGTGGGCCATCCCCGGCGCCCTGATCCAGCTGGTCGGCGGCTCGTCCCGGCAGCTCGGCGTGATGCTCGCCACCGGCCTGCTGGTGGCCACCCCCGACGCCGGCTGGATGGTGCTCGGCGCGCTGGCCGTCCGCAAGCTCTACGCCTGGTGGCGCGCCCGCGGCGGCCACTCGGCGGAGGACGCCGAGAACGACCTCTCGCTGGTCGGCGCGGGACTGGTCGCCGGCAGCTCCCTCAACGACGTCGGACAGGTGGCGAAGGCGCTGTGAGTCCCGCCCTCGGCCTGGTGACCATCGGCCAGGCGCCGCGCGCCGACCTGCGCCCGGACGCCGAGCCGCTGCTCGGCGGGGTGCGGATGGTCGAGCACGGCGCGCTCGACGACGACCGCTTCGACGACCCGGAGACCCGCCGCCTGGTGGGCCCCGCGCCGGGCGAACCGCCGCTCGTCTCCCGGCTGCGCGACGGCGGCTCGGTGCTGCTCGGCCACGACGCGCTGCTGCCGCGCATGGAACGGGCCGTCGCCCGCGCCGAGCGGGACGGCGCGACCGCCACCCTGCTGCTGTGCACCGGGCACTTCCCCGCGGTGCGGGCCACCCGCCCGCTGCTGTACGCCGAGCCGCTGGTCCAGCGGGCGGCGGCGGCCATCGTCGGCGCCGACCCGGTGGGCGTGGTGTGCCCGCACCCGGACCAGGCGGCCGACGTGACCCGCCGCTGGCAGGACGCCCTGCCGGGCGGCGTGGTGCGGGCGGCGGCGGCCGACCCGTACGCGCCCGAGGAGCGGGCGCTGGCCGAGGTCGCGACGGCCGCCGAGCGGCTCGCCGCGGCCGGCAGCCGGTGGCTGGTGCTCGACTGCATCGGCTACACCGAGCGCATGCGACGGGCCGCCACCGAGGCGGCCGGCCGGCCGACCCTGCTGGCCAGGGCCATCGCCGTCCGCCTGGCGGCGGAGGTCGCCGCCGCGGGGTAGACCGCTCAGGCGGGGATGTTGTCGAAGGGCGCGGTCAGCGCGCGCAGCAGCCCGGCGAGCTGCCGCCGCTCGGCCGCGCTCAGGCTGCCGAGCAACGCGCGCTCCTGCCTGAGCAGCCCGGCCAGCGCCTGGTCGGCGTGGGTCCTGCCCGACTCGGTCAGCCGCACCAGCACCCCCCGCCGGTCACTGGGGTCGGGCTGCCGCTCCACCAGGCCGCGCTTGGCGAGCCGGTCGATGCGGTTGGTCATGGTGCCGGAGGTCACCAGGGTCTGGGTGAGCAGCTGCCCCGGGGAGAGCTGGTAGGGGCTGCCGGCCCGGCGCAGCGCGGTGAGGACGTCGAACTCCCAGGGCTCCAGGTCGTGTTCGGCGAAGGCCAGCCGCCGGGCCCGGTCCAGGTGACGCGCCAGCCTGCTGACCCGGCTGAGCACCTCCAACGGCTCCACGTCGAGATCGGGACGCTCGCGCCGCCAGGCGGCCACCAGCCGATCAACCTCGTCCTCCATGCGATCAGTCTAGTTGTTCTGTCGATGTGAAGTCTCACGGCGTGAAGCTTCACGACATCAAGCTTCTTGACGTAGAGATAAATGCCCGGGGAGTATGACTCCATGGCACACGACTGGGACCCCGGCCAGTACCAGAAGTACTCCGGCCACCGCCTCCAACCGCTCATCGACCTGCTCGCGCGCGTACCGCCGCTGCCGACGGCCGACGCCCCCCGCATCGCCGACCTCGGCTGCGGCCCCGGCGCCCCCAGCCGGCTCCTCACCGACCGCTGGCCCACGGCGCACATCACCGGCTACGACAACTCCGACGCGATGCTTGCCGAGGCCGCCGGCCACGCCGGCCCCACCCCCGGCGGCGGCCACCTCGACTTCGCGCGCGCCGACCTGCGCGAGTGGCCCCCGACGCCCGGCGAGACGTTCGACCTGATCGTCTCCAACGCGGCCCTCCAGTGGGTCCCAGGACACGTCGACCGGTTCCGCCACTGGATCGACGCCCTCCGCCCCGGCGGCGTCCTCGCCTTCCAGGTCCCCGGCAACTTCGCCGCCCCCAGCCACGTCCTGATGCGCTCCCTCTGCGAGGGCCCCCGCTGGCGCGACCGCCTCGGCGGCGTGCTCCGGCACGCCGACGTCGTGCAGCCGCCCGAGGGCTACTTCGCCGCGCTCGCCGCCCTCGGCTGCGAGGTCGCCGCCTGGGAGACGACCTACCTGTACGTCCTCCACGGCCAGGACCCCGTCCTCGACTGGGTCAGGGGCACCGGCCTCCGCCCCGTCCTCGCCGCCCTCGCCGACGACCCCGAGGCACGCGACGCCTTCCTCACCGAGTACCGCACCGCCCTCCGCGCGGCCTACCCACCCACCGCCCACGGCACGCTCTTCCCCTTCCGCCGCATCTTCGCCGTGGCGACACGCGGCCTGGCGGCCTGAGCGCCCCGAAGGAACGCCAGCCTCCGCGGCGCGGGGCCGCCGCCGCGCCGCGCCCTCCGGGCGGGCAGCCGGTGAACCGGCCCGTCGGCCGTCTGGTACCGCCGGGCTTGGGGGTTCGGCTTCGCCGTGCCACGCCCACCCACCCGCCCTCCGGGCGGGCCGTCGCGCGGCGGGCGTGCCGCCGAGCCGACCGCCACGGCGCCGGGGCGTCTCCCGGACCGGCGACCGGTGCCGCACCGTCGGCCAGGTCGAGCTCGCGCCCCGGACCGGCCGGTCCTGGCGCGCCCCCTTCGGGGCGGCAGGCCGCCAGGCCGGCCCGGCCGAGGCGCGTGAACGGCCCTCCGTGCGTCGGGGGTGCGGAACCTTCGGGGCGCTCAGGCCGCCAGGCTGGGTTGGCAACCTTTTCGCGCCGCGTGGCGACTTGGCAGTGCTCGATCGCCATCCCCGAACCCCCGAGGAGAGACCGTGTCTGCTGCGCAACGACGCCGGCTGCGACGCTGGATCGGCGCCGTGGCCGTCGCCGCCGTCGTCGCCACCGGGCTCGGCGGCGGTGCCGCCACCGCCGCGCCGGCCGCCGAGGACGACGTGCGGCCGCTCGCCCAGCTGGAGAACCTCGACCGCGGCCTGGTCAGCGTCTACACCGGTT
Organism: Streptomyces millisiae; assembly: GCF_031845425.1. Taxonomy (NCBI): domain Bacteria; kingdom Bacillati; phylum Actinomycetota; class Actinomycetes; order Kitasatosporales; family Streptomycetaceae; genus Streptomyces; species Streptomyces millisiae. The sequence continues at coordinate 11,799 of NZ_JAVREM010000100.1, forward strand.
CCGGCAACCTGGTGAGCTGGCGCTTCCTGGCGTCCGACCCGGACAACGTCGCGTTCAACCTGTACCGCGGCGAGACCCTGGTCGCCTCGAACATCACCGGCGCGACCAACTACTTCCACTCCGGCGCGCCCAACAGCGCCGACTACCGGGTCCGCGCCGTCGTCAACGGCACCGAGCAGGCGTTCTCGCCGCACGCCATCCAGTTCCGCTCGGGCTACCACGACGTGCCGATCCAGCGGCCGGCCGGCGGGACCACGCCGGACGGCGTGGCCTACACGTACGAGGCCAACGACGGCTCCGTCGGCGACCTCAACGGCGACGGCAACCTGGAGATCGTCCTCAAGTGGCAGCCGACCAACGCCAAGGACAACTCGCAGTCCGGCTACACCGGCAACACCATCATCGACGCCTACACCCTCTCCGGGGAGCGGCTGTGGCGCATCGACCTGGGGCGTAACATCCGCTCCGGCGCGCACTACACCCAGTTCCAGGTGTTCGACTACGACGGCGACGGCTCGGCCGAGGTCGTCATGAAGACCGCCGACGGCACCGTCTCCGGCACCGGGCAGGTGATCGGCAGTGCGAGCGCCGACCACCGCAACTCGTCCGGCTACGTCCTGGCCGGGCCCGAGTACCTGACGGTCTTCTCGGGTCGCACCGGCGCCGCGCTCGCCACCACCGACTACGTGCCGGCCCGCGGCACCGTCTCCTCCTGGGGCGACAACTACGGCAACCGCGTCGACCGCTTCCTCGCCGGCACCGCCTACCTCGACGGCGACCGCCCGTCCATCATCATGGCCCGCGGCTACTACACCCGCACCGTGATCGCCGCCTGGGACTGGCGCAACGGGCAGCTCACCCGCCGCTGGACCTTCGACACCAACAGCTCGACCAACACCGGGCGCGGCTACGACGGCCAGGGCAGCCACAGCCTGTCCATCGGCGACGTCGACCGCGACGGCCGCGACGAGATCGTCTACGGCGCCATGGCCGTCGACGACAACGGCAACGCCCTGTGGACCACCCGCACCGGGCACGGCGACGCCCAGCACCTGGGCGACTTCGACCTGAACGACCCGGGCCTGGAGTACTTCAAGGTCTCGGAGTCCACCAGCCAGCCGTCCTCGCTGCGCATCGAGCCCGCGAACGGCACGATCAACTGGCAGACCGGGTCCGGCTCCGACAACGGCCGCGGGGTGGCCGGCGACATCTACGCGGGCAACGCCGGCGCGGAGTTCTGGTCCGCGTCCGACACCACCCTGCGCAACCTCGCCGGCGGCTCGGTGGGCCGCGAGCCGTCCAGCATCAACTTCCTCTCCTGGTGGGACGGCGACCTGACCCGCGAGCTGCTCGACCAGACCCGCATCGACAAGTACGGCACCGGCGGCGACACCCGGCTGCTGACCGGCTCGGGCGTGGCCTCCAACAACGGCACCAAGGCCACCCCGGTGCTCTCCGGCGACATCCTGGGCGACTGGCGGGAGGAGGTCATCTGGCGCACCAGCGACAACAACGCGCTGCGGATCTACTCCACGCCGATCCAGACCACCTACCGGATCACCACGCTGCTCCAGGACCGGATGTACCGCACCGGCCTGGCCTGGCAGAACACCGCCTACAACCAACCGCCGCACCCCAGCTTCTACCTCGGGCAGGGAATGGGCACGGCGCCCAGGCCGACAATCGCCCCGGCGTCAACGGGGCGCTGAGCGAACCGCCTGATGGGGCAGATCGGGTGAACGGCGGCAACCGAAACCGGGTGGGCGCGTTGTTCAGTGCGCTCCAAGAACAGGGCACCCAGACTCGGAAGGACAAGCCAAGTGCTGAAGAAGACGCTTGCCACGGCCGCCGTCGCGGCCACCGCCGCCGGCGTGGCGGGCATGGCTGCCGCCCCCGCCATGGCCATCAGCAACGACGAGGGCCCCACCACGATCAGTGGCAATGGCAACCGTGAGGCGACCGGCAACATCACCACCGGCGGCTACATGAGCCCGAACATCGGTCTGATCAACGGCTCGCTGAACGAGATCTGCGTCCCGATCACGCAGCTCGACGTGCAGAACGTGGTTCAGGTCCTCGCCATCCCGATCGGCATCCAGGACCTGCTCACCAGCAAGAACAGCCAGAACTGCTCCGAGAACTCGGTGCAGATCGACGGCGACGACCCGCTGTCGCACCTCCTGGACGACCTGGCGATCCTCGCCGGGAACGGCGCCGGCAACAACTGAGGACCAGCGGACCCGGGCTCTTCGGCCTTCTGACCGGTGCTCCGCGCCAAGACGGCCCCCTCCCCAACACCACCCCTGGGGAGGGGGTCGCTTTCTGCTGTGTGGGCACCGGGTGGGCACGACGACGCGCTCGCGCTCAGCCGCGTCGTCGTCAAGGCGAACGTCGCCGGGCGTCGCGGGATTGGGCAATTCGGGTGAACGGCGGCAACCGATCCCGGGTGGGCGCGTTGTTCAGGGCGCTCCAAGAACAGGGCACCAAAGACTCGGAAGGACAAGCCAAGTGCTGAAGAAGACGCTTGCCACGGCCGCCGTCGCGGCCACCGCCGCCGGCGTGGCGGGCATGGCTGCCGCCCCCGCCATGGCCATCAGCAACGACGAGGGCCCCA
>NZ_JAVREM010000101.1:0-14330 GCF_031845425.1 Streptomyces millisiae
CCTGCGTCAGCACCCCGATCGCGATCCGGTCCGACAACCGCTCACCCGCAGGCACCCCGACCTGCCCCACCCTCGCCACACCGAAGACAACGAGACACAACTACCTAAGTCACCGGCATTGGGCCTAGGGGAGCCTGGCGAGCTGGGCGGTGATCCGGGCGATGTCGGCCTCCGCGGTGGCGCGCCGGGTGCGGATCTTGTCGACCACGTGGTCGGGCGCCTTGGCCAGGAAGGCCTCGTTGCCGAGCTTGGCGTTGGTGCCGGCGAGCTCCTTCTCGGCGGCGGCCAGGTCCTTGGTGAGCCGCTTGCGCTCCGCGGCCACGTCGATCGCGCCCGACAGGTCGAGCGCGACCGTGACCCCGGCGACCGGCAGGGTGGCGGTGGCGGTGAAGCCGTCGCCGGCCGGCTGGAGGCGGAGCAGCGACCGCACCGCCTCCTCGTGCGCGGCGAGCCCGCTGTCGGCCAGGTCCAGGCTGGCCGGCACCCGCTGCCCGGGCTGGAGGCCCTGGTCGGCGCGGAACCTGCGGACCTCGGTGACGAGCCGCTGGACGGCCTCGATCTCCCGCTCGGCGTCCTGGTCGCGGAAGCCGGAGTCGGCCGGCCAGTCGGCGATGACGACGGACTCGCCGCCGGTCAGCGTCGTCCACAGCTCCTCGGTGACGAACGGGATCACCGGGTGCAGCAGGCGCAGCGTGACGTCGAGGACTTCGCCGAGCACCCGGCGGGAGACCTCGGCGGGGCGGCCGCCGGCGGCGAACGTCGTCTTGGAGAGCTCGACGTACCAGTCGAAGACCTCGTCCCAGGCGAAGTGGAAGAGCGCGTCGCTGAGCTTGGCGAACTGGTAGTCGTCGTAGTGCGCGTCGGTCTCGGCGACGACCGAGTTCAGCCGGGAGAGGATCCAGCGGTCGGTGGCGGACAGCTCCTCGGGCGCCGGCAGCGGGCCCTCGACGGTGGCGCCGTTGAGCAGCGCGAAGCGCGTCGCGTTCCAGATCTTGTTGGCGAAGTTGCGGGAGGCCTGGACCCAGTCCTCGCCGATCGGCACGTCGACGCCCGGGTTGGCGCCGCGGGCCAGGGTGAAGCGGACCGCGTCCGAGCCGTAGGCGTCCATCCAGTCCAGCGGGTTGACCGCGTTGCCGAAGGACTTGGACATCTTCTTGCCGAACTGGTCGCGGACCATGCCGTGCAGGGCGATGGTGCGGAACGGCGGGACGCCGTCCATCGCGTAGAGGCCGAACATCATCATCCTGGCGACCCAGAAGAAGAGGATGTCGTAGCCGGTGACCAGGACGGAGTTGGGATAGAACTTCTCGACGCTCTCGGTGCGCTCGGGCCAGCCGAGCGTGGAGAACGGCCAGAGCCCGGAGGAGAACCAGGTGTCCAGGACGTCGGTGTCCTGGTGCCAGCCCTCGCCGCTCGGCGGCTCCTCGTCGGGGCCGACGCAGACGACCTCGCCGTCGGGGCCGTACCAGACCGGGATCCGGTGGCCCCACCACAGCTGGCGGGAGATGCACCAGTCGTGCAGGTTGTCGACCCACTCGAAGTAGCGGGAGGACATCTCCTTGGGGTGGATGGTGACCCGGCCGTCGCGGACCGCGTCCCCCGCGGCCTTGGCGAGCGGGGCGACCTTGACCCACCACTGGAGGGAGACGCGCGGCTCGACGGTGGTCTTGCAGCGCGAGCAGTGGCCGACGGCGTGCGTGTAGGGCCGCTTCTCGGCGACGATCCGGCCCTCGGCGCGCAGCGCGGCGACGACCGCCGAGCGCGCCTCGAACCGGTCGAGGCCCTGGAAGGGGCCGTGGACGGTGATGTTGCCGCGCTCGTCCATCACGGTCAGCTGGGGCAGCCCGTGGCGGCGGCCGATCTCGAAGTCGTTGGGGTCGTGGGCCGGCGTGACCTTGACGGCGCCGGTGCCGAACTCGGGGTCGACGTGCGTGTCGGCGACGACCGGGATCTCACGGTCCGTCAGCGGCAGCCTGACGGTGCGGCCGACGAGGTGGGCGTACCGCGCGTCGTCCGGGTGGACGGCGACCGCGGTGTCGCCGAGCATCGTCTCGGCCCGCGTGGTGGCGACGACCAGCGAGTCCTCGCCCTCCCCGTAGCGGATGGAGACCAGCTCGCCGTCGTCGTCCTGGTACTCGACCTCGATGTCGGAGAGCGCGGTGAGGCAGCGCGGGCACCAGTTGATGATGCGCTCGGCCCGGTAGATCAGGCCGTCCTCGTAGAGCCGCTTGAAGATGGTGCCGACGGCGCGGGACAGGCCCTCGTCCATGGTGAACCGCTCGCGGGACCAGTCGACGCCGTCCCCGAGGCGCCGCATCTGCCCGGAGATCTGGCCGCCCGACTCGGCCTTCCACTGCCAGACGCGCTCGACGAACGCCTCCCGGCCCAGGTCGTGGCGGGACTTGCCCTCCTTGGCCAGCTCGCGCTCCACCACGTTCTGCGTGGCGATGCCGGCGTGGTCCATGCCCGGCTGCCACAGCGTCTCGTAGCCCTGCATCCGCTTGCGGCGGGTGAGGGCGTCGATCAGGGTGTGCTCGAAGGCGTGGCCCAGGTGCAGGCTGCCGGTGACGTTGGGCGGGGGGATGACGATGGTGTACGGCTCCTTGGCGCTCTTGGCGTCCGCCGTGAAGTAGCCCCGCTCTACCCAGCGCTCGTACAGCTTCCCCTCTACGTCGGCCGGCGTGTACTGCGTCGGCAGATCGGCTGGGGCGGCGTGTCGCCCGGTCGCGGGAGGCTGGGTGTTCTCGGTCACGGCTGAAGTCTACGAGGCCCCGCGGGCCGAGTTCGAATCAGTTCCCGAGGGCTCGGGAGCGGCCCGGGGTCAGATGTACAGAACCGCGTCGCGTCCGAGAGTATGTGCGGAGGCAGTCCTGAGCAGCCTCGCATAAGGGGAAGCAGATGAGTCACAACGAGCCGGGCCCCTACGGGCAGCCAGGTCCCTACGGTCAGCCGGGGCCGCCCCCGCCGCCTGGCGGCGGCTATGGGCAGCCGCAGCCGGCATCGCCTGGCGGCGGCCACGGGCAGCAGTCACCGCAGCCGGCGCCGCCCCCGCCGCCCGGTGGCGGCTACGCGCAGCCGCAGCCGCCGAACCCCTACGGGCAGCAGCAGCCGGGGGGCTACGGGCAGCAGCCGCCCCCGCCGCCGGGTCCCTACGGGCAGCCGCCGCAGCCCGGCGCCTACCCCCAGCCCGGCCAGCCGGCGCCGCCCTACGGCGCCCCCTCGCAGGGTGGCGGCGGCCGCAAGAACCGGACCGGGCTGATCGCGGCGGCCGTCGTCGTGGCGCTCGCGGTCATCGGCGGCGGCGCGTTCCTGCTGGTCGGCGGTGACGACGAGGAGGACGGCGCCGGCGGCGGGGACGGCACCCGCTACCAGCTCGCCCTGCCCGAGACCACCGGCGACTTCACGCTGGCCGCCCCCGCGTCGAGCACCCAGGACATCTCCGAGGAGGAGCTGGCGGCCGCCGGCATGGCGGAGGCCGAGGGCACCACCGGCACCTACCTCGGCGGCGTCACGCCCGAGGAGCTCGCCGGCATGCAGGACCTGTCCGAGCTGGGCGACCGGGTGATCAACAGCATGCTGGTCGTCGGCATGTGGGGCGCGGTGGAGGACCCGGAGGCGGCCGTCGACGCGCTGCTCGCCTACGGCGCGTCCGAGGGCGTCGCCGACCAGGGCGGCGCCGAGCTCACGCTGATCGGCGAGCCGCAGGAGATGAACCCCGAGGGGCTCGACGGCGCCGTGATGAAGTGCCAGCAGGGCTCGGGCGTGGAGCCGACCACCGAGCAGACGATCCAGATCCCGCTGTGCGTGTGGGCCGACGACAGCACCGTCGGCATCGCCGCCGTGCAGCGGCAGAACGCGACCGGCGCCACCGTCGAGGCGCCGCTGGAGGAGGTGGCCCAGTACACCGCGCAGGTGCGGGCCGACGCGCTGCAGCCGATCGACGAGGGCGCCGAGGGGGCCCGCGAGGACACCGGCACCCAGGGCTGACGCTGCACCCACCACGAGGGCGGGGGCCCGACACCGGTCAGCCGGTGTCGGGCCCCCGCCCTTCGTCGTGGTCCGCCCTCAGGCCGTCTTCTCGTGCGGAGGCACCGAGCCGCGCTGCTTGGCGAGCCGGGACCGCGGCACCAGCGTCGGGTTGACGTTGGACCTGACCACGTCCTCGGTGATCACCACCTGGCCGACGTCGGGCCGGGACGGAACCTCGTACATCACCGACATCAGCACCTCCTCGATGATCGCCCGCAGCGCCCGGGCGCCGGTGCCGCGCAGGATCGCCTGGTCGGCGATGGCCTCCAGCGCCGGCAGCGTGAACTCGAGCTCGACGCCGTCGATCTCGAAGAGCCGCTGGTACTGCTTGACCAGCGCGTTCCGCGGCTCGACGAGGATCCGCAGCAGCGCCTCCCGGTCCAGGTTCTGCACGGAGGTGATCACCGGCAGCCGGCCGATGAACTCGGGGATCATGCCGTACTTGACCAGGTCCTCGGGGAGCGCCTCGCGCAGCAGCTCGGCCGAGCCGCGGTCGCGCTTGGAGCGGATGTCCGCGCCGAAGCCGATGCCGCGGGCGCCCGACCTGGCGCGCACGATCTCGTCGAGGCCGGCGAAGGCGCCGCCCACGATGAAGAGCACGTTGGAGGTGTCGATCTGCAGGAACTCCTGGTGCGGGTGCTTGCGCCCGCCCTGCGGGGGCACCGCGGCGGTGGTGCCCTCCAGGATCTTCAGCAGGGCCTGCTGGACGCCTTCCCCGGAGACGTCCCTGGTGATCGACGGGTTCTCGCTCTTGCGCGCGACCTTGTCGATCTCGTCGATGTAGATGATCCCCTGCTCGGCCTTCTTGATGTCGTAGTCGGCCGCCTGGATCAGCTTGAGCAGGATGTTCTCCACGTCCTCACCGACGTAGCCGGCCTCGGTGAGCGCGGTGGCGTCGGTGATGGCGAAGGGGACGTTGAGCATCCTGGCCAGGGTCTGGGCGAGCAGCGTCTTCCCCGAGCCGCTGGGGCCGAGCAGCAGGATGTTGGACTTGGAGAGCTCGATGGCCTCGTCCCTGGACTGGCCGTCGGCCTCGCTGGCCCGCACCCGCTTGTAGTGGTTGTAGACGGCCACCGAGAGCGCCTTCTTGGCGTCCTCCTGGCCCACCACGTAGCTCTCCAGGAAGTCGAAGATCTCCCGCGGCTTCGGCAGCTCACCGAGCTCGGACTCGGAGGACTCGGCGAGCTCCTCCTCGATGATCTCGTTGCAGAGCTCGATGCACTCGTCGCAGATGTAGACCCCCGGACCCGCGATGAGCTTCTTCACCTGTTTCTGGCTTTTGCCGCAGAACGAGCACTTGAGCAGATCGCCGCCGTCACCGATGCGTGCCACGAGGTGCTTCCCCTTCGCCTGCGCACCGCCGGGGAGACGGTGCACTCGTGCTTGCCTGAAGACGACGGTACCTTGTCGCCCCGGCGGATAGGCCCCCCTTGACGGGAATCCCCGGTGCCGGGGCCTTCCCGCCCAAAGGGGGCGGCCAGTCGTTCGTCTCGGTTGTCGCCTGTTGTGTGTTACTGGGTCGTACGGTGTGGTGCCAGGTGGTGCCTTGTGGCACGGTGTGACGCGGCCGGGCGGCCGCGCTCAGACCGCGGTGGTGGAGCGGGTGGTCACGATCTGGTCCACCAGACCGTAGCTCACGGCCTCCTCGGCGGTGAGGATCTTGTCCCGCTCGATGTCGTCGCGGACCTGCTCGATCGGCGTGTTGGAGTGCTTGGCCAGCATCTGCTCGAGCTGCACCCGCATCCGCTGCACCTCACGGGCCGCGATCTCCAGGTCGGAGACCTGGCCGCGCCCGGTCTCGCTGTACGGCTGGTGGATCAGGATCCGCGCGTTGGGCAGGGCCATCCGCTTGCCGCGGGTGCCGGCCGCCAGCAGGACCGCGGCGGCGGAGGCCGCCTGGCCCATGCACACCGTCTGGATGTCCGGCTTGACGAACTCCATGGTGTCGTAGATGGCGGTCAGCGCGGTGAACGAGCCGCCCGGGCTGTTGATATAGATCTGGATGTCGCGGTCCGGGTCCATCGACTCCAGGCACAGCAGCTGCGCCATCACGTCGTTGGCCGACGCGTCGTCGATCTGCACGCCGAGGAAGATCACCCGCTCCTCGAAGAGCTTGGCGTACGGGTCGTACTCGCGCACACCCTGCGAGGTGCGCTCGACGAAGCGCGGGACCACGTAGCGGCCCTCGGCGCGGAGTCGGTCGTAGATACCGGAACCGGGGATGTTGTTCATCTTCTCTCTACCGCCTTGGTGTTGGGCTGCGATCGGGGCTGTGGTCGGCCGGTGGTGCCGGCGATCAGGCGCCCGTGCCGCCGCCGCCCGTGATGTCGGCGGCGCTGGTGATGACCCGGTCGAGCAGGCCGTAGTCCCTGGCCTCCTCGGCGCTGAACCAGCGGTCCCGGTCGGCGTCGCGCTCCCACTGCTCCTCGCTGACACCCGAGTGCTGGGCGGACAGCTTCGCCATCTTGCGCTTGGTCCGCAGCAACTGCTCCGCGTGGATCTTGATGTCCGAGGCGGAACCGGCCAGGCCGGCCGAGGGCTGGTGGATCAGCACCTCGGCGTTCGGCAGCGCGAAGCGCTTGCCGGGGGCGCCGGCGGTCAGCAGGAACTGGCCCATCGAGGCGGCGAGGCCCATGGCGATGGTGACCACGTCGTTCTTGATGTACTGCATGGTGTCGTAGATCGCCATGCCGGCCGTGATCGAGCCACCGGGGCTGTTGATGTAGAGGAAGATGTCCTTCTCGGGATCCGCGGCCAGCAGCAGCAGCTGGGCGGTGATCCGGTTGGCGATGTCATCGTCGACCGGCTGCCCGAGGAAGATGATCCGCTCGTCGAGGAGCCGGTTGTAGACCTGATCGCCGAGGCCGCCGTGCGTTGGCTCCGCCATGGCGGAGGGCTTCATGAGCGTCACGTATCCACCTGCTCATTCTCATAACGGCCCGGCTTTCGCCTGACCGTCGCTCGACATCTGGGTTGTACCTAGGGACCCTAACGCGCGGTGCTGACGGACCCATCCCGACCAGGGAACTGTTCGCTGTGAGCGCAGGGTGGCGCGTCGACGGCGCCGCACCCGGGGAGCAGAGGGGGCCGGACGCGCCTCGCGCCCGGCCCCTGATGCCCTGCTCAGTCCTGCGACTTGGCCTCGGACTCGCCCTCGCCGGCGGCCTCCGACGCGCTCTCGGCGGACTCGGTGGTGGCCTCGGCGGCCTCCTCGACCTCGTCCTCGTCGAGCCGGACCTCGTTGCCCTCGGAGTCGGTGACGGTGACCGACTCGACGACGGTGGCCAGCGCCTTGCCGCGGCGGACCTCGCCGACCAGCACCTGGACCTGGCCGCCCTCGACCACGGCCTTGGCGAACTGGTCCGGGCTCATGCCGGACGACTGCGAGCGGCGCACCAGGTGCTCGGTGAGCTCCTCCTGGCTGACGCTCAGCTTCTCGACCTTGGCGATCTCGTCGAGCACGAACTGGGTGCGGATGCCCTTCTCGGACTGCTCCTTGAGCTCCGCGTCGTACTCCTCGGCCGTCTTCTCCTGGAGCTTGAGGTAGCCCTCGAGGTCCATGCCGAGCTGGGCGAGCTGGTGGTGCTCCAGGTTGTGCTTGCGGGTCTCGATCTCGTCCGCGAGGAGCTTCTGCGGGATCGGCACCTCGACCAGCTCGAGCAGCGCGTCGAGGACCTTCTCCTGGGCCTCGGTGGCCTGCTGGTACTTCTTCTCCTCGGCGAGCCGCTCACGGTGCGAGGCGCGCAGCTCGTCCAGGGTGTCGAACTCGCTGGCGAGCTGGGCGAAGTCGTCGTCGAGCTCGGGCAGTTCGCGGGCGGAGACGGTGGTGACGGTGACCGAGATCTCAGCCTCGCGGCCGGCCGCGGAGCCGCCCTTGAGCTCGCTGGTGAAGGTGGCGGTGGAGCCGGCCTCCAGGCCGATGACCGCCTCGTCGAGCCCGTCGAGCATCTGCCCCGAGCCGATGGTGTAGTCGACGCCGTTGGCGACGCCGTCCTCCAGCACCTCGCCGTCGACCCGGGCCTCCAGGTCGATCTTCACGACGTCGCCGTCGGCGGCGGGGCGCTCGACCACGGTGGTGGAGGCGAAGCGCTCGCGCAGCCGGTCGACGACCTCGTCCACCTCCTCGTCGGCGACCTCGACGGCGTCCACCGTCACGGAGATGCCCGAGTAGTCGGGGATGGTGATCTCGGGGCGGATGTCGACCTCGGCCGTGAAGGTCAGCAGCTCGTTGTCGCGGAGCTCGGTGATGTCCACGTCGGGCTGACCGAGCGGGCTGAGGTCACCCTCGGTGACCGCCTCGGTGTAGAACTTGGGGAGCGCGTCGTTGACGGCCTCCTCCAGGACAGCCCCGCGCCCGAACCGCTGGTCGATGATGCGCGCCGGGATCTTGCCCTTGCGGAACCCGGGCACCTGGACCTGCTGGTTGATCTTCCGGTACGCCGCGTCGAGGCTGGGCTTGAGCTCCTCGAAGGGCACCTCGACAGTGAGCCGAACCCGGGTGGGGTTTAGGGTCTCCACGGCGCTCTTCACGGTAGGTCTCCTTGGGGCTGACATCTGGGGAGGTTGCGAGCTGATCCTGTGCGGCGGCCGGGTGGCGGACACACTGCGGCCGAGCAGGCTACTCATAGTACGTGGTCGGGGTGGCCGGATTCGAACCGACGGCCTTCCGCTCCCAAAGCGGACGCGCTACCAAGCTGCGCCACACCCCGCCGTGGTCGTGGCTCACGACGCGCCTCGTAGCGTACAGCGCCCCACGCGGGGTCTTTCCCCGGTTCGGCCAGGACGACGCGCTGGTACGATGCTGCCCGTGCCGGAACGCGTGTTGGTCCGGCCGAGCGCGGGCGTAGCTCAATGGTAGAGCCCTGGTCTTCCAAACCAGCTACGCGGGTTCGATTCCCGTCGCCCGCTCAGCCGGGCCCGGCTCCCCTCGGGGGGCCGGGCCTTCGTCATGGCCGGCCGTGGCGGTCAGTCGCCCGAGCTGTTGATGGAGTCGTCGACGTCGTTGACACCGTTGGTGATCGACGTCAGGAAGTCGTTTATGGGGTCGGCGGCGCCCGTGGAGGCGAGGGAGAAGCCGAAGAGGATCGCCACGATGGCCGGTCCCCACCTTATGGCGCCGCCCCGGATCATGAAGAACATGATCACTCCGAACAGCAGGGCCAGGGAGAATGAGATAACCACAACAGATCACACCTTCGAGAGGTCCGCCTCGCTCCGTTCAGGGGCTTGACCACGGCCGCCACACCCCCGCTGGGACCATCGTGCCATCAACTGGGCCTCTCGTGGAGGGCGATGACGCCGTGTCCGGCCACGTCACACGCTCGCCGGTCACCCTGGGTACCGAGGCGGCCCGTTACCCGCCCGTTAGCTCTCGGACCGCTTCGCACCGCGAATTCACCGCCGATCTCACGGGAGTTCGCCGATAGTCGGAGCGCCCCGCTCGAAATCCCATTCCCGGGCTGCGAGTCCGTGGCGACGGGGCGACAGGCGCCGGTCGATACGCCCCATTTACGCCGGGCACATCCCCTCATTCCGGGCATGGGAGGGGTGACATCTCGGCCACTCCCCCGAAAGTCCCATGGATTTTCACGGAATGGTTTCGAATCCCCGACGTGATCACCTGGCGTCGCGCGGCATGCCGGCGGGTGAATTTACGGAGGCGACGGGGAAGCGCTATCGTGCGGACAATGTTGCACGTCCGTAATCAAGAAGCCTCCCTGCCCGCGGCTCGGGCCACGGCGGCCGACCCCCCACCGACGGTCACGGACGGTCCACCTCGGGTCAAGCCGCGGGACCCCTACTTCGACAACGCCAAGTACCTGGCGATCGTGCTGGTCGGTATCGGGCACGCGTGGACCCCACTGCGCGGTGACTCGCGCACCGCCGCCGCCCTCTACGACTTCGTCTACACCTTCCACATGCCCGCGTTCATCCTGCTCGCGGGCTACTTCTCACGCGGCTACACCGGCCGCCCCGAACAGCTCAAGCGCCTCATCACCGGCATCGGCCTGCCGTACGTGCTGTTCGAGGTCGGCTACATCCTGTTCAAGCGCTGGGGTGACGACGACCCGGACTACCCGTTCAGCCTCCTCGACCCCTACTACGTCACCTGGTTCCTGATCGCGCTCTTCGTCTGGCGGCTCACCTCGCCGATCTGGCGGGTCGTCCGCTGGCCGCTGCCGATCGCGCTGGTGATCGCGGCCCTCGCGTCCGTCTCGCCGCACCTCGGGGACGACCTCAACATCCAGCGGGTGCTGCAGTTCCTGCCGTTCTTCGTGCTCGGCCTCATGCTCCGGCCCGAGCACTTCGAGCTGCTGCGCCGGCCGTTCGCCCGCCCGCTGGCGGTGGCGGTGCTCGCGGTCGGTCTGGCCGTCGCGTTCTGGGTCTCGCCCCAGGTGGAGCACAGCTGGTTCTACCGGACCAACAGCGCCCAGGAGATGGGTGCCGACGCCTGGGCCGGGGTGGCGGCCACGCTCGGCCTGTTCGCCGCGGGCCTGGTGCTGACGGCGGCCTTCCTGGCACTCGTGCCGACCCGCGCCACCTGGTTCACGGCGCTCGGCGCCGGCACCATCTACGGCTACCTCCTGCACGGGTTCATCGCCAAGGGCTCCCGCTGGTGGGACTGGTACGAGGCGGGCTGGGTCGGCACCCCGGCGGGCCATGTGGCCGTCACCCTGATCGGCGCCGCCGTCATCACCGCGCTGTGCACGAGCCCGGTGCGGCGGGCCTTCCGCTTCCTCGTGGAGCCCTCGATGGACTGGGCGTTCACGCAGGAGGCGCGGCGTCCCGCGAGCCGGCGGCCGGTGCGGTCCGGCTGACCTCGCCCCGCTCGTCGACGGCGACGCCGTGGGCGGCGAGGTAGGCGATCGGATCGACGTCGGTGCCGTAGGCGCGGCCGGCCCGTACCTCGAAGTGCAGGTGCGGGCCCGTGCTGTTGCCGGTGTTGCCCGAGTCGCCGATCCGGGTGCCGCCCTCGACCGACTGCCCGGCGGTGACGGCGATCTCGTCGAGGTGGGCGTAGAGGGCGAACCGCCCGTCGGCCATCCTCGTCACCACGTGCCTGCCGTAGGAGCCGGAGTCCTCGGCGACCAGCACCGTGCCGGGGCCGACGCTGTGCACCGGGGTGCCGACCGGGGTGGCGAAGTCCACGCCCGTGTGGTGCCCCGCGGCCCAGCCGCCCGGCTGGGCGTAGCGCGCGGTCATCGGGAAGCCGGTGACGGGGCTGGTCCAACCGCCGGGCGCCTCGGTCGTCTCGGGGCGGCCGGCGTCGAAGACGGGCAGCGGCCCCGACGCGGCGCGCCGCGCGGCGCTGGGCGGGCCCGGATGGGCCAACGTCCGGACGTCGGGCGAGTGTTGCGGCGCGCGGGCCGGGAGGGCGCGCTCGCCGGGCTCCTGCCCGGCCGCCGTGACCGTCCAGGGGCCGACGAGTACCACGGCGCCCAGCGTGGCGCCGCCGAGCGCCCGGCGGGCGAGCCGGGCGGGGACGCTGGTCCGATGTCGTCTCATGGAGTGGCTCATGGCTCCGAGCCAACGCCCACCCGGCGGGTCCCGCATCCGCCGCGACGCCGGTCGCACCGCCGATCGGCGCACAGCGCCGCGCGCCGGACCCCGCTCATCGGCGCAGTTCAGCTCGGCCTGTCGGGGCGTCAGCGGCGCGTGGGCACATTCCGCCCCGCCGGGTGACCCCCCGCCGCCGGCTACTCGCGACCGATGATCAGCAGGGCGCGGTCGTCGTTCACGTCCTTGGCCACCGACTCGATGAGATGCCAGGCGGCGCCGCGGAAGCCGGTGGTGACGTAGCGGTCGGCCTCGCCGGTCAGCCGGTCGATGCCCTCGGAGATGTCCCGGTCGGAGCGCTCCACCAGGCCGTCCGTGAAGAGCATCAGCACGTCGCCGCGGCGCAGCGTGCCCTTGGCCGGGTGGAACTCGGCGCCGTCGTAGACACCGAGCAGCGGCCCCTCGGCGCTGACCTCCTCCCAGCGGCCGGTGCCCGCGTTCAGCTGCACGGCCGGCAGGTGGCCGGCCGACAGCAGTTCGAAGTCGCCGGTGTCCAGGTCCAGCACCAGGTGGGCGGAGGTGGCGAAGCCCTCGTCCCAGTTCTGCCGCAGCAGGTAGCCGTTGGCGGCGGGCAGGAAGGAGTGCGGCGGCAGCGAGCCGAGCAGGCCGCCGAAGGCGCCGGAGAGCAGCAGCGAGCGGGAGGCCGCGTCCATGCCCTTGCCCGAGACGTCGGTGAGCACGACCTCCAGGGTGCGGCGGTCGGGGCCGGTGCGGGCGGCGACCACGAAGTCACCGGAGAACGACTGCCCGCCGGCCGGCCGCAGCGACACCTCGCGGTGCCAGCCCTTGGGCAGCGGCGGCAGCGCCCCCTGGGCGCGGATGCGTTCGCGCAGGTCGAAGAGCATGGTGCCGCCGCGCCGCCAGGGCACGCCGACCCGGCTGCGGAACTGGGCTATCAACAGCCCGGTGAGGGCGACGGCCGCCACCACCAGGATGGTGCCGGGGGTGACCGGGTCGGGGACGCCGCGGCCGGTGTCGATCAGCGCCGTCTCCATCACGAGGGCGGTGGCGACGACGGCGTACAGGCCCAGCAGGCTGGCCGGGCGCAGCAGCAGGCCGCCGGCGACCAGCGGCAGGACGAGCGCCTCGGGCGGGCACCATTCCGGCCAGGCGACGGTCGCCAGGCTCAGCAGCGGGACAGTGGCGAGCAGGGCGCCGAAGGCCCACCAGTCGGAGGTGCCGCCGCGGAAGTAGTCGACGGCCGAGCGGCGCAGCCGGGTGCGGACGCGGTGCACTGCCTTCTGGGCCTGGTGTCGTCGGGCCCTCCTCGGTGCAGTCTCGCTGCCGCGTGCCATGACCAGGGACCTTATCCACCCGTTCGGTCGCGCGTCGAACCTTTGCCAGGTTCGGATACGTGTACGGGACATTCGGGGGTGGGGAAATTGTGTCGCCCGGCACTGACCGCGCTGATAGGCATGGTGATATGACGATTGAGCTGCGCGGTCTGCGGGACAAGGAGTGGGATGCCTGGTTCGCCGGGCTCGAATGGGCTTTCGGCGGGGTGTCGAAAGCGCCCGAGGAACGTGCGCTCTGGCAAGAACTGACCGAAATCGATCGGTCCCTCGCGGCCTGGGACGGCGACCGGAGCGTCGGCTCCTTCAGCTCCTTCTCCTTCCGGATGACGGTACCGGGCGGCACCCCGGTGCCGACCGCCGGCGTGACGATGGTCAGCGTCGCCGCCACCCACCGGCGGCGCGGGCTGCTGCGGCGGATGATGCGGTCGGCCCTCCAGGGCTTCCACGAAGCGGGCGAGCCGCTGGCCGCCCTCACCGCGTCCGAACAGCAGATCTACGGGCGCTTCGGCTACGGCGTCGCGACGCGCGCGATGCGGGCGACCATCGACACGGCACGGGTCCGGGTCGCCCCGCCGGCCGGCGCCGACGACCTCACCCTCACCGTCCTGCCGCCGGCCGAGGCCGCGGCGCGCTGTGAGGAGCTGTACGCGCGCCTCGTCCCCACCCGGCCCGGCATGCTGGCGCGCCAGCCCGGCTGGGAGAAGCTGCCGCTGCTCGACCCGCCGCGCGAGCGGGACGGCGCGTCCGAGCTGCGCTGCGTGCTGGCCGAGCGGGACGGCGAGCTGCTCGGCTACGCCCGGTACGCGCTCAAGCCGCAGTGGGAGGCGACGGTGCCCGACGGCACCGTGCTGGTCCGCGACCTGATGGCCGCCGAGCCGGCGGCGTACGGCGCGCTGCTGCGCTTCCTGTGCGAGACCGACCTGATGTCGACCGTGGTACTGCGGGACCGTCCGGTGGACGACCCGCTGCTCCACCTCGTCTCCGACATCCGCCGCTGCCAGCTGCGGACCATCGACCGGCTCCATGTGCGGACCGTCGACGTGGGCGCGGCGCTCGCGGCCCGGACGTACGCGCGGGAGGTGGACGTGGTGCTGGCGGTCGAGGACGAGCTGTGCCCCTGGAACACGGGCCGCTGGCGGCTGAGCGGCGGCCCCGAGGGGGCGGTGTGCGAGCGGACCACGGACCCGGCGGACCTCTCCTTCGAGCACGTGCGGGCGCTGGGCGCGGCCTACCTCGGCGACGCGTCGCTGGCGGCGCTGGCGGGGGCGGGCCTGGTGCGGGAACTGCGGGGCGGCGCGTTGGCGCCGGCGGCGACGGCGTTCTCCTCGGCGGTGGCGCCGTGGCTGCCGCACGGTTTCTGACGGGCCCCCCTGGCGGGGGGAGGGCCCCGAAGGGGCGCGCGCCTGGCGGGGCGGGGGCTGCCTCGGCGCTTGGCGCGGGGGTTTTCCC
>NZ_JAVREM010000102.1:0-13866 GCF_031845425.1 Streptomyces millisiae
GGCGACTCCGCCGCACCGCCGCGCCCACCCGCCCTCGGCGGGTGGGCGGGCGCGGCCGCCCCCGGCCGCGAGACCCCGCCCGGAGGGCGGGCGGGCACGGCACCGCCTGCGGCGACGCCGCAGCACGCACGGCCGCAGGCCGCCACCGCGCCGCGCAAGGCCACCCGCCGGGGCGGGTGGGTGGGCGCGGCACCGCACGGCCGCAGGCCGAAGGGCGGGCGGCACGGCACCGGAAGGGCCGCCCCCGTGCGGCGAAGCCGCAGACGGCTGGCCGCAGGCCGCCACCGCGCCGCGCGAGGCCACCCGCCGGGGCGGGTGGGTGGGCGCGGCACCGCACCGCACCGCACGGCCCGGCCACAGGCCGTCCCTCAGTCGGGAGGCGGTCGTCAGGTCGCCGGCCAGACGCCGCCCCACGGCGTGTCCCGCGCAGTGCGGTAGGCCGCGCCCTGGCGGCGGGTGACGGTCTCCCGCCGGAGGACGGCGCCGGCACCGGCACCGTCGCCGTCCGGTTCGCACAGGTCGAGCAGGACCTGGCCCTTGCGGAGCTGCGGGCGGCGGACCACCCGGGACGGGGCCGGCGTTGCCGGCGGCAGCCCGCACGTCGCCGCCACGTAGGAGAACTTCTCGTCCTCGTAGGGCAGCACCCCGCCCTTGACCCGCCGGTGCAGCGCCGAGCGGCCGACGCGGGCCGCGAAGTGGCACCAGTCGGCGCCCGGCTCGATGGGGCAGGCCGCGTCGTGCGGGCAGGGCGCGGCCACCCGCAGGCCGGCGGCGAGCAGCCGGTCGCGGGCGGCACGCACGCGCAGGTAGCCGTCGGGGGTGCCGGGCTCGACGACCAGGACGGCGGCGCCGGCGGCCGTGGCCGCCGCGTCCACCACCCCGTCGCGGGCGGTCTCGGGGAGCTCGCCGAGCAGGTAGGAGACGGTGACCAGGTCCGCCGCGGGGAGTTGGACGCCGGGCGCGAGCCGTTCGCGGCGCCACTCCACGCGGAACGCGGCGGCCGCCGCCAGCTCGCGGCCGAGCGCGAGCGCGGGCTCCGACCAGTCGACGACGACCGTCTCGCGGTCGCCGGGCCAGGCGTCGGCCGCCGCCCAGACCGCCGCGCCGGTGCCGCCGCCGAGGTCGAGGTGGCTGGCCGGGGCCCAGTCGGGGAGCCGCGCGGCGAGCTGGTCGAGCGCGGCGGCGATCGCCTGGTGGGTGGCCGGCATCCGGTAGGCGGCGTAGGCGACGGCGTCGGCCCGGTCCCGCAGGATGGGCGTCGCGGCGACGGTGCGCCCCCGGTAGCTGGCGATCAGCCGCTCGACGGCCGCCGCGGCCTGCCGTGGCGGCAGGCCGTCGAGCAGCCGGTCGAGGGCGGCGCCCAGGGGCGTGGTGGTGGGGCTGGTCACCGCCGCAGTGTAGGCACGGCGGCGGGGGCGGCGCGCCGCCACGGGCGGCACAGGAGCAGGAAGCAGGCCGCGGAGAGCAGCACCGAGGCGAGCTGGACGACGGCCATCGGGACGGCGGTGTCCTCGCCCGCGACGCCGACCAGCGGCGAGGCGACGGCGCCGACGAAGAACTGCGAGGCGCCGAGCAGGGCGGCGGCGGAGCCGGCCGCGTGCGGGGCCCGCTGCAGTCCCTCGGTGTTGGCGTTGGGCAGCACCAGCGGCATGGCGCCCATCAGGACGAAGAGCCCGGTGGCGACGGGCACCAGGCCGACGTCGCCGAAGACGCCGGTGGTCATCAGCAGCAGGGAGGTGGCGGCCAGCACCAGCAGCGCGTGTCCGACGGCCATGATCCGGTGCGTGGACACGCGGCCGACCAGGACCTTGCCGTTGACCTGGCTCATCACGACCAGGCCGACGGAGTTGACCATGAACAGCAGGCTGAAGGTCTGCGGGGAGGCGCCGTAGATCTCCTGGATGACGAAGGGGGAGGCGGCGACGTAGGCGAAGAGGCCGGCGAAGGTGAGGCCGCCGACCAGCAGGTGGCCGGTGAAGACGCGGTCCCGGAAGAGGCCGCCCATGGTGCGCAACGCGGCCGGCAGGCCGCCGCGTTCGCGGCGCTCGGCGGGGAGCGTCTCCGGCAGCCAGCGGGCCGCGACCAGGGTGAGCAGCAGCCCGGCGACGGCGAGGACGACGAAGATGCCGCGCCAGTCGGTGAACCGCATCAGCTGCCCGCCGAACACCGGGGCCAGGATGGGGGCGAGGCCGGAGATCAGCATCAGGGTGGAGAAGAAGCGGGCCATGGCGACGCCGTCGAACATGTCGCGGACGATGGCGCGCGCTATGACGACGCCGGCCGAGCCGGCGAGTCCCTGGACGAGGCGGAAGGCCGTGAGCGTCTCGACGTTGGGCGCGACGGCGCAGGCCACGGAGGCCAGGACGTAGCCGCTCATGCCGGCGAGCAGCGGCAGCCGGCGGCCGAGCTGGTCGCTCATCGGGCCGACGATCAGCTGCCCGAGGCCGAGGCCGAGGAGGCAGGCGGTCAGCGTGAGCTGGACGGTGGCGGCGCCGGTGCCGAGGCTGTCGGCGACCTCGGGGAGAGCGGGGAGGTAGGTGTCGATGGAGAGCGGGGTGAGGGCGGTGAGGCTGCCCAGGATGAGGGTGAGCAGCAGTCCGGCCCGCCTGCGGCGTGAGAGCTTCGGTGCTCCTTCGCCGGCGGTGGCGGGCCGGGGGATCTGGGTGGCGGTGTGGTCTTGGGCGGGTTCGGCCGTCGGGGATTGGCCGGGCTGAGTCATGCACCTCTCCGGTGATAGCGCTCGGAACAATCCGATCATCCCATGATTGGCCCGACCATCCCCGCTTCTTTTCCTCCCTCCGGGGGACCCCACGCGGTGCGTTTGGTCACACGCCCCGGCTCCGGACGCCGCCGCTCAGCGCCGCGCCACGCCGAGCAGGTGCGAACTGGCGGCCAGCAGCTCGGGATAGGGCTCCGCCATCCGGGCCGCGGCCAGCGCCGACTCGAACAGCGGCGTGCCGATCGCCGACTCCCCCGTGAACTGCTCCGTCGCTTTGAGCATCCCCCAGGTCGGCCCCTCGATCCCCAGCACCTCGGCGCCCTGGAACCCCGCCGCCGCGACCTCGCTCCGCAGCTCCTCCGCGCTGTGGAAGTACGCCTGGGTGAAGGACTTCTTCCCGTCATGGACCCGGGACTCGAGGATTCCCGCGATGCTCCGCCGGACGTCGTCCCGGTGCAGGTGCGCGAACGCCGTGTGCTCGAACAGTGAGGCATACCTGTTGATGCCGGCGGCGGCCAGGAGCCCTCCGCGTCGCAGTACGCGGAACGCCTCGGCGAGAGCCTGCCGCCGATCGCCCGCCTCGGTGAGGTGGTAGAGCGGACCGAGGAGCAGCACGACATCGAACGAGGCGTCGGCCGTGGTGAGTTCACGTGCGTCGCCCAGCTCGGTCGTACACCCGGCGATCCGCCGGGCCTGGTCGACGTGACGGGGCACCGGGTCGACCAGGTGCACGTCGTAACCGTCCGCGATCAGCCACCGCGCGTGCGTCCCGGGCCCACCGCCGACGTCGAGCACCCGCGCCGGGGCGTCGGGCAGGTAGCGGCGCAGCAACTCCTGGGTACGCAGCAGCTCCAGCATGCCGTCGGCCGACGACGACAAGCGGTCGGCCTCGGTGACCTTCGAGGTGTAGAACGCCATCACCTCGGGAGCAATCCGCGGAGCAGTCATGTGAGTCGGACTCCGTGGTTACCGGAGGTAGGTGCGCTGCCACTCGGCCGAGGACATGCCCTGGGCGGCGTTGGCGAGTGCGATGGCCGATGGCGTCTTGAGCTTCGCCCGTGTGCTGTCCACCCACTCCTGGGCGTTGCGGTAGCCCTGTTCCAGGTACTCAAGGCCCTGGATCATGCACTCCAGCTTGTCGGCGTCGTGAGCGACCAGCACTTCGAGGGAGTCGCCGTTCTCGTACTCGTCCACGATGGCCTGGATCCCGGCGGCCACGACCGGAGGGGCGTCGGCCACCTGGTCCGCCGTGACGTCCTCGTTCCTGGCCGCGGTGAGGTAGCGACGTCCGACCCACGGGATGTCGCCCACGCGCGTCTCCTGGGTGTCATGAAAGGTGCACAGCAGAGCCACCTTCGCCGGATCGGCGCCTTCGAGCATCGCCAGCACGGACCCGATGATCGCCGTGCGAAAGCTGTGCTCGGCGATCGTCTCCGGATCCTTCACACCCGCGATCCACCACCCGCTGCGCTTGCCGCGCTTGAGCGTCCCCATCTCCATGAGGTACGTGACCGCCCCCCGGGCGTGCTGCTCGTCCAACATGCGGCGTCCTCTCTGTGGATCAGGCTCTGGTCATTCGTAGACCGTAGTTCAACTGCTCCAGCTCCCGCCGGGCTCGCGACGACGCGCTGTCCGAGTCGAGCAGTCGTAGCACCCGACCAGCAAGGTCGGCGGTGAGGCGCGCGTCAACCGTCAGCAATGCCGGGTGCGCGGCAAGCAGGGCCCACACCGAGTGCACGTTCAGGTCGATACACGCCAAGCCGGGGTCGAGTCGACTGGCCATGGCCCGTAGCAGAGCGCTCGCATCCCACTGCCGCGAGGAACGGGAAGCCATGAAGCCGTCATCGGCCCGCGGAAGAGGGTCCAGTCCAAGCCAGTAGGCCCAGTAGTTCAAGTTGGCGGCTTCTCCGGCATCGTCCCGCATGCCGTGGTCGATGAAGGCCCAGAGCACATCCTGTTCCCCGTGCCTCGTCAGGGAGGTGGCGATCGACCGTGCGTCCGACCACTCCAGGGGCGAGGTGAAGGTGAACCGCATCGGTTTGCGCATGTGGCCGACCCAGGCGTGGGTGTCTGGGGCGCTGTCATAGCTGCACAGGTAGACGGCCTGTCGCCGGAGTAGGGCTCCGTCTTGGCCGAGCCTTTCGGCTTCCTCGGCGCACCGCCTGAGGTGGCTGAACGCAGCCTGACGCTCCGCTGCCGGCAGGAGCGGGGAATCGGGGGTCGGCCCTCGCCGACGCGGCGTTTCGGGAGGGTTTTGCGGAAGCGCCGCCGGGGGCGCCCCCGTGAGTGCCCAGGCGATCATGTGGGCGGCAGTTCGGGTGTACACCCACTGGGCGAGGGGATGGTGCTCAACGCTCTGCCGCGAGGGCACCGGGTTCTCCAGCGCGTGGGTGATGACCGCGTCCGCCTGACCAGCGGCCTCCAGAAGCACCACGAGTTCGGGATCGGCGCCGCACTTCAGAAGTCGTCGGCGGATGGTCTGAAACTGCGCGACGGAGATGGCCGACAGGGGGCGTCGGCCAGATTCCCAGCCCTGCATGGTCGTGATGTCCACGCCCAGCAGCTCGGCGAGGTGACGCTGGGTCGACGGCACGCGTTCCCGAATGATCTTCAGCAGGTACCCGCTGACACCCCCGGCCTGCCTGCGGACACGGGAACCCTGACCACCGGTATGGGTTCCGCGACGGGGCGGGGACTGAGCTGAGGCCATGGTCCACCTTCCGGTGCCTGCGCCATGCGCAACTTGTACTCTGCGTCAGTTTTTTGGGTCCGCTGGTCACCGTAGGTTGAGAACCTGCCGAACCGCCACGTCGGACAACGCACAGCATAGTCGCCCAGAGCGACGACCCGACTGCGTTCGCGTTACTCGGTAACCGCCCCGGGAGGTGTCCCATGACCGTCGTCATCGTGCAAGGCGCCGAGGGTGATGAGGAGTACACCTGGGAGATAACGGCTCTCGCGCAGGACGTCGAGCGGTGGTGTCGCGTGGCCGCGGAGGCGGTGGCGAAGGTCGGAGGCGCCCCGGACGCCGTGATGCCGGCCTGGGTAGGTGTCTCGGAGTTGCTGCGCGACGTGCTCAAGCACGTCGCGCACGACCCGCGCTGTCGGCTCCTGGTGGCCCATGAAGGCGACGGCTCCCGCTTCACGGTACGCGCCACCACCGCCCACTCCGAGGACGCCGTCACCGTGGTGACCGGCCGGGAGGGGCCCGTCGAGCCGAATGTGCCCGTGACGTGCTCGTACTGTCACCACCCTGTCGTCGTGAACGCCGACCACGCCACCACCTGCCTGTGGAAACGCGGGAAGGCGCCGACGCGGTGACCGTCAGCGTCACCCTGCGCTGGGGCCGCCACGAGCTGATGGGCCAACTGGTCACCGACCCCACAACCGGCCGTGTCGGCCGGCTGGACGGGGTGCTGGAACACGTGGCTCGCGGCACCGGGCGGGTCCTGCGTGTCGAGGCACACCTGCGGCCAGTCGACGGCAGCGGCGTGGAGTGGACCGCTGACGCGGGCGCCCTCGTGGCGATTGCCGATTCCTCCTGACCACCCGCCGCCTGGCGGAAGGGCCCGCCTGGCTTCAGGGTGTGGACCATGAGCCGATGCGACGAGTCGCCGAGTTCCGCGAGGTGTTCGACGGGGAGACCGAGGCCGGACGTTCCGAACTGGCTGAGCATCGCCGGACGTTGTTGGTCGAGGAGGCGCGCGAGGCCGCCGAGGCCCTCACCGGCCTCGCCACGGCCCTGCGGTCCGGCGGCGGGCTCGTCGAGTGGCCGCCGGCCGGTTCCTGAGCGCCCCGCCGGGACCGACACGCAACCGGGAGGTGCCCGTGTACAACCATGAACCCGCCGACTACCACTGCCCGTTCTGCCACCTCACCCCGGACCGGGAACCCGACGTGGTCTACCGCGACGAGCGCGTCTTCGCGCTGGTCTGCCCCCGCTGGTGGCCGCGGAACGCGGGCCATCTGCTGGTCATCCCCGTCGCCCATCACGAGAACCTCTACGACCTGCCCGCCGCCGACGGCCACGCGGTCTTCGACGCCACCCGCGTACTCGCCCGCGCCATGCGCACCGCCTACGGCTGCGCCGGGGTCTCCACCCGCCAGCACAACGAGCCGGCCGGCGACCAAACGGTCTGGCACTTCCACCAGCATCTCTTCCCCCGCTACCCGGGCGACGACCTCTACGGCACGCCCCCGCAGCCCGACTGGCTCCCCGCCGACCGCCGTCGCGCCTACGCGGAACGGCTGCGCGCCGCGCTCACCCCCCGGTGACGCCCCGGCCCGCCGCCGGAGGTGGCGGGCCGGGCGTCGCCCGGACTACGCGGGCCGCAGGCCGGGGTCGCCGGCGCGCGAGGTGAACGTGGCGGCGGTGAGGACCCCGGCGCCCGGGGTGGTGACGGTGGGCACCACCCGGTACTCGGCGGTCAGTTGGCGGCTGTCCAGGGTGAGCACCACGTACCCGCGGCGGCCGTCGTAGAAGCGCAGGTGCGGGTTGGCGCCGGTCAGGGCCGGCCAGTTGGCCGGTCGTTCCGAGCCGTTGCCGCCGCTGGAGATCGAGCTGGTGACCAGCTCGACGCCCAGGGTGCGGGAGGCCGGGTCGTCCCAGTCCGCCTTGAGGTCGAAGGCGTAGTGGACGTGCACGTCCCCGGTCAGCACCACCAGGTTGTCCACGCCGGCGTCGCGGGCGGCGGTCAGGAAGCGCTCGCGGGCGGCCGGGTAGCCGTCCCAGGCGTCCATCGACAGCGGCCACGGGCCCTCGACCCGGTTGCGGCGGCGGGCCAGCACCACCTGCTGCGGCACCAGGTTCCACACCGCGCGCGAGCGGCGCCAGCCGTCGGCCAGCCAGCGCTCCTGGCTGGCGCCGAGCAGCGTGCGCCCGGGCACCGCGACCTCGTCGGTCGGGACCTGCCAGCCGTCGCCGAGCGCCTGGTCGTCCCGGTACTGGCGGGAGTCGAGGATGTCCAGCTGGGCGAGGCGGCCGTAGTCGAGCCGCCGGTGGAGCCGGGCGTCGGGGCCGTGCGGCAGTTGGGCGCGGCGCAGCGGCATGTTCTCGTAGTAGGCGCGGTACGCGGCGGCGCGGCGGACCAGGAACTCCTCGGGCGGCACGCTGTTCTCGGGGATCGAGCCGGCGTAGTTGTTCTCCACCTCGTGGTCGTCCCAGGTGACGACGAACGGGTGCGCGGCGTGCGCGGCCCTGAGGTCCGGGTCGCGGTGGTAGAGGGCGTAGCGCAGCCGGTAGTCCTCCAGGGTGACGGTCTCCCGGTTGACTGCGGCGGGCAGCGCGTCGGGGCCGGTGTAACCGCGGGCGCCGGCGGCCGAGTTGACCGGGTACTCGTAGAGGTAGTCGCCGAGGTGCAGGACGGCGTCGATGTTCTCCTCGCGGGCCAGGTGGCCGTAGGCGGTGAAGTAGCCCTGGTCGTAGCGCTGGCAGGAGACCAGCGCGAAGCGCAGCGACTCGGCGTGGGCGCCGGGGGCCGGCGCGGTCCTGGTGCGGCCGGTGGGGCTGGTCCAGCGGCCGACGTGGAAGCGGTAGTGGTACGTGGTGGCGGGGCGCAGCCCGTCGGCCTCGACGTGCACGGCGTGGTGGAACTCGGGGTGGGCGTCGGCCCGGCCGGTCCGCTCGATCCGACGGAACGCCTCGTCCCTGGCGATCTCCCAGCGCACGGTGACCGGTTGGGCCGGCAGCCCGCTGTCGACGGCGAACGGCTCGGGCGCGAGTCTCGTCCACAGCACCACCGAGTCGTGGCGCGGATCCCCCGAGGCGACGCCGAGGGTGAAGGGGTCGACGGTCAGCGCCTCCGGGGCCAGCGGTTCCGCGGCCTGGGCGGCGTTGGGCAGGTTGGTGGAGAAGGCGATGGCCGCGGCGGCGCCGGTGACGGTCAGGAAGCGGCGTCGGTCGAGGAGCCGGGCCGCGGCGCGCAGCGCGTCCGTGGGAGAGGACTCGGGAGAGCGGGTGGGAGAGGAGGAGTGCGTCATATCGTCGAGTGCAGCGAAGCCGACCGTCCGCCGGCCATCCCGCGTCCGTCGCGCACATGGCGTTTCCATGACAATCCGGCCGGCCGGAATAGCCGCGGTGGGCCGCGAGTTGAACGCCGCATGACCAACGATCCCGAGGTGCTGCGCTACGCCGCCTTCACGACCGACCCCGAGGGCGGCAACCCGGCGGGCGTGGTGCTGGACGCCACCGGCCTGTCCGACGCGGCCCTGCAGGACATCGCGACCTCCGTGGGCTATTCGGAGACCGCGTTCCTCACCCCGACCGGCGAGGCCGGCCGGTACGCGGTGCGCTACTTCAGCCCGCTGGCCGAGGTGCCGTTCTGCGGGCACGCCACGGTCGCCACCGCGGTGGCGCTGGCCGAGCGGCTCGGCCCCGGCGAACTGACGTTCCACACGCCCGTCGGCGAGATTCCGGTCGTGGTGCGGCCGGGCGACGACGGGCCAGCGGCGACGCTCTCCAGCGTCGAACCGCACCAGGAGCCGGTCGCCGCCGCCGACCTGGCCGAGGCGCTGGCCGCGCTCGACTGGTCGGCCGACGAGCTCGACCCCGCCCTGCCGCCGGTGATCGCGTTCGCCGGCGCCCGGCACCTGGTGCTCGCGGCGGCCGGCCGCAAGCGGCTGGCCGCCCTCGACTACGACTTCGACCGGCTGAAGTCCCTGATGCTGCGCCTGGACCTCACGACGCTACAGCTCGTGTGGCGGGAGTCGCCCACCGTGTTCCACGTGCGCGACCCGTTCCCCGTGGGCGGGGTCGTGGAGGATCCGGCGACCGGCGCCGCGGCCGCCGCGCTCGGCGGCTACCTGCGGGAACTCGGCCTGGTCGAGCCGGCGGCGGTCCTCACCCTGCACCAGGGCCACGACCTCGGCCGGCCGTCCCTGCTGACGGTCGAACTGCGCGCCGGCGACCCCCGCGTCCACGTCTCGGGCACGGCGGTCCGCATCCCGGACGGGACGGCGTAGCGGGCGCGCGGCGCCTCACACGCGCAGCCGCGTCACCCGTTCGTGGGTGTGCGCCTCGATGTCCTGCACCGTGGTGTGCAGCAACTGGTGCGACAGCTCGGAGAGCGCCCGCGCCACCGCCAGCTCGCGCCCGATGTCGGGCACGTTCTCGTCGGCGGGATGCGCGCGGGCCACGCCCTCGGTGACCAGCACGACGTCCGGTCGGTCCTCCAGGCGCGCCTCGGCGCGCGTCATCCGCCCGCCGTCGTCGCTCGAGTCGATGGACAGGCGCACGTTCCAGGTCTCCTCGTGTGCCATGATCGGCCTCCCTGGTGAGCATCGGGAACGTCTGAGGAGTGCTCGGGCATTCGCCCTTCTTCCATGGTCGCTCTCGCTCGCCGCCACTGCACACCCCCTGGTCGGGGCCCCGTGCCGGGCTGGGGCCCGGGTGCTGGCAAGCTGGGGGCTGGGGGAAGCCGGGCCGTACGACAGACCAGGTGGACCGATGCCGGAGCGAACGACAGCAGGACCCAGCGGCGGCGAGGCACCCGCCCGATGGGCGGTGGCCCTGCGCCGCACCCCGGTGTCGATGTGGCGGGACGACATCGACCACTGGGCGGCGGCGCTCACCTACTACTCGGTGCTCGCCGTCTTCCCCACCCTCTTCGTGGCCCTGTCGGTCATCGGGATCATCGACTACCAGGTGGCGCAGGAGCTGCTGTGGCAGTTCAGCGCGCTGGTCCCGGCCGGATCCCGGGGGGACGTGGTGGGCGCGCTGCACGACCTGGCCGACCAGCGCTCGGCGGCCTGGGTGGTGACGGTGGTGGGCGCGGTCAGCGCGCTGGTCTCCGCCTACAACTACCTGGCCATCTTCCGCCGGGTGCAGCACGCGATGCACGGCGTGACCGACCACCGCGCACCGTGGCGGACCATCCCCCGCACCATGCTGTCCGCCCTCGGGCTGCTCGCCCTGCTCGTCGGCAGCGCCACGGTGCTGGTGCTCACCGGCGGCGCGGTGCGCGTGATCGGGCGGCTCCTCGGGCCGGGGGAGGCGGGCAGCACGGCGTGGGAGCTGCTGAAGTGGCCGCTGCTCGTGCTGCTGGTGACGGGCCTGGTGCTGGTGCTCTTCCGCACCGGCCCGGCGGGCGCCCGGGTGCCGGCCAGGGGCGTGCCGGGCGGGGCGCTGGCGGTGCTGCTGTGGCTGGTGACC
The DNA here is from genome assembly GCF_031845425.1 of Streptomyces millisiae. NCBI lineage: Bacteria > Bacillati > Actinomycetota > Actinomycetes > Kitasatosporales > Streptomycetaceae > Streptomyces > Streptomyces millisiae. Next base: position 10,869 of record NZ_JAVREM010000102.1, read on the forward strand.
TCGGCCGCGTTCGCGCTGTACGCCTCGGGGGTCGGCACCTACGACCGGCTCTACGGCTCGCTGGCCGGGATCATCGTCTTCCTGGTGTGGCTGTGGGTGTCCAACCTGAGCCTGCTCGCCGGGGCCCAGTTCAACGCGGAGCTGGCCCGGCTCACGCCTCCGCCGGCGCCGCCGCGCCCGGCCGTGCCGCCGCTGCCGGCGTACCCGCCGGCCGCCGGCCGGGCGCCGGTGCCCGCCAGGCCCACGACCGGGAAGGACGACCTGCCGTGACCCGGCCGCCCGTGCCGATCGACGACCTCGACCGGAAGATCGTCGCCGCGCTGATCGCCAACGCCCGGACCAGCTTCGCGGAGATCGGCGCGGCCATCGGCCTGTCGGCGCCGGCCGTCAAGCGCCGCGTCGACCGGATGCGGGAGGCCGGCGTGATCACCGGCTTCACCGCGACCGTGCTGCCCGGCGCGCTCGGCTGGCGCACCGAGGCGTATGTCGAGGTCTACTGCGACAGCGCCGCCCCGCCGCGCCGGCTGGCCGAGGTGGTGCGCGACTACCCGGAGATCACCGCGGCGATGACCGTCACCGGCGGCGCGGACGCGTTGCTGCACATCAGGGCCACCGACATCGAGCACTTCGAGCGGGTGCTGGAGCGGATCAGGGCCGAGCCGTTCATCCGCAAGACGATCAGCCAGATCGTCCTCTCCCACCTGATCGCCAACTCCCCCGAGGCCGGAGCCAGCCCGAGCCCCCCTCCCGCGCAATGAATCGCCGCCTGGCGGCCTGACGACGCAACGGTCTTGCGCACACGCGCAAGTGCCGTTTCTTGTCGCCCACATCCTCCCGTTTCTACCGTCAAAGGGAAGAACCGAGAGGAGAGTCGCCAGTGCCAGGCAAGCTCGCCCGCCCGCGGCGCTACCTGATGTGCGAGCCGCGCCACTTCGACGTGGCCTACGCCATCAACCCCTGGATGGACCCGACGGGCACCGTCGACCGGTCCCTCGCCCAGGCCCAGTGGACCGCGCTGGTCGACGCGTACCGCGCGCACGGCCACACCGTGGAGACGATCGCCCCGGTGCCCGGGCTGCCGGACATGGTGTTCGCCGCCAACTCGGCGCTGGTGGTGGCCGGTCGGATGCTGGGCGCCAGGTTCCACGCCCCGCAGCGACAGCCCGAGTCCGGCGCCTACCGGACCTGGTACAAGGACGCCGGCTACCAGGTCCACGAGCCCACCGAGGTCTGCGAGGGCGAGGGCGACCTGGTCCCGGTCCGCGGCCTGGTGCTGGCCGGCACCGGCTTCCGCACCACCCGGGCCGCCCACGAGGAGGTGCGGCGGCACTTCGGCCTCCCGGTGGTCACGCTGCCGCTGATCGACCCGCGCTTCTACCACCTGGACACCGCGCTGTTCGCGCTGGACGACGGCCCCGAGGGGAACATCGCCTACTACCCGGGCGCCTTCTCCGCCGAGGCCCGGGCCACGCTGGCCGAGCTGTTCCCCGACGCGCTGCTCGCCACCCGCGAGGACGCGCTCGCCTTCGGCCTCAACTCGGTCTCCGACGGCCGCCACGTCTTCGTCGCGCCCCAGGCCACCGGCCTCGTCGGCCGCCTCGCCGAGCGCGGCTACGTCCCCGTCCCCGTCGACCTGTCGGAGATCCACAAGGCCGGCGGGGGCATCAAGTGCTGCACCCAGGAGCTCCGGCCATGACGAACCCCGCCCGCCACGCCCACCGTTCCTCCACCGAGCTGATCCGCGCCGAGGAGACCACGCTCGCCCACAACTACCACCCGCTGCCCGTCGTCGTGGCCCGCGCCGAGGGCGCATGGGTCGAGGACGTCGAGGGCCGCCGCTACCTCGACATGCTGGCCGGCTACTCGGCCCTCAACTTCGGCCACCGCCACCCGGCGCTGATCGAGGCCGCGCACCGCCAGCTCGACCGGCTCACCCTCACCTCGCGCGCCTTCCACAACGACCGGCTCGCCGACTTCGCCGAGGGCCTCGCCGAACTCACCGGGCTCGACCTGACCCTGCCGATGAACACCGGCGCCGAGGCCGTGGAGAGCGCCGTCAAGGTGGCCCGCCGCTGGGCCTACCGGGTGCGGGGCGTGGCCCCCGACCGGGCCACCGTCGTGGTCGCGGCCGGCAACTTCCACGGCCGCACCACCACCGTCGTCGGCTTCTCCGACGACCCGGACGCCAGGGACGGCTTCGGCCCGTTCACCCCCGGCTTCCGCACCGTCCCCTACAACGACCTGCCGGCGCTGGCCGCCGCGATCGACGAGACCACGGCCGCCGTGCTGATCGAACCCATCCAGGGCGAGGCCGGCGTCATCATCCCGGACGACGGCTACCTCGCCGGCGTCCGCGAACTGACCAGCCGCGCCGGCGTGTTGTGGATCGCCGACGAGATCCAGTCCGGCCTCGGCCGCACCGGCCGCACGCTGGCCGTCGAGCACGAGGGCGTCCTGCCCGACCTGCTGCTGCTCGGCAAGGCGCTGGGCGGCGGCATCGTCCCGGTCTCCGCGGTCGTCGGCCGGCGGGACGTCCTCGGCGTCCTCACCCCCGGCAGCCACGGCTCCACCTTCGGCGGCAACCCGCTGGCGGCGGCCGTCGGCTCCGCCGTGCTCGACCTGCTGCGCACCGGCACCTACCAGCGCCGCGCCACCGAACTCGGCCGGATCCTGGACGCCGGCCTCTCCGCCCTGGTCGGCGAGGGTGTCCTCGCCTACCGCTGTCGCGGCCTGTGGGCCGGCGTCGACATCGACCCCACCATCGGCACCGGCCGCGAGATCGGCGAACGCCTGCTGCGCGAGGGCGTCCTGGTCAAGGACACCCACGGCTCCACGATCCGGCTCGCGCCACCGCTGACCATCACGGAGGACGAACTCACCACGGCGATCGAGACTTTGGCCAAGACGCTGGCCCGCGAAGCGGGCCATAGGCCCGCGTAGCACGGCGGGCGGTGCGGATCCGCGACCCGGCCGCTTCACGGGTTTTTCCCCACCCACC
>NZ_JAVREM010000103.1:0-13544 GCF_031845425.1 Streptomyces millisiae
GGTGGGCGGGCTCGGTGGCGGGGGCGGGTTGCGCGGGTCGAGGCCGAGCGCCGGCGCCACCGTCTCGAGTTCCCGCAGCAGGCCGTGGCTCGACCCGAGCGGACCGCCGCCGGCGAGCAGCGTCTCGTTGACCAGGGGGTGCGGGAAGTCGACCGGCACATAGCAGCCGGCGTGGTCGAAGTGCCAGACGAGGTGCGCCTGTTGGGCCGTGGACTCGAACATCTCCAGCAACTGCTGGTAGTCGCCCTCCAGTTGCTCCGCCGGCGTGACCGGCAGGCCGCTGAGCTGGAGCAGGTAGGCGCGCCGCAGCAGGTGCAGCGCGGCGTAGTCGAAGCCGGCGACCGGCGCGACGTCGCCCGACGTGCCGGGCACGTAGCCCTGCACGGGCACCGGCGGCAGTCCGGCGTCGGCCAGCGCCCGGTCGTACTCGGCGAGTTCTTCCGCGAAGGGGTTGTCAGGGCTGTGGCACAGCACATCGACGAGGGGGACCAGCCACAGGTCACAGGCCACGTATGGGCTCACTCTCGGTCCGGGTGACGCGGTACGGCAAGGGTAGTGAGTTCGGCCGCGAGCGTCAGCGCGTGGTCGCGGTAGTCGCCGAGCAGTCGTTCCGTCTCCTCCGCCTCGCCCCGCTCGACGGCGTCGGCCAGGTCGGGGTGGCCGGCCCACAGCCGGCCGGCGAGCACGCGTTGACGTCGCAGGTGGGGGACGGTGAAGGCCCAGCAGCGCACCCGGAGCCGGTCGAGGAACTCGCCGATGTGCGGGTTGCCGAGCAGCGCGTCGAGTTCGCGCCAGAAGCGCAGGTCGTAGGCGATGAGGATGTCGAGGTCGCCGGCGATGGCGGCCTGCCGGGCGGCGGTGGCGCGGCGGCGGATGGAGGTGAACGCCTCGGGCAGCGCGTCCCACCGGTTTAAGGGGGGTCGGCGGCGCAGGATGCCGTCGTTGACCAGGGCCTGCGCCTCGATCATGTGCCGGAAGTCGGCCAACGAGAACTGTTTGATCTTGAAGCCCCGGTGCTGTTCCACCTCCAGCAGCCCCTGGGCGGCGAGGTCGACCAGTGCCTCGCGCACCGGAGTCGCCGAGACCCCGTAGTGCTCGGCGATCTCGCGCACGGTGAACTCACCGTCCGGACCGAGCCGGCCGGCCAGGATCTCCTCCCGCAGGGCGTCGGCGAGTTGCTCCCGCAAGGTGCTGCGTCGAATCACGGCAGCCCAGCCTACCGCTGCGTCAGAAGTTTGACAGCATCCTGTCGAGATGACAGGATGCTGTCATGAACGAAGCACGCGGAACCGTCCACATCGCCGTCTACGACACCCTCGCCGACTGGGAGCCGGGCCATGCCATAGCCGAGCTCTCCCGGCGCGGCTTCACGGTGCGGGCCGTGGGCGCCTCCCTCGCGCCGGTGACCACGGTCGGGGGCCTGCGGATCCTGCCCGACCTGACCCTCGACGAGCTGCGGCCCGCCGACAGCGCGCTGTTGATCCTGCCGGGCGCCGACGGCTGGCTGGCCGGCGACGAGCTGGCGCCGTTCGCGGCCGCCGCGCGCCGCTTCCTGGACGCCGGCGTGCCGGTCGCCGCGATCTGCGGCGCCACGGTCGGCCTGGCCAGGGAGGGCCTGCTCGACGACCGCGACCACACAGGCGCCGCGGCCGAGGTGCTGGCCATCAGCGGCTACGCGGGCGGCGCCCACTACCGGGAGGCCGACGCGGTCACCGACCGGGACGTGATCACCGCGGGCCCCACCGACCAGGTCGCGTTCGGCCGGGAGATCCTCGCCCGGCTCGGCGCCCTCGAACCCACCGTGCTCGACGCCTGGTTCCGGCTCTACGAGCACTCCGACGCCAGCGCCTACCCGATCGTGGCGGCCGCCGGATGAGCAGGGCGAGCGAGCCGCCGACACCGCAGGCGCTGCTCTCCGGCGCCGCGATCACCACGTTCCGGTTGAACGGGCAGTTCCTGACCGTCGCCGACCGGCTCGCCGCGCCGGCCGGGCTCACCGCCGCCTGGTGGCAGGTGCTCGGCGCGGTGCTGACCGAGCCGCTGCCGGTGTCCGGCGTCGCCCGGGTCATGGGCATCACCCGGCAGAGCGTGCAGCGCATCGCCGACCTGCTGGTCGAGCGCGGGCTCGCGGCCTACGAGTCCAACCCGGCGCACCGCAGGGCCAAGCTGCTGGCCGCGACCGACGAGGGCCGGGCCGCGATCGCCCGGATCGGCCCCGGGCACACCGCGTTCGCCGAGCGGCTGACCGAGGCGATCGGCGGGCGCGCCGAGTTCGCCGCCGCGCTCGCCGCCCTGACCAGGCTCTCCGAGGCCCTGGAGACGCTGGCGGACGAGGCGGCGGCGAGCGCCGACGCGCGGCGAACGGGCGGGTGAGCGAGGGCCGTCACCCACCTCGCCCACAGGGACCTCCGCCCCGCACGTCGACCTGGTCCTCCCCGTCGGGTACCGCACCCGTCGGGGAGGCCCGGCCGACTCACCTCTCCCCAGCGCCGTCGCCGCGCCCCCGTGCGCGTGTGACCACCCATGGGCGGAGCGGATGTTCGCCTCTATCCTCGTGGAGCAACCAGAGTCATCTTCGGGGGGATCTGCTCCACATGGATCGGCTGACGGCACAGGATCCTCATCGGATCGGCCAGTACCGGCTGCTCGGCCGGCTCGGCCAGGGCGGCATGGGCCAGGTCTACCTGGCCCGCTCCGAGCGTGGCCGGACCGTGGCCGTCAAGACGATCAAGCGCGAGCTCGCCCAGGAGACCGACTTCCGGCGGCGCTTCGCGCTGGAGATCGCCGCCGCCCAGCGCGTCGGCGGCCAGTGGACGGCGCCCGTGCTCGACTCCGACACCGAGGCCGTCACCCCCTGGGTCGCCACCGGCTACATCGCCGGCCCCTCCCTCCACGAGGTGGTCTCCCGCGACTTCGGCGCGCTGCCCGAGCGCAGCGTCAGCCTGCTGGCCAACGGCCTGGCCCACGCGCTCACCGACATCCACGCCGCCGACCTGGTGCACCGCGACCTCAAGCCGTCCAACGTGCTGCTCACCATCGACGGCCCACGCGTCATCGACTTCGGCATCGCCCGCGCCCTCGACGCCAACCACGGCGGCCTCACCCGCACCGGCGCCACCATCGGCTCCCCCGGCTTCATGTCCCCGGAGCAGGTGCGCGGCCAGCGCGTCACCCCGGCCAGCGACGTCTTCTGCCTCGGCTCGCTGCTCGCCTACGCGGCCACGGGACGGACCCCGTTCGGCGCGCTCGACACCAGCGTGCACCTGCTGCTGTTCCGCGTCGCCGAGGAGGAGCCCGACCTGACGGGCATACCCGAGGGGCTGCGCCACGTGATCTCCGGCTGCCTGCGCCAGGACCCCGAGCAGCGGTTCACCCTGCCGGAGTTGCTCAGCCTCACCACCCCGGACGGCTCCCGCGAGCCCTGGCTGCCCGGGCCGCTGGTCGCCCAGTTGGGCCGGCACGCCGTCGAACTCCTCGACTCGGAGAGCCCCGAGAGCCGCACCGACCACCGCGCCGTCGCCGCCTCCCCGCCCCAGCCCGCCGCGCCGGCCCCGGCCTGGCCGGGCCTGCACCCCTCCGCCCAGCAGCGCCCGGTCCCGCTGCCCTCCCCCTACTCGATGCCCAACACGGCGCACCACCCGCCGCCCACGCCCGCGCCGATCCCCGCTCCCTCCATGCCGTCCATGGGCGGCTTCGGGCCCGCCGGCTACGGCCCGGCGACGTCCACCGGCGCCACGGGCGGCGGCAACAACGCCCGGCGCTGGGCGTTCGCCTCGCTGGGCGCGGCGTTCGTGGTGCTCGCCGTGGTGGTGGGTCTGGTGATACGCGGCTCGGGCGGCGGCTCGACGTCGATCGACGAGGAGTACCTGGGCGCCTGGCAGGGCCGGTACGAGCCGGAGAGCGGCCTCGACAAGCTGCTGCGGTTCGAGATCAGCCAGGGCGAGGAGGGCGATATCGTCGGCACCGCCACCACCATCACCGACGAGGTGCTCTGCTCCTTCCAGGTGCGGCTCGAATCCTTCGACCAGCGCCTGGAGTTCACCGAGCTGCACGACTGGAGCGTGCCCGAGGGCGAGGTGAACGAGTCCTGCCGGGACAACGCCACGCCGCAGACGCTGGAGCTCTCCGCGAACGGCGACGAGCTGACCTGGACCTACAACGACCAGCAGGCCACCCTGCGGCGCGCCGACGCCACCGGTGAGGCGAACGTGCCCGAGGACCTGGTCGGCACCTACCGCTACGAATGGGACAACGACGACGGCAGCGGCACCTCGGAGATCACCGTCACCCAGGGCGCCATCGGCGATGTCGTCATGACGTTCCACCAGACCACCGACACCTACGAGTGCACCTGGGAGAACCGCCTGGTGCAGGTCACCGAGGACGAGGTGATCATGGGCCCCGACACCCTCGTCGGCGACGGCAACAGCGCGGACTGCTGGACGGACGGCGGCTTCCGGATGTGGACCGACGGGCCGGAGGGCGCGCTCAACATCGCCTGGCTCGCCGACCCGGACGGGGACCAGGGCAGATACCCGCGCGCCGACTGACCACGGCCGACCCGCCGTTGTGACCTGCGTCACGCAACTCCCGCGCCCCCGTGACGGCGTCCGGAATCGAACGGGGTACGGTACACGACCGGGTCCGTCGCCGAACCGGTCACATGAGTACAACGTGATAGTCACAGAGGGAACCGGGTGTGGCACCCGCCCGGTCCCCCTTCGCGAGTTCCGGAAGTAAGGCGTGCCAACCGCTCCGGTGTTCCACCGGGGTGCACGGGGGCGAAAGAGGAGTAGGTCACATGAAGCCGCTCGGGCCGACGGATCCGACACGGGTCGGCCAGTACCGACTGCTGGGGAAGCTGGGCGCCGGCGGGATGGGCAGCGTCTATCTGGCGCGCTCCGACCGCGGCCGCACGGTCGCCGTCAAGCTGGTCCAGCCCGAACTGGCCGCCCAGCCCGAGTTCCGGCAGCGCTTCCAGCACGAGGTCGACGCCGCACGCCGCGTCGGCGGCGACTGGACGGCGCCGGTGCTCGACGCCGACACCGAGGCCGCCACGCCCTGGGTCGCCACCGGCTACGTGGCCGGCCCCTCCCTGCACGACGTGGTGACCAACTCCTTCGGCCCGCTCCCGGAGCGCACCCTCTTCATCCTGGCCAACGGCCTGGTGAAGGCGCTGCGCGACATCCACGGCGCCGGCCTGGTACACCGCGACCTCAAGCCGTCCAACGTGATGATCACCATCGACGGCCCCCGCGTCATCGACTTCGGCATCGCCCGCGCCCTGGAGAGCGGCGAAGGCCTCACCCGCACCGGCGCCGCCGTCGGCTCCCCCGGCTTCATGTCCCCCGAACAGTGCCGCGGCGAGACCCTGACCCCCGCCAGCGACATCTTCTGCCTCGGCTCCGTCCTCACCTTCGCCGCCACCGGCCGCACCCCCTTCGGCGACGCCAACTCCTCCATGACCGCGCTGATGCTGGCGATCGTGCAGGGCCAGTACGACCTGGACGGGGTGCCGGACGGCATACGCCGGCTGATCGAGGCGTGCCTGGCGCAGGACCCAACGCAGCGCCCCACCCTCGACCAACTGCACCAGTACACCGACATCCCCGACGACAGCGGCGAACCCTGGCTGCCCGGCGCCCTGGTCGCCCAGCTCGGCCGGCACGCCGTCGAACTCCTCGACTCCGAGGACCCGATGGGCGACACGATGATCGGCCAACCGCCGGTCGGCCAGCCCACCCAGGCCCAACCCCCGTCCTCCGGCTACGGCTACCCGCAGCCGCAGCCGTCCCCGCCGCACGGCTACGGCTACCCGCACCAGGCCACGGGCGGCTTCAACCCCTACGGCCCCGGCACCCACACGGGCGCGCCGCCCGCGCCGGCCAAGCGGAACAACGTGCCGGTGATCGTGGGCGCGGCGGTGGCGGTCCTCGCCGTGGCCATCGGCGTCGCCGTCTTCGCCACCAACGGCGGCGGGGACGACCCAGGCCCCGGCCCCACCGCGACCGGCCACCCGACGACGACCGAGGAACCCACGGAACAGACGCCGACCGAGGAACCCACGGAGCAGCCGGCGGGCGGCACCGTGCCCCAGGACTTCGTCGGCGCCTGGGAGGGCGAGTTCCTCGACGGCGACAACAGCATCTTCGTCCGGATGGAGATATCCGAGGGCTCCCAGGGCGACATCGTCGCCACCCAGTGGAGCGTGCTGCCCCAGCTCCTGTGCGTCGAGGAGGCCTCGCTCAGCTCGGTGAACGGCGGGACGATATCCCTCGCCCCCGAGGGTGTCACCAGCACCACCCCCGCGGACCAGGGCTGCAACCCGTTCGCGGACCAGACGGCCACGCTGCAGAGTGACGGCACCCTGCGGTGGGAGCTCTCCGACGGCGGCCGGCTGATCATGTCGGAGGCCGCGACGGCCCCCGGCTCCGACGGCATGCCCTACGCCATCTTCAGCGGCGTCTACAGCGACGACGACTTCTCCGCCGAGTTCGGCAGCATCGTCGAGCCGGGCGAGGTCGCGCTGACCATGAGCGAGCCGGACGGCGACTGTGTCTGGGAGTCCCAGCTGGTCAGCGGCGGCACGGACGGGGGCACCATGCTGGTCGGGCCCGGCGCCGTCACCGCGGGCGACTGCGACCCGCTCCCCTCCTACCGGCTGGACTTCGAGGCGACCGACGCCAGCGGCTCCTTCACCGGGGACAACGCCCCCAGCATCGACTTCACGCCGTACGGCGACGAGGAGCCCGAGTTCACGCTCGACAGGGAGTGAGCTCGACGGCCGCTCGGTCAAGAAATGGCATCAACCACAACCATGAGGGCATCGCGGGAACCGATTACGGTTCGGCCTCTGTCCTCCCCAGTGTCTACGGGCCCCCGTATTCTCATGAGGCCTTACGGAGCGAAGAGGAGTAGTTCAGCATGAAGCCGCTCGGGCCGACAGATCCTCAACGGGTAGGCCAGTACCGACTGCTGGGGAAGCTGGGCGCCGGCGGGATGGGCAGCGTCTATCTCGCACGCTCCGACCGCGGCCGCACGGTCGCCGTCAAGCTGGTGCAGCCGGAGCTGGCCGCGCAGCCGGAGTTCCGGCAGCGCTTCCAGCACGAGGTGGAGGCCGCCCGTCGGGTCGGCGGCGAGTGGACGGCGCCGGTGCTCGACGCCGACACGCTCGCCGAGACCCCGTGGGTCGCCACCGGCTATGTCGCCGGTCCCTCCCTGCACGACGTGGTCGCCAACTCCTACGGGCCGCTCCCGGAGCGCACCCTCTTCATCCTGGCCAACGGCCTGGTGAAGGCGCTGCGCGACATCCACGGCGCCGGCCTGGTACACCGCGACCTCAAGCCGTCCAACGTGATGATCACCATCGACGGCCCCCGCGTCATCGACTTCGGCATCGCCCGCGCCCTGGAGAGCGGCGAAGGCCTCACCCGCACCGGCGCCGCCGTCGGCTCCCCCGGCTTCATGTCCCCGGAACAGTGCCGCGGCGAGACCCTGACCCCCGCCAGCGACATCTTCTGCCTCGGCTCCGTCCTCACCTTCGCCGCCACCGGCCGCACCCCCTTCGGCGACGCGAACAGCGCGATGACGGCGCTGATGCTCGCCATCGTGCAGGGGCAGCACGACCTGTCCGCCGTGCCGGAGGGCATACGTCCGCTGATCGAGAGCTGCCTGGCGCAGAACCCGACGGAGCGGCCGACGCTGGACCAGCTGCACCAGTTCACGGACCTCCCGGCCGACGGGGAGGAGCCGTGGCTGCCGGGCGCCCTGGTCGCCAGGCTGGGCCGGCACGCCGTCGAGCTCCTCGACTCCGAGGACCCGATGCAGGCCCCGCCGCTGCCGTCCAACCAGCCGCCGCCGGCGATGCCGCCGGGGCCGCCGGTCACCCCGCTGCCGCCGGGTGCCCAGCCGACACCGACCACCTTCGCCCCGGGGACCCCGCCGCCGAGCCCGGTGCCGCCGTCCAACACGGGCGTGAACGCGATGGCGACCATGACGTCGGCCGTGCCGCCGCCCGGCTACCCGCAGCCGCAGCCGCCGGGCACCCCGGCGTACGGCTACCCGCAGCAGGGCGGCACGCCCGCCTACGGCTATCCGCAGCACCACGACATGGGCGGCAGCCCGTACGGCCCGGGCGGCTACCCGGGCGGGCCCGGGGGCCCGGGGGGCCCGGCCAAGCGGAACAACACGGTCTGGATCGTGGTCGCGGCCATCGTCGCCGTGGCGATCGTCGCCGGCGCCTCGATCTTCGCGTTCAGCGGCGGCGACAGCGAAGACGAGGCCGACGGCGACAACGACCGTACGACGTCGCAGGGCCCGACGGGCGAAGACGGCCAGAACGAGGAGCAGCCCAGCCGCGAGGGTACCGACGACGGCGACAGCACCGCGCCCGACCCCAACGCGGTCGTCCCGCCCGGCTACGCGGGCGCCTGGGTGGGCGAGGTCACCGGCGGCAACGGCGACCCGTTCATGCTGCGCGTCGAGATCTCGGAGGGCTCGGCCGGCCAGCAGGTGGCCACCGAGTACAGCCTGCTCGACTCGGTGATGTGCGTGGAGGGCGCCACCCTGGTCTCCTCCAACGGCGGCATGGTGGTCAACGGCTCGGGCGTCACGACCACCTTCCCCTCCGGCTCCACCTGCAACCCGTTCGGCGAGCAGACGCTGACGATGCAGGGCACCACGATGCGCTGGGAGAGCGGCAACTGGTCGGCCGAGCTGAACCCGTCGACGCAGGACCCCGGCTCGGACGGCATGTCGTACGCCGTCTACAGCAGCACCTACAGCAACTCCGAGCTGCTGATCGACCCGGAGACCACCGCGTCGCCCGGCGAGACGGCGTTCCTGATCAGCGCCCGCGACGGCAGCTGCACCTGGTCGTCGCCGATGATGAACGGCGGCCTGCAGGAGTCCACCATCTACGTCGGTCCTGGCGACGTGACCTCGGGCGACTGTGACCCGCTGCCCTCCTACCGGATCAGCTGGACGGCCTCGGGTAGCTCCGACGCCGCGCAGATCTCGTTCTTCCGTCTCGGCTCGAACGAGGCCGAGTTCACGGCCCAGAACGACGACCTCTGAGCCGAACCGGCCGGTGCGCGAGGGCCGGGCGGTGCTCCGATCGATCGGAGCACCGCCCGGCCCTTCGCGTTGGTCGCGGGGTTCCCGCCGGCGCGTTACAGGAACGAGTTGATCTGGATGGTCTCGTCCCGCCCGGGGCCGACGCCGATGGCCGAGATCGGGGCGCCCGACATGTCCTCCAGCGCCTTCACATAGGCGCGGGCGTTGGCCGGCAGCTCCTCGAAGGAGCGGGCCTTGCCGATGTCCTCGCTCCAGCCCGGCAGGTACTCGTAGATCGGCTTCGCGTGGTGGAAGTCCGTCTGGCTGTAAGGGAGTTCCTCGACGCGGCGGCCGTCGATCTCGTAGGCGACGCAGACCGGGATCCGCTCCCAGCCGGTGAGCACGTCCAGCTTGGTGAGGAAGAAGTCGGTGAGCCCGTTGACCCGGGTGGCGTAGCGGGCGATCACCGCGTCGAACCAGCCGCAGCGCCGGTCGCGGCCGGTGGTGACGCCGAACTCGCCGCCGATGCGGCGCAGCGCGTCGCCGTCCTCGTCGAGCAGCTCGGTGGGGAAGGGACCGGCGCCGACCCGGGTGGTGTAGGCCTTGAGGATGCCGATGACCCGGCTGATCCGCGTCGGGCCGACCCCGGTGCCGGTGCAGGCGCCACCGGCGGTGGGGTTGGAGGAGGTGACGAACGGATAGGTGCCGTGGTCGACGTCGAGGAGGGTGCCCTGGCCGCCCTCGAAGAGCACCACCTTGCCCTCGTCGATGGCCTGGTTGAGGACCAGCACGGTGTCGCACACGAAGGGGCGCAGCGCGTCGGCGTAGCCCAGGAGCTCGTCGACGACCTGGCCTGTGGCGATGGCGCGGCGGTTGTAGAGCTTGGCGAGCACCTGGTTCTTCTGGTCCAGGGCCGCCTCCACCTTCTGGCGCAGGATCGATTCGTCGAAGAGGTCCTGGACCCGGATGCCCTGCCGGTTGATCTTGTCCGCGTAGGTGGGGCCGATGCCGCGCCCGGTGGTGCCGATCTTGCGCTTGCCCAGGAAGCGTTCCGAGACCTTGTCGAGGGTGGTGTGGTACGGCGTGATCAAATGGGCGTTGCCGCTGAGCAGCAGGCGGGAGGTGTCGACGCCGCGCTCGGCGAGGCCGCCCAGCTCCTCGAGCAGCACCCCGGGGTCGACCACGACCCCGTTGCCGATGACCGGAACGCAGCCGGGCGAGAGGATCCCGGATGGCAGCAGATGAAGGGCGTACTTCTGGTCGTCCACCACGACCGTGTGACCGGCGTTGTTGCCGCCCTGGTAGCGGACGACGTAGTCCACCGAGCCGCCGAGCAGATCGGTGGCCTTGCCTTTGCCTTCGTCACCCCACTGAGCACCAAGCAGCACAAGTGCGGGCACAGGCGTACACCCCTTCCGAGCGGGGCATCTACGCAAAGGCTGCCCCGGATCGACGAAACCCCTGGCGCAATCGCGACAGGGGCTCTTGCACAGAGAGCTTACGGGAGACGCAGCCGGGAGGCGACAGTCAGGTGCTCATCGTCATCGACCCGACGGCCCGCCAGACGGATGGGGAATCGGTTCGGATCGCCAGGGACGTGCTGTGCGCGGGTGCGAGCGGGGCCAAGGTGTGCGTGCTCGACCGGACACAGGGGATGACCCACGCCCTGCGGGGGCGCGGCGATCGGCGGGTGGTGATCGTCGGTGACGACCGGGCGCTGCTGCGGGCGGTGGGGGTGTTGCACAGTCGGGGCGAGCTGGCGGCGAGTCCCCTGGGGATCGTGCCGGTGGGCCCCGGGCCCTCGGTGGCGGTGGCGCGGGCGCTCGGGGTGCCGACGGACGCGGTGGCGGCGTCCCGCGCCGTGCTGACGGGCGCCGACCGGCGGCTCGACGTGCTGACGGACGACGCGGGCGGCGTGGTCTTAGGCGCCCTCGGCATCCCGGCGCCCAGGCCGCGGGGATCGGCGGCGGCGTTGTGGTGGCGCGCGAAGCACCCGGTGCGGCAGCGACTGCGGGTGGAGGCCGACGGCCGGCTGCTGGCCGACGTGGACCGGCCGGTGTCCGGGGTCTCGGTGCGGGCGGCGAACGGCCTGGCCGAGGTGGTGGTGCGGCACTGCCCCGACGGCTCCGACACCAGCGCCCGGGCCACCTCGGTGACGGTGTCGGGCCCCGCGGGGGCGGCGTTCAGCTACCGGGCGAACGCGGTGGACCTCGGCCCGACCCGGGTGCGCACGTGGACGGTGCGCCCCGGGGCGCTGCGGCTGACGGTCCCGCGCCCCAGAAGCGCAACCCTGGGTTGACAGTAGCGAGGGCGTCAACCTACGGTTGACGCATGAGTGAACCCACCTCCGTGACCCCGCCCGTGACCCCGCGCATCAGCCTCGACGAGCTGATCGAGGCCATCAAGAAGGTCCACCCCGAGCCCCTCGACCAGCTCTCCGACGCCGTGATCGCGGCCGACCACCTCGGCGAGGTGGCCGACCACCTCATCGGCCACTTCGTCGACCAGGCCAGGCGCTCCGGCGCCTCCTGGACCGACATCGGCCGCAGCATGGGCGTCACCCGGCAGGCGGCGCAGAAGCGGTTCGTCCCCAAGGACCCGGCCGACCCGAGCCAGAGCTTCGAGCGCTACACGCCCCGGGCCAGGCAGGTCGTGGTGGGCGCGCAGCAGGTGGCGCGGGAGGCCGGCAGCACCGAGATCACCACCGGACACCTGCTGCTCGCCCTGGCGAGCGACCAGGACAGCCTGGCCGCCAGGGCCATCACGCGCGCCGGCGTGACGCTGGAGGCGGTCCGCGACGCCGCCACCGCGGCCCTGCCGCCGGCCGCCGACGAGGCGCCCGACCTGATCCCGTTCGACGCGGGCGGCCGCAAGACGCTCGAGCTGACCTTCCGCGAGGCGCTGCGCCTCGGCCACAACTACATCGGCACCGAGCACCTGCTGCTCGCGCTCCTCGAACACGAGGACGGCTCGGGCCCGCTGTCCGACCTCGGCATCACCAAGGCCGGCGCGGAGGCCGACATCACGGCCGCTCTGGAGCGCCTGACCGGCGGTCGGCAGAAGTAGCGTGGGCGGCGCGCAGTTCGTGCCAGCGGTCGAGCATCCCCTTCAGCTGGCTGTCGAGGAACTCGATGAAGTCGGTCATCTCCGCCAGCCGGTCGGCCGCCGCGGTGCCGGGACCGACCACGTCGAGGCCGGCCCGCATGGTGTCGATCCAGCGCCGCAGGATCGCGTCGCGGTTGATCATGGCCTCGTACCAGGAGGCGTGGCGCACCCGATAACGCTCACGCCGGGAGCCCGGCTCGCGCTCCCGGCTGAGCAGGTGCACCTGGTCCAGGTAACGCACCGCGCCGGAGACCGCGGCCGGCGAGATCCGCAGCCGGTCGCTCAGCTCGGCGGAGCTGAGCGTGGCCTCCTGGGAGGCCATCAGGCAGGCGAACACCCGGGAGGGCATACGCGGCATCCCCGCCTGGATGAGATCGGCGGCGAACCGCTCCACGAAGGCGGCCACGGCGTCCGTGTACTCGCCGTGCCGCTCCGTCGTACCGTCCTCGATCACCCGGCCATCCTCGCATTCCGCCGCCCCGGCCCTTGACGGCTCCTTAACTTCACAGATTTCTGAAGAT
The DNA here is from genome assembly GCF_031845425.1 of Streptomyces millisiae. Taxonomy (NCBI): domain Bacteria; kingdom Bacillati; phylum Actinomycetota; class Actinomycetes; order Kitasatosporales; family Streptomycetaceae; genus Streptomyces; species Streptomyces millisiae. The sequence continues at coordinate 12,681 of NZ_JAVREM010000103.1, forward strand.
ACCGTAGATTCAAAACCATGAAATCGGCAACCAACGCCATCACCGTCTCCGGGCTGGTGAAGACCTTCGGGCACACCCGCGCCCTCGACGGCCTCGACCTGGACGTGGCCAGCGGCGAGGTCCACGGCTTCCTCGGCCCGAACGGCGCGGGCAAGTCCACCACCATCCGCGTGCTGCTCGGCCTGCTGCGCCCGGACTCGGGTGCGGTCCAACTGCTCGGCGGCGACCCCTGGCACGACGCCGTCGAGCTGCACCGCAGGCTCGCCTACGTGCCGGGGGACGTCGAGCTGTGGCCGAACCTCACCGGCGGCGAGGCCATCGGCCTGCTCGGCCGGCTGCGCGGCGGCCTCGACGAGGCGCGCAGGGCCGAACTGATCGAGCGCTTCGACCTCGACCCCACCAAGAAGGGCAGGACCTACTCCAAGGGCAACCGGCAGAAGGTCGCCATCGTCGCCGCGCTCGCCTCCCGGGCCGACCTGCTGCTCCTCGACGAGCCCACCGCCGGCCTCGACCCCCTGATGGAGGTCGTCTTCCAGGACGCCATCACCGAGGCCAAGGCCGCGGGCAAGACCGTGCTGCTCTCCAGCCACATCCTCGCCCAGGTCGAGAAGCTGTGCGACCGCGTCAGCATCATCCGGCTCGGCCGCATCGTGCAGTCCGGCTCGCTCAGCGACATGCGCCACCTCACCCGCACCACCATCGAGGCCGAGACCAGCGAACCGGTCACCGGCCTCGACGAGTTGCCGGGCGTCCACGACCTCCACGTCGAGAACGGCAAGGTCCACCTCAGCGTGGACGGCACCCACCTCGACACCACGATCAACCGCCTCGCCCGCTTCGGCGTGCGCAGCCTCGTCGCCGTAG
>NZ_JAVREM010000104.1:0-13304 GCF_031845425.1 Streptomyces millisiae
CTTCCTGACCGGCATCATCCCGACCGACGTCATCACGCCGTTCACCGAGCTGAACGTGCTGCAGATCGTGTTCCTCGCCGCGGCGACCGGCACCGGCCGCGCCGCAGGCGCGACGCAGGCGTCAGGAAAAGAGCGGCGGCTACGCCGGTTGGCTCGGCCCAGCGGCAGCGTCCCCGTAGAGCCGCTCGATCGCGCCAGCGAAATCCCGCAGGATCGCCTCCCGCCGGATCTTCAGCGAAGGCGTCACGTGGCCGGACGCGATCGTGAAGTCGCGTGGCAGCACCAGGAAGTCACGGATCGGCACCCCGCCCGGGGATTCCGCGTTGGCGTCGTCGACCGCCCGCCGCAGGTGGCGGCGGAGTTCCGGGTCGGAGACCAGCTCGGCCGCCGTGAGCTGTCGGCGTTCCATCACCTGCTGCCAGTGCGCGAGGCCGTCCTGGTCCAGGGTGATCAGCGCGACCAGGTGGGGGCGGTCGTCGCCGACCACCACGCACTGGCTGACCAGCGGGTGGGCCCGCAGCGCGTCCTCCAGCGGCGCCGGCGCCACCGTCTCGCCGGTGGCCGTGATGATGAGGTCCTTCTTCCGGCCGGTGATGGTCAGGTAGCCCTCGTCGTCGAACGAGCCCAGGTCGCCGGTGGCCAGCCAGCCCTCGCTGTCGGTGGCCGGCACCACCTCGCGCCGCTCCGCGTCCCAGTAGCCGCTGAACACCTGCCCGCCCCGCACCAGCACCTCGCCGTCCCGCGCGACGCGGACCTCCGTGCCCGGCACCGGCCAGCCGACCGTGCCGAGCCGCTGCGCGTTCGGCGGGGTGACGGTGGCGGCGGCCGTGGTCTCGGTGAGGCCCCAGCCCTCGTAGATCGAGATGCCGGCGCCCTCGAAGAACGCGCCGAGCCGGCGCCCGAGCGGCGAGCCGCCGCACACCACGTGCCGCACGTGTCCGCCGAGCGCGGCCCTGATGCGCCGGTAGACCAGCGGGTCGTACAGCGAACGGGCCGCCCGCAGCCCCATCCCCGGGCCCTGCGCCATGCCGTGCTGCTGCGCCTCGGCGGCCGCGCCGTAGCGGCGGGCGATGCGGGCCGCCCGGTCGAAGGCCGCGCCGCGGCCCAGCTTCTCCGCGCGGGCGCGGCCGCTGTTGAAGATCTTCTCCAGCAGGTGGGGGATGGCGAAGAGGAACGTCGGCCGGAAGCCGGCGAGGTCGGCGAGCAGGTCGTCGGTGTTGGTGCTCGGCGCGTGCCCGAGCCGCACCCGGGCGCGCACGCAGCCGATCGCGGCCAGCCGGCCGAGCACGTGGGCGAGCGGCAGGAACAGCAGCGTGGCGGGCGGCTCGTCCGTCAGCCGCCGGAAGATCGGGTAGAGCAGCGCGATGGCGTTGTCGACCTCGGCGAAGAGGTTGCCGTGGGTGAGGACGCAGCCCCTGGGCTGTCCCGTGGTGCCCGAGGTGTAGACGATGGTGGCCGCGAGCCAGGGCGCGAGCAGCGCGCGCCGCTCGGCGACGACCGCCTCCGGCAGGCTGCGTCCCGGGGCCGAGATGGGGCCGAGGACGCCGCCCTCGCGGACCGAGATGGCGGTCAGCTGCCACAGGTGGTCGAGCGTCGGCAGTTCGTGCCGGACCGCGGTGACGGTCCGCGCCTCCTCGCCGCCCTCGACGGCGCACGCCCGCACCCCCGCGTCCCGCAGGATCCACCGCACCTGCTGCGGCGAACTGCCGGGGTAGATCGGCACGGTGATGAGTCCCGCGGCCCAGGCGGCGAAGTCGAGCAGCGTCCACTCGTAGCGCGGCCGGGACATGATGGCGAGCCGGTCGCCGGGCCGCAGCCCGTGCGCGATCAGGCCCTTGGCGACGGCCGTGACCTCGGTCGCGAACTGGGCGCAGGTGACGTCGTACCAGCTGCCGTCGCCGTGCCGGCGGCTGAACGCGATGTCGTCGGGCGCCTCGTAGGCGTTGACGTAGGGCACGTCGGCGAAGCTGCCCTGTTCGACCGGCGGCACCAGCGGCGGCACCGACGCCCGCACCACCCGCCCGTGCTCGACGCGCAGCCGCGGCGGGACGACGGCCTGTCCCGGGGGCGCGGTCGCGGTCGGCGTGTTCGGTTGTGGCATCTGGTCCTCCCGGTGCGGCCCCGGTCCGGGGCATGCCCCGGATTCTGCCGCGCCAAAAGCCCGTTGACCGGCTCCTTCACCGGATTCCCCGCGCACGGACGGGCAACGCGTGGCGGTTACACGAATCGAACACACCCCACCCCGCGCGCACGTTTCCGGAATGTGACTTTCCGCCAACGCGCCTTACGGGGAAGGAATCTTCCGTCATCCTCGGCGCCATGACGCGACCAACCCCCTCGCTCAGACGGCTTGGTGCCCTCGGCGCCGGCCTGCTGCTGGCCGCCACCACCCTGGCCTGGTCCTCTCCCGCCGGCGCCGAACAGGCCGCCGCCACCCCCGACTTCGCCGAGGCGCTGGACCGCGCCCTGGCCGATCCCCGGCTCGACGGCGCCCGCGCCTCCGTCGTCGTCCGGGACGCGGCCACCGGCGACACGCTCTACGAGCGCGGCGGCGACGACCGGTTGATGCCGGCGTCCAACACCAAGCTGCTCACCTCGGCCGCCGCCATGGAGATCCTCGGCCCCGACTTCCGCTACCGCACGGAGGCCGTCGGCGCCGGCCGGGTCCACGGCGACGAGCTGCGCGGCGACCTGTATCTGCGCGGCTCGGGCGACCCCACGATGCTCGCCGAGGACTACGACGCCCTCGCCGCCGGGATCGCGGCCCGCGGCATCACCAGGATCCGCGGCGACCTGGTCGCCGACGACACCCGCTTCGACTCCGTCCGGCTCGGCCGCGCCTGGTCCTGGGACGGCGAGGGCGACTACTACTCGGCCGGCGTCTCGGCGCTGACCGTCGCCCCCGACACCGACTACGACGCCGGAACCGTATACGTCTCGGCCGCCCCCGGCGCCGCCGTCGGCGACCCGCCGCGCGTCACTCTCACCCCGGCCGGCGACCACGTGCCGGTGGACAACCGCGCCATCACGGTGGCCGCCGGCGAGCCCGACACCCTGTCCGTCGGCCGGCCGCACGGCTCGGACGCGGTGGTCGTCAGCGGCCGGATCCCGCTCGGCGCCCAGCCCACCACCGCCTGGGTCGCCGTCGCCGACCCCACCGCGCACGCCGCCGCCGTCTTCGCCGACGCGCTCGCGGCACACGGCGTCCGCGTCACCGGCGACACGGTCCTCGGCCGGACGACCCCGGGGGACGCCGCGCCGCTCGCCGCCCACGAGTCCATGCCGCTGTCGGAACTCCTCGTGCCCTTCCTGAAGTTGTCCAACAACATGCACGCCGAGGTGCTGGTGAAGACCATCGGCGTGGCGACGGCGGGCCGCGGCACCTGGTCGGCCGGCCTGGCGGCGGTCCAGCGGTACGCGGCCGAACTCGGCCTGGACACCGGCGACTACCGGCAGGTGGACGGTTCCGGGCTGTCGCGGATGAACGTGATCCCGGCCGCCGAACTCGCCACCCTGCTCACCGAGGTGCGCGCCGAGCCCTGGTTCGGGCCGTGGTACGAGGCGCTGCCGGTGGCTCCCCCAGGCCTGGCGGCCTGGGGGTACCCCCAGACGCGGCGGACCGGATGGTCGGCGGCACGCTGCGCTCCCGGATGTGCGGCACGGCGGCGGCCGGCAACGTACGTGCCAAGACCGGCTCGTTGACCGGCGCGACCGGCCTCTCGGGCTATGTGACGACGGCGGACGGCCGGGAGCTGGTGTTCAGCATCCTGCTCAACGGGTATCTGAGCGCGTCCCCCAAGGACATCGAGGACACCGTCGTCACGGCACTGGCCACCTCGGGCGGCCCGGCGGCCACGACGACGGCTCCCGTCGCCGAAGGAGCGGACCTGGAGTGCTCCTGGCTCAAGCCGGCCCGCTGCTGAGGCCGCTGCGCGGCGTGGCCCGCAGGAACGTCGTGACGGTCGAGCGGAACCCCGTGTGGCCGGTGCGGGCCGCGTGGCGCAGGCACCACACCTCCGGGTCCTCCCGGGACTCGGCGCCCGAGGACGCCTCGTCACAGGTGGTGCACTCCGTCGCGTAGATCGGCGGGCCCCCGTACGGGTCGGGCGACAGCAGCCAGTCCGCGAACCGCGACACCATCACGCCGCACCGTGCCCCGCGCTGGTGTCGAACCGGCAGAACACGCTCTTCCCCCCGGCGTCACGCGGCGCCCACCACGTCGCGTCCGCCAGGCTCTGCACGATGAACAGGCCCCGCCCGTGCTCGGGTAACAGGTCGAGCCCGCTGGGGTCGCCCGACGGTAGCCGCGGCGGCGCCGGGTCCTCGTCGGTGACCTCCACGAACAGCCAGCGCGGCCAGTGCCGCAGCGTCAGCCCGATGCGGCGGCGACCGGTGACGTGCCGCACGGCGTTCCCCACCAACTCCGAGACGCACAGCACCACGTCGTCGACCAGCCAGGGCAACTCCCAGTCGTCCAGGGTCTCCCGCGCCATGCGGCGGGCGACCGGCGGCGTGTCCTGGGCGTCGGCGAGCAGCGCGACGGACCGGAACCGGTAGGCGGTGGAGAACGCGGCGGGTTCCAGCGGCACCGGTCGCGCGGTCGGCATGGGCAGCTCTCTCGCGTCCGGTGACGGCGCCGTCATCGTGAACCCCCTCCATGAGCCAAGCGAAGCCCTCATATGCTCAGTGGAGCGGGTAAGTGGTCCAATTCGGAACGTTCACAAGGGGGGTCACAAACACACCGAGGGGGTTCACGTGGTGCGCGGGCAGCGCGCCCCGTGAGCCCCCCGGCGCGCGGGGGGCACGGCGGGCGGGCGACGGGCACGGACCGCCCACCGTCGTCACCGCTACCCGCCGGCCGCCGACCGACGCCCGGGCGCGGCGCGGAAGAGCGCGGTCCACAGGAACGGCTCCCCGAAGCGCGGGGAGTCGGCCGGCTCGTCGCGCATCCGGCGCAGTTCGACCTCGTCGAGGTCGGCGAAGATCCGGCGCAGCGACTCGGGGGTGTACGCCAGGCCGCCCCCGAGGTCGCCGGCGCGGTAGAGGTCGGCGTCCGACAGCTCGGTCCCCGACCGCTCGGCGCCCGCCGCGAAGCAGGTGAGGGCGAGGTGGCCGCCGGGCGCCAGGGCGCGGTCGAGGAGCGCGAGGTAGCTGACGCGGCGGTGCGGCGGCAGGTGGTGGAAGCAGCCGGAGTCGTGGATCAGGTCGTAGGGGCCGGCGAGTTCGCCGTGCCCGACGAGGGCGAACGCGTCGCCGGCGCGGAACCGCACGTCCACGCCGGCCGCCGCCGCCCGCTCCGCCGCCCACGAGACGGCGGCCGGCGACAGGTCGACGGCGTCCACGGCGAAGCCGCGCCGCGCGAGGTGGATCGCGTTGCGCCCGGGGCCGCAGCCGAGGTCCAGCACCCGGCCGCCCGGCGGGACCAGGCCGCGGTCCAGGGCGGAGACCAGGTTCTCGTCCGGCTTGTCGACGAAGAACGGCACCGGCCGGTCGCGGTCGGCGTAGAAGTCCTCCCAGCGGTCGGCGGCCGGCGCGAACATCCCGTCCAGCAGCCGCAGTACGTCCTCGACCGTGCGTATGTCCCGTTCCATACCGGAATTTTAGCCGCCTGAACGGTAAAAGGCCAGGTCAGATGGGGTGCGATGCGACGCCGAGTGGCCGGCGCCCCGGGGTTCCCGGGGGGGGCCGGCCACTCGGTGGGCGGTGGCGTGCCGCTACGCGGCGGCGGCCCGCGCCGGGGTCGCGTCGACGCCGTCGATCTCGAAGCTGGTGGCGTGCTCGTAGACCTCGCGGTCCAGGATGTCCTCGCGTGCCGCCACGATCACCGGCACGGCCGCCTGGCCGGCCACGTTGGTGGCGGTGCGGACCATGTCCAGGATCGGGTCGATGGCCAGCAGCAGGCCGACGCCCTCCAGCGGGAGACCGAGGGTGGAGAGGGTCAGCGTGGTCATCACGGTGGCGCCGGTGAGGCCGGCGGTGGCGGCCGAGCCGATCACCGAGACGAACACGATCAGCACGTAGTCCTGCAGCCCCAGGCTGACGTCGAAGATCTCCGCGACGAAGATCGCCGCCAGCGCCGGGTAGATCGCGGCGCAGCCGTCCATCTTGGTCGTGGCGCCGAACGGCACGGCGAACGAGGCGTACTCGCGGGGCACGCCGAGCCGCTCGGTGACCTTCTGGGTCACGGGCAGCGTGCCGACCGAGGAGCGGGAGACGAACGCCAGCTGGATCGCGGGCCAGGCGGCGCGGAAGAAGCGCAGCGGGTCGACGCCGGCGGCGAAGCGCAGCAGCAGCGGGTAGACGCCGAACAGCACCAGCGCGCAGCCGACGTACACGTCGACGGTGAAGGTCGCGTAGTCGCCGAGCAGGTCCCAGCCGTACTCGTTGATCGAGCGGCCGATCAGGCCGACCGTGCCGATCGGGGCCAGCCGGATCACCCACCACAGCGCCTTCTGCAGCAGTTCGAGCGCCGTCTCGCCGAAGGTGATCAGCGGCGCGGCCCGGTCGCCGAGCTGGAGCGCGGCGATGCCGACGGCGGCGGCGAGGAACACGATCTGCAGCACGTTCAGCTCGGTGAACGGCGTGATGACGTCGGTCGGGATGATGCCGGTCAGGAAGTCGAGCCAGGAGCCCCTGGTCTCCGGCGCCGAGCCGTCGGCCGGGGTGAGGCCCGTGCCGTCGCCCGGGTTGGTGACCAGGCCGATGACGATGCCGATGGCGACGGCGATCAGCGAGGTGGCCAGGAACCACAGCAGCGTCCGGCCGGCCAGGCGGGCGGCGTTGGAGACGTTGCGGAGGCTGGTGATGGAGACCGCGATGGCGAAGAAGACCAGCGGCGCGACGGCGAGCCGCAGCAGCTGGACGAAGTTTCCACCGATCTCGTCGAGGGTCCGGCCGAGCCACTCGACCTCGGTGGCGCGGGCTATCCAGCCGAGCAGCACGCCGAGCACGAGGCCTATGAGGATCTGAGCCCAGAACGGGGGCAGGGATATCGAGAGCCGTCTGCCGTCGCGGGTGGGGGACGGGGTTGACACAGGGCACACTCCGGTCAGGTGTGAATGACATGCGAGCGCGGCGCGGGAACGTGGCGCGCGAGAAGGGTCGCCGTTATCGGCGTCGGGTAAACGCGGATCAGCGACAGGCCGCGGTCAGACAGCGGCAGAGATCGATGTGCAGGCGCGCCACGAGCAGAGTGCTCGGGTCAGAGAGGGGCGCGGCTGCGGTGTTCACACGCACGACGGTAGCACCAGGTTTCGGACACGTCATGGGTCCGATCACAACTACCGGTGAAGAAAGGGGAGATGACAGTGGGGCGTGAGGCGGATCACTCCGCCGGCCGGCCTCAGGCGGCGTCGTCCTCCATGGACTGGTTGGCCCGCAGCCGTCCCCTGGCCTGCTCGATCCGGGGCGCGATCTGCTGCGACATCGCGTCCCGCTGGCGCCGCAGCACGACGTAGCTGATCGGCGCGGACACGATGATCGCCAACAGCGCGATCCACAGCGGGTTCGCCGCCCCGAACGACTCCGGCAGCACCCCGACGTAGGCGAGCGCCGCGATCACGACGAACGACGCCACGAACACCCCGAACCGCGCGAGCGTGTACCGCACGGTGGCACCGGTCGCCTGACCGTCGGGCCCGGCCACGGCGTCGCCTGCGGCGGGCTCGGCTGCCGCGGCGGCGACCGCGGGCTCGCTGGCGCTCACCGCGGCGCCGTCCGGGGTGACGGCCGGCGCGGCAGCCTCGTCGGCTCCGCCGACGGTGGCCGTCCGCTCGGTCGCTTCCGTGCTGTGGCTCACGGTGCCACCTCCCGGTCCCACGCTGACTTGTCCCACTTTGGCTGCCTCCCAGTGAAACACAGGCCCCAAGCCGGCCTTCACCGGCCCCCGACGCCCGCCCCCACGGACGCCGTCGACGCCGCCCGCGCAGGGTCAGCGCCGAGCGGGAGCCACATCGTTATGTCGTCGCGGTAGTCGTCCTCGGCGACCCTGATCGCCGCCGGCAGGCGGCCCACCTCGCGGTAGCCGCAGGCCGCGTAGAAGCGTTCGAGGCCGAGGCCGCCCCGGCAGGTGAGGCGGATGCCGGTGGTGCCCGGCAGCACGCGGTGGGCCGCCGAGGCCGCCGCGGCGAGCAGCGCGCGGCCGGCGCCGGCGCCCTGGAGGTCGGGGTGGACCATGACCGTGCCCAGCCCCAGCCAGTGGCCCATCAGCGGGTGCGTGTTGAGCTTGAAGAACGCCGTGGCCACCGGCCGTCCCGCACCGTCGCCGTCGCCGCCGCCGGCCGGCAGGCCGACCAGCAGCCGGGTGGTGCCCTCGGCCATCCCCACCAGGTGCTGCCGCAGCGCCGGCGTCACGTCGGCCGTCGTCACCGGCGGCACGAAGCCGACCGCCCCGCCGGCGTTGGTGACGTCGGCCCACAGCTCCGCGAGCCCCTCCCGGAGCTCCGCCGTGACCGCCGGGTCGAGCACGAACCGCAACCGCATGGCGACGCCGCTCACACCCGCATCGGCTGGGGCGACTCACGACGGTCCGGGTCGGGACCCTCGTACTCGCGCAGCACCTCGTACCGCGTGTTGCGCTCCACCGGGCGGAAGCCGGCGTCCCTGATCAGCTCCAGCAGGTCGTCCCTGGTCAGCTTGTCGGGGGTGCCGAAGTTGTCCGCGTCGTGGGTGATCTTGTACTCGACGACCGAGCCGTCCATGTCGTCCGCGCCGTGCTGCAGCGCCAGCTGGGCGGTCTGGATCCCGTGCATCACCCAGAACACCTTGACGTGCGGCACGTTGTCGAACAGCAGCCGGGAGACCGCGAAGGTACGCAGCGCCTCCGCGCCCGTGGCCATGGTGGTCCTGGCCTGGAGCCGGTTGCGGATCTTGCCGTCCTTCATGTCGACGAAGTCGTGCTGGTAGCGGAGCGGGATGAAGACCTGGAAGCCGCCGGTCTCGTCCTGCAGTTCGCGCAGCCGCAGCACGTGGTCCACCCGGTGCCGGCGCTCCTCGATGTGGCCGTAGAGCATGGTGCAGGGCGTCTTGAGGCCCTTGGAGTGCGCCAGGCGGTGGATCCGCGACCAGTCCTCCCAGTGGGTCCTGTGGTCGACGATGTGCTGCCTGACCTCCCAGTCGAAGATCTCCGCGCCGCCGCCGGTCAGCGACTCCAGACCGGCGTCGATCAACTCATCGAGGATCTCGGACGCCGGCAGCCCCGAGATGGTCTCGAAGTGGTGGATCTCGGTCGCGGTGAACGCCTTGAGCTGCACCGACTCGGGCAGCGCCTCCTTGAGGGCGCGCAGCGAACGCGGGTAGTACCGCCAGGGCAGCGTCGGGTGCAGGCCGTTGACGATGTGCAACTCGGTGAGCTGGTCGTTCTCCATCGCCTTGGCGAGGCGCACGGCCTCCTCGATGCGCATCGTGTACGCGTCCTTCTCGCCCGGCTTGCGCTGGAACGAGCAGTAGGCGCACGAGGCCGTGCACACGTTGGTCATGTTGAGGTGGCGGTTGACGTTGAAGTAGACGACGTCGCCGTTCTTCCTGGTCCGCACCTCGTGCGCGAGGCCGCCCAGCCACGCCAGGTCGTCGGACTCGTAGAGCGCGATGCCGTCCTCCCGGGAAAGCCGCTCCCCGGAGCGCACCTTCTCCTCGAGATCCCGCTTGAGCCCCGCGTCCATGCGCCGCGCCTCCCTCTCGCCACCGTGCCGGCCGCCGGCGGGCGACCGCCGGACAACGACGAGACTACGCCCGCACCCCGTCGGGCAGGTCGCCGACCCGGTTCTCCCACTTGGTGGACAGCACGATGGTGGTCCTGGTGCGCGAGACGCCCTTGGTGGAGGAGAGCCGGCGGATGGTGCGCTCCAGACCGTCCACGTCGGTGGCGCGGACCTTCAGCATGAACGAGTCGTCCCCGGCGATGAACCAGCAGTCCTCGATCTCGGCCAACTCCCGCAGCCGGCCCGCGACCTCCTCGTGGTCCACCGAGTCCGACAGCTGGATGCCGATCAGCGCGGTGACGCCGAGCCCGAGCGAGCGGGCGTCCACCGTGGCCCGGTAGCCGGTGATGACGCCGGCCGCCTCCAGGCGGTTGATCCGGTCGGTGACGCTGGGCCCCGAGAGGCCCACCAGACGGCCGAGCTCGGCGTAGGACGCCCGGCCGTTCTCCCGAAGGGCCTGGATGAGCTGCCTGTCCACCGCGTCCATCGTCACAGAGCCTTCCTCGTCCCCTGGTCGATTGCACAGACGAATCTAAGGCATTCGCCCCTGGCCACCTACGAGTGGTGGGCCGAACGAGCGGCGCCACCCCCCAGCTCCCCACGCCACCGCCGGTACAGGTCGTGCGCCACCCCCGCCGCGTCCAGCGCCCGGCCGGCCACGAAGTCCACCACGTCCTGGATGTGGCTCGCCCCGGCGTAGAACGCGGGTGACGCCGGCAGCACCACCGCTCCCGCCTCGTCCAGGGCCACCAGCTGCCGCAGCGTCTGCCCGGCGAGCGGCGTCTCCCGCACCACCACCACCAGCGGCCGCCGCTCCTTGAGCGTGACCGAGGCGGCCCGCTGCAACAGGTCCTTCGACAGGCCGAGCGCCACCCCGGCCACCGCCGCCGTCGAGGCCGGCACGACCAGCATCCCCCGCGCCCGGTACGAGCCGGACGAGGGACCCGCCGCCAGGTCCCCGGGACGCCAGCACCGCACCACGTCCCCCGACAGGTCGGGCAACGCGGCCAGATACGTGTCCGGCTTGCCGTCCGCCCCGCGCGCCAGCCAGCTCCGCAGGTCGTCCCGCCAGTGCCCGTCCCGGAACGACACGCCCGTCTCGTCGAGCAGCGTCAGCCGCGCCGCCCGGCTGACCACCAGGTCCACCGACTCGCCGGCCGCCAGCAGCGCCCGCAGCACCGCGGCCGCGTAGGGCGTTCCCGAGGCGCCCGAGACACCGACGATCCACGGCTCGCGCTGGGGTTCCTCCATACCGAAAGGCTAGACGCCGCCACTGACGGACGCGGCGGCGACCGTTAGCTAACAAGCGGCTTACCGGACGGTGACGCCTCGGCCACAGGGGGCACTCCGACGTGGGGCTCGATCGTTGCCCGTGGAGACTGGTGCCGCGTCCCCGTGACGCGGGACGAGCCGCCGGGTGTCCTCGACACCGCCCCCACCGACCAGGAGTGAGCCATCAGTACCCGCCCGAGCAACCGACCGCTCCTCACGCGGCTCGCCGCCCTCGGCGGCGCCGCGCTGCTCACCGCCACCACCGGCGCCTGCCAGGTGATACAGCAGGCGCGCGCCGGTCTCGAGGTCTCGGACGCCGCCGACGAGCTGCTCTCCTGGGAGGCGCTGACGGTCGGCGCCACCCTGGAGGCGACCCCGGAGGAGGTCTACGCCTACCTGCAGCGCGCGGCCGCGCGGGACGGCGGCCACCGCCAACCGTCCGCCGACCAGGCGAGGCTGCTGGCCGACCTGGAGCTCACCGTCGCGGTCGGCGACCCGGAGCGCGAGACCCAGATGCGGGACCTCGACCCCGACGACCCGTTGGACGGCGCCATGACCGTCAACTTCGGCGGCCGGGACGTGGCGGGCGTGAAGAACATAGGGGATCACACCTACGTGCGGCTCGGCGCCCAGGCCGTCGTGGACGACGTCTACGACGCCGGCGAGGCGGCCGTCGCCCGCGCCCAGCGCCTGGAGGAGGACGCCGCCCAGCTCCCCGACTCGCTCACCGCCGCCCGCAACGCGCTGGCCGGCAACTGGGTCGAGATCGACCCCGACCGCTACCCCGACTACGCGGCCGCGCTCAGCGAGGGCGGCGCCGACGGCATCAGCGCCGACGCCTCCGAGCGGATGGCCGGCGCCCTCGTCGACGGCGGCGAGCTGCTGACGCCCGAGGCCCAGTGGGGGTTCGTCGAGGCCCTGGAGACCACGCTGCGCTCCGACGCCACGCTCAGCTCCTCGGGCGAGGCGCGCGGCGCCGAGCTCGTCACCGTCACCATGGCCGCCGACGACGCGCGCCGCGCCCTGGCCCCGCTGCTCGCGCTGCTCACCGCCCAGACCGAGCGGTTCGGCCTCCCGCCGCTGGTCGACCCGGCCCCCTCCGACGCCTCCGACGCCTCCGACGCCACCGGGCCCGTCGAGACCCGCCTGGAGATCCGCAACGGCGTGCTCACCGCCGCCACCTTCGACCTCGGCCAGCTCGCCGGCCCCGACGCCGGCTCCCTCCCGCTGCGCCTGGCCCTCACCGGTGGCTCCGCACTCTCCCTCAACCCGCCCGACCCGGCCGACGGCCAGCTCACCCCGGAGGACCTGACGGTCGCCCTGCTCTACCTGGACACCCTGGAGGAGCAGCGCGACGCCGACGACGACCGCGCCGACGTCCCGGGCCCCATGCAGCCGTAGGCCCGTTCGGTTTGTCCCACGCTGGCCTACGCTGGGAGGCATGCCCGAACTCCCCGAGGTCGAGGCACTGCGCGACTTCCTGACCGGCTCAGCCGTGGGCCACCGGGTCCGCCGCGCGATGCCGGTCGCCTTCCACGTCCTGAAGACCTACGACCCGCCGCTCACCGCCGTCGAGGGCCAACCGGTGACGGCGGTGTCCAGGCATGGCAAGTTCCTCGACCTCACGGTCGGCGAGCTGCACCTCGTCATCCACCTCGCACGCGCCGGCTGGCTGCGCTGGCAGGACCACCTCCCGGCCACCCCGCCGCGCCCCGGCAAGGGTCCGCTCGCCCTCCGCGTCGCGCTCGACACCCCCGAGGGCGCCGGCTTCGACCTCACGGAGGCCGGCACCCAGAAGCGGCTCGCCGTCTACTGCGTCCGCGACCCGGCCGAGGTCCCCGGCGTCGCCCGCCTCGGCCCCGACCCGCTCGCCCCCGACTTCACGCCCGCCGCGCTCGCCGCCCTGCTCCGCGACGAGAACCGCCGGCTCAAGGGCGTCCTGCGCGACCAGTCCGTGCTGGCCGGCATCGGCAACGCGTACTCGGACGAGATCCTGCACGCCGCCCGCATGTCCCCCTACCGGCTGGCCGCCCGCCTCGACGAGACGGAGGTCGCCGCCCTGCACGCGGCCCTCACCGACACGCTGCGCGCGGCCGTCGACCGCGCGTCAGGACTGGCGGCCGGCCGCCTCAAGGCCGAGAAGAAGAGCGGCCTACGGGTCCACGGCCGCACCGGCGAGCCGTGCCCGGTGTGCGGGGACACCATCCGCGAGGTGTCCTTCAGCGACTCGTCGCTCCAGTACTGCGCCACATGCCAGACCGACGGCAAACCCCTCGCCGACCGCCGCCTCTCCCGCCTCCTGAAGTAGACCGGGGCCTGTTTCCCCCACCCACC
>NZ_JAVREM010000105.1:0-13251 GCF_031845425.1 Streptomyces millisiae
CTTTCACGCGCTCCGCGCGAGGGGGCGGCGCAGCCGCCCCCTCGCGCGGAGCGCGTGAAAGGGCGGGTGGGTGGGCGTAACCCCCGGCGCGGAGCGCTCGGGTACCGCGCGGCGCAGCCGCCGCAGGCCCGGCCCGCAGGGCCGTCCCCGCGCGCAGCGCGCGAAAAGGGCGGGTGGGTGGGGGAAAAGCCCGGCGCGCAGCGCCGGCCGCGGAGGCCGCCGCCCTCAAGACCGTGGTGACCTTCCGGCCCGCCAGGGCCGGTACGCTCGCGTCTATGCCCCGCTCTGTCGCCATCGTCACGGATTCCACCGCCTATCTGCCACCCGCGGCGGTCGTCCGCCACTACATCACCGTCGTGCCCCTGACCGTCGTGCTCGCCGACGAGGCGCTGGAGGACGGCACCGAGACCTCGACGCGGCGGCTCACCGAGGCGCTCCAGCAGCGGCGGCCCGTGACGACCTCCCGGCCGAGCCCGGAGACCTTCGCCGCCGCCTACCGCGCCGCGGCCGACGCCGGCGCCGAGGGCGTCGTCTCGCTGCACCTGTCCGCCGAGATCTCCGGCACCCACGACGCGGCGCTGCTCGCCGCCCGCGAGTCGCCGATCCCGGTGCGAGTGGTGGACAGCGGGGTGGTCGCCATGGCGCTCGGCTTCTGCGTGCTGACCGCCGCCGAGGCGGCGGCCACCGGCGCGTCCCTCGACGAGGCCGTGGCGTGCGCGCGCAAGCGCGCCGAGGCGATCCGCGCCTACTTCTACGTGGACACCCTGGAACACCTGCGTCGCGGCGGCCGGATCGGCACCGCGCAGGCGCTGCTCGGCTCCGCGCTCGCCGTCAAGCCGCTGCTCGAACTGGCCGACGGCCGCATCGAGTTGACGGAGAAGGTGCGCACCGCCTCGCGCGCCATAGCGCGGCTCGAGGAGTTGGCGGTCGAGCACGCGGGCAGCGGGCCCGTGGACGTGGCCGTTCACCACCTGGCGGCGGGTGACCGGGCGGCGGCGCTGGCCGAGCGGCTGCGGCAGCGGCTGCCCGGGCTGGTGGAGATGCATGTCAGCGAGGTGGGCGCGGTGTTGGGCGCGCACACCGGACCCGGACTGCTCGGCGCGGTGGTCGCCCCTCGCTAACCCACACGAGTGACCGAGTTATCCACAACATCCCGGTCGTCCACAGGAATCCGCCGCCTTCCCCCGTGCCCCAGAAATCGGCTCTACCGTCCGGCACATGGAGACGAGAAACAGACGGACGGCGCGGACCGGAGGCCCGGCGGCGGGACGAGGCCCTGGCGACGGTGGCCGCAGTGGCCCGGGGCGCAAGCGGGCCCAGCGGCAGGCCGCGCTGCGGGCGCGGGCCGAGGCGCTGTTCTCGCCCGAACTGACCTGGGCGACAGGGCCGTTGACGGTGCCGGCGCAGGGCTGGCGGGTGGTGCCGCGAGCCCGCGCCGACGACGTGCCACCCGACGGCCCGCCACCCGACGACCCGCCGCCCCGCGACGTGGCGCCCGGCGAGCGGCTCGCGGCCTGGCGGCGGGCGCGGCTCGCCGTCGGGGAGCGGTGGCCGCTGTGGCTGCGGGGCCGCTGCGGGCTCGAACCGCGGGCGTTGGCCGCGCTCGGCGTGCTGCTGCTGGTCGCGGCGGGCTTCGCCGTCCACCACTTCTGGACCGGCCGCCCGCAGTCCGTCACCGTCGCCACCGCCGAGCCCCCGGCCGCTCCCGACGAGTCGTCGGCGGCGGTCGCGGTGCCCTCGCCGAGCGCCGCGCCCCTGGTGGTCGACGTCGCCGGGGACGTGGCCGAGCCGGGGATCTACTCGCTGCCCGCCGGCTCCCGGGTGGCCGACGCCATCGAGGCGGCCGGCGGCAGCGCGCCGGGCGCCGACACCGAGGGGCTCAACCGGGCCAGGCCGCTGGTGGACGGCGAGCAGATCCTGGTCGGCGCCCCACAGGCGGCGCCCGCCGCCGGCCCGTCCCCGGCCGCCGGCGGCAAGGTCAGCATCAACTCCGCCACCCCCGAGCAGCTCCAGGAGCTGCCGGGCATCGGGCCGGTGCTCGCCGAGCGCCTCATCGCCTACCGGGAGAGCAACGGCGGGTTCACCACCATCGAGCAGTTGGGCGAGGTCTCCGGCATCGGGGACCGGCGGCTGGCCGATCTGAGGGACCGTGTCACGCTCTGAGGCCGCCGCCCGCCGGCACCCGGTGCACGCCGCCACCGGCGGGCGGCTCGGCGCCTCCCACCCCCACGCGCGGCGGGCGGCCCCGACCGACCTGCGGCTGATCGGCCCGGCCTGCGCCGCCTGGGCGGCCGCCGCGCTCGCCCTCGGCGCCGGCGGCCGCGCCACCGCCCTCGGCGTGGCCGGCTGCTGCCTGCTGGCCTGCGCCCTGCTGTGGCGCGGGCGGCGCGCCCGGCGCCGGCGCGGGTCGCTGACCGCCGCCGTCGCCCTGGCGTTGCTCTGCGCGGCGGCCGGCGGCAGCGTGGCCGGGCTGCACGTGGCCACCCTCCGTGCCGCCCCCTGGCCGGCGCTCGCCGGCCGGTCCGTCACCGTCGAGGCCGAGCTCACGGAGGACCCGCGCCGGGCCGCCGCCCGGCCGGGCGCGGCGGCCGACGAGCAGCGGCCCGTGCTGTTCGCCGCCGAGGCCACCCGGGTCCATGTCGAGGGCGGCGCGGAACACGCCGTCCGCGCCCCGGTCCTGGTCGTGGTCCGAGCCGAGCGGGCCGCCGACTGGCTGGAGTTGCTGCCCTCCACCCGGCTGCGCCTGACCGCGCTGGCCGACCGCCCGATGCCCGGGCGCGCCGCCGAGTTCGCCGCGGTGCTGCGGGTCTCCGAGGCGGGTGAGCCCGCCGTCGTCGGCGGGCCGAGCGCGGCGCAGCGTGCCGCCGCCGGGCTCAGGGACGGTCTGCGGGAGGCCGCCGCCGGGCTGCCGGGCGACGCCGCCGCCCTGCTCCCGGCCCTGGTCATCGGCGACGACGCGGCCCTGGCGCCCGATCTCGAGGAGGCGGTGGCCGCCACCGGCCTCACCCACCTGATCGTGGTCTCCGGCAGTCAGGTGGCGATCGTCCTCGGCGTGCTGGTCGGCCGGCTCGGCACCGCCTCCCTGGCCGAGCGCGGTGGCCTGGCCGCCCGGCTCGGCATTCCGCTGCGCCTCACCGCCGTCCTGGGCGGCGGCCTCGTCCTCGGCTTCGTGCTCGTCTGCCGCCCCGACCCGAGCGTGCTGCGCGCCGCCGCCTGCGCCGGCATCGCGCTGCTCGCCCTGGCCACCGGGCGCACCCGTTCGCTGCTGCCCGCGCTCGCCGGCGCCGTGCTGCTGCTGATCCTCCACGAGCCCACCCTGTCGAGGTCGTTCGGCTTCCTGCTGTCCGTCCTCGCCACCGGCGCCCTGCTCACCGTCGCGCCGCGCTGGAGCGCGGCGCTGCGCGCCCGCCGGACACCGGCCGCGCTCGCCGAGGGCCTCGCCGCCTCGGCCGCCGCCCACGTCGTGTGCGCCCCGGTGATCACGGTCTTCGCCGCGAGCACCAGCCTGGTCGCCATCCCGTGCAACCTGCTGGCCGGCGTCGCCGTCGCCCCGGTCACCGTGCTCGGCTGGGCCGCGCTCGCCGTCGCCCCGCTCTCCGCTGCTGCGGCCGGCGCACTGGCCTGGCTGGCGAGTTGGCCGGCCCGGTGGATCGCCTGGGTGGCCAGGACCGGCGCCCGGCTGCCCGGCGCCGAGCTGGGCTGGCCGGCCGGCTGGTGGGGCGCCGCCCTGCTGGCCGCGGTCACGCTGGCCGCGCTCGTGCTGGCCCGCCGGCTGCCGCGCGGCCCCTGGCCCGCCGCGCTCTGCGCCCTGCTGCTGCTCGTCGCCGTGGTCCGCCCGGCGCCGCTGCCCCGCGTCCTCACCGGCTGGCCGCCGCCCGGCTGGCGCCTGGTCGCCTGCGACGTGGGCCAGGGCGACGCCCTGGTGCTGGCGGCCGGCGGGGACAGCGCGCTGGTCGTCGACGCCGGCCCGGAACCGGCCGCCGTCGACCGCTGCCTGCGGGACCTCGGGGTCACCCATGTCCCGCTGCTGGTGCTCAGCCATTTCCATGCCGATCATGTGGCGGGGCTGCCGGGGGTGTTGGCGGGGCGGCGGGTCGACGCCGTGTGGACGACGACCGTGCGGGAGGAGCGGGAGCAGGCCGAGTTCGTCGACAGGACCGCGACCGAGGCGGGCGTCCCGGTCAGCCCCGTGGTGCCGGGACAGGCCGGCACGGCGGGGCCCGACCTGGCCTGGCGGGTGCTGTGGCCCCCGGGGGACCCGGCCGGCCTGGCGGCCAACGACGCCAGTGTCACCCTGCTGGCGCGGGTCGGGGAGCTGACCGTCTTCCTGCCCGGTGACCTCGAACCCCCGGCGCAGCAGGCGTTGTTGGCGGCGCACCCGGAGCTGACGGCGGTCGACGTGCTCAAGGTCGCCCATCACGGCTCGGCCTACCAGCACCAGCCGCTTCTCGACCGGTTGAGTCCGGACCTCGCGCTGGTCTCCGCCGGCGCGGACAACTCCTACGGCCACCCCGCCCCCCGCACCCTCACCGCCCTGGCGGCGGCCGGCGTCACCGTGCTGCGGACCGACCTGCACGGCGCGGTGGCCGTCGCCGACACCCCCGAAGGACCGCGCGCCACCGCCCGCCGAGGTCTGTCATGACGGCCGAGATCTCAGCCGCCGCTGATCCGGATGGCGCCGGCCGGGCAGCGCGCCGCGGCCTCCGCCGCGGCCGCGCGCTGCCCGTCGTCCGGTGCCGGGGTGCGGACGCGTACCGTGCCGTCCCGCTCGCTCTGGTCGAAGAGTTCGGGGGCGAGCAGGGCGCACATGCCGGTGCTGACGCAGCGGCTCTGGTCCGCCTCGACGCGGATGCGGGTCATGTCCGTGGTCCTCCTTTCGGGTGCTACCAGGTGACGGGCAGCCGGTGCGCGCCGTAGATCGGCATCCGGTGCCGGAGCGGCACCTCCTCCGGCGCCACCGCGAGACGCAGCCGCGGGAAGCGGCGCAGCAGGGCGGGGAGGGCGACGCGCAGCTCGGCGCGGGCCAGTTGCTGCCCGAGGCAGGCGTGCGCGCCGTGACCGAAGGCGACGTGACCGTTGGGGGAGCGGGTGATGTCCAGGTCGTCGGGGTCGGCGAAGACCGCCGGGTCGCGGTTGGCGGCGGGGATGGACAGGGTGACGGGCTCACCGGCCCGGATCAGCCGGCCGCCGAGCTCGACGTCCACCAGCGCGGTGCGCGCCGCCACCTCGAACTGGGTGATGCTCAGATACCGCAGCAGTTCCTCGATCGCGCCGTCGACGAGGGTGGGGTCCGCGCGGAGCAGGGCGAGTTGGTCCGGGTGCCGCAGCAGCGCGAAGGTGCCGAGGCTCAGCATGCCGGAGGTGGTCTCGTGCCCGGCGACCAGCAGGAGCATCGCGATGCCCACCGCCTCCTCGTCGGTCAGCCCGCCCGCGGCGATCACCCCGCCGAGCAGGTCGTCGGTCGGCGTGGTCCGCTTGGCGGCCACGATGTCGGCGAGGAACGCGGTCAGCGCCTCTTCGGCCGCCCGCGATTCCTCGGGGCTGCTCGCGGTGCTGACCATGGCCGTGGTCCAGCGCTGGAAGTCCTCGTGGAAGTCGTAGGGCACGCCGAGGAGTTCGCAGATCACCAGCGAGGGCACCGGCAGCGCGAAGGCGCGTACCAGGTCGGCGGGCGGGCCGGCCGCCTCGATCGCGTCCAGGCGGTCTCCGACGATCCGCTCGATCCGCGCGGCGAGCGCCCGGGTGCGGCGCACGGTGAACTGGCCGGTGAGCAGCTTCCGGTAGCGGGCGTGCTCGGGCTCGTCCATGCCGATGAACATGCCCGGCGGGGCCGGCTCGTGCGGGTCGACGCGGACCGGGGAGCGCAGCAGCTCGGTCCGCGAGCTGAACCGCGGGTCCGCCAGCACCTGGCGCACCAGCGCGTGCCCGGTCACCAACCAGCCGGTCGAGCCGTCCGGGTGGGCCAGCCTGCTGACCGGGTGGCTCTCCCGTAACCGTCCCAACTCCGGGGGCGGGTCAAGCGGGTCGACACGGGTGGTGGGAAACGGTGCGGGGGGCGGTAAGGCGTCGGTCATCGCGCGCTCCTTCGAGTCCGGGACACACCCTATTCCGTACAGCATAAAGTCGACGCCGAATCCGGATCCAGTCCTGCCGCGATTCTCGGGCAAAGTCCCTGTTGAGCAGGAGCTATTGCGGAACGACGGCCGGATCGTGCCTCGCCTCGTGATACCTTTTCGTCACACCAGGAGACCGTGACGAAAAGGGGTCGCCATGCCGATCTGTGTCCAGTGCGGGCGCGAGTTCGCCCGGCAGTCGCGAGGCCGCGCGCCCCGCTACTGCTCCCGTTCCTGCCAGGCCCGCGCCTACCGGGCCCGGCAGGCGGCCCGGGCAGAGCCGGAGACCGAGCCCGTGCCGCCCCGGACCGGCGGCGGCCTGACCGTGGACGCCATCGTGCGGGCCGCCGTCCGGATCGCCGACGCCGAGGGTCTCGACGCGCTGTCCATGCGCCGCGTGGCCGAGGCCTGTGGGGTCGGCGCGATGGCGCTGTACCACCACGTCGACGGCAAGGACACGCTGATCGAGCTGATGGTCGAGGCCGTCTACGCCGCCAGTGGCACCCCGGAGCGGCGACCAGGCGACTGGCGCGCCGAGTTGGAACGCGTCGCCCGCGCCGAGTGGGCCCTGTACACCCGGCACCCCTGGGCCCTCCAGGTCCTGGCCTCCGTGCAGCCGCCGCTGGTGCCGAGCGTGCTGGCCGGGGTCGAGCGCGCCATGGCCGCCCTGGACGGCCACGGCCTCGACCCGCTCACGGTGCACTGGATCGCCCAGAGCGTGCTGGGACAGGTGCAGGGGCTCGGCCTGCTCCGGGTCAGCGAGATCGAGTCGGCGCGCGGCGAGGGCCCGACGCTCGCCCACTGGCGCGCCAGCGTCGCCCCCGCCGCGCTCCGGCCACAGGACGGCCGACGCTTTCCCCGCCTGGCGGCCCTCGAACAGATCCCCGACGACGCCGCCGACCTCGACCGGCTCTTCGAGTTCGCCCTCCAACGCCTGCTCGACGGCATCGCCCCGCTGCTCACCCCCTGACCCCCACCGGGAGCGGCCGCCGCGTCACACCAACCAGGTGCCGTCCCGCGTCGGGCGTCGGTCCTAGGTCCGCTCCAGCCAGCCGTCGTGCGCCTCGGCGAGTGCCGCGAGCGCCGGTAGGTCCCAGTGGGGGGCGGCGTCCTCGAGGACCACCAGCCACTGGGCGTCCTCGGCGTCGTCCTCGCCCGCCAGGGCCTCGCGGACCGGGCGGGGTTCCTCGGGGAGGTCCAGGCGTTCGGCCAGCTCGGCGGCCACCTCCTCGGCGGCGTCCCGGTCCGGCAGCACCAGCACATGTCGCATCGGGCCATTGTGCCCGGCCCGCGGATCGCTGTCGGACCCGCGTGGGATGCTGGGGCGCATGGCAGCCAGATCCACCAAGGCCGACGATCCGCTCGCCCCGGTCACCCTCGCGGTGGGCCAGGAGGAGCTGCTGCTGGACCGCGCCGTCCAGCAGGTGGTGGCCGCCGCGCGCGCCTCCGACCCGGACACCGACGTGCGGGACCTGGCGCCCGGCGAGCTCCAGCCCGGCACCCTGGCCGAGCTCACCAGCCCCTCGCTGTTCGCCGAGCGCAAGGTCGTCGTGGTCCGCCAGGCCCAGGACCTGGGCGCCGACACCGTCAAGGACGTCAGGGCCTACCTGGCCGCCCCCGCCGAGGAGATCACCCTCGTCCTGCTGCACGCCGGCGGCGCCAAGGGTAAGGGCCTGCTGGACGCGGCCCGCAAAGCCGGGGCGCGGGAGGTCGCCTGCCCCAAGATGACCAAGCCGGCCGACCGGCTGGCGTTCGTGCGCGGCGAGTTCCGCGCCGCCGGCCGCAGCGCCACCCCCGGCGCCTGCCAGGCCCTGGTGGACGCCATCGGCAGCGACCTGCGCGAGCTGGCCTCCGCCTGCGCCCAGTTGGCCGCCGACGTCGAGGGCGCCATCGACGAGGAGGTCGTCGGCCGCTACTACACGGGCCGCGCCGAGGCGTCCAGCTTCACCGTCGCCGACCGCGCCGTCGAGGGCCGCACCGCCGAGGCCCTGGAGGCGCTGCGCTGGGCGCTGGCCACCGGGGTGGCGCCGGTGCTGGTCACCAGCGCCCTGGCGCAGGGCGTCCGGTCGATCGGCAAGCTGGCGTCCGCGCCGAGCGGGATGCGCCCCGGTGACCTGGCGCGCGAGCTCGGCATGCCGCCGTGGAAGATCGACCGGGTCCGGCAGCAGATGCGCGGCTGGTCGGCCGAGGGCGTGGCCGTGGCGCTGCGGGCCGTCGCCGACGCCGACGCGGCGGTCAAGGGCGGCGGCTACGACCCCGGGTACGCGCTGGAGAAGGCCGTGGTCGCCATCGCCGGCGCCGCCCGCTCCCGGTAGCGGCAAGCGTCAGGGCCCCGATCCGCCCCGGGGAAGGGGCGGGCTCGGGGCCCTGGCGATCGTTCGAAGAGGCACCGCACCCGCGTGGCGAACGTCTGGGATCAGCGCGGTGCCTGGTGCGCGCCAGCCGGCCGGAGCGGAGAGAGGGGCCGCTCGACGTGACCGGTGGCGGTGAGCCGGTGGGTCAGCCCTGGAGCGCGTTGACCTGGGAGGCCAGCGCGGACTTCTTGTTGGCCGCGTTGTTGCGGTGCAGCACACCCTTGCTGACGGCCTTGTCGAGCTTGCGCGCGGCGACCCGGCGGGCGGCCTCGGCCTGCTCGTAGTCACCCGCGGCCACGGCCTCGCGCGCCTTGCGGATGGCGGTCTTCACCTCGGACTTGACGGCCTGGTTGCGCAGCCGCGCCTTCTCGTTGGTCTTGATCCGCTTGATCTGGGACTTGATGTTCGCCACGAATGTGAGCCTTTGCAGGTTCGACGTTGATTTCGATGCGGTGCCGGTCGAGCCCGGAGGGATCCCGCACACCAGCGGCCCAGGGTACCAGCGGCCCCCGGCGGGCTCCCAATCCGTACCAGCCGCCCACGCATGGGACCATGGGGGCGACCCTACGAACCGCCGCCATGACCCGACAGGACCCCGCGTGCCCGCGATCTCTTCGAACGCGCCGGAGCCCAGCCGCACCGACCCGGCTCTCATCCGCAACTTCTGCATCATCGCGCATATCGACCACGGCAAGTCGACGCTCGCCGACCGGATGCTCCAGCTGACCGGGGTGGTCGAGCAGCGGCAGATGCGCGCCCAGTACCTGGACCGCATGGACATCGAGCGCGAGCGCGGCATCACGATCAAGTCCCAGGCGGTCCGCATGCCCTGGGAGCACGACGGCACGGCCCACGTGCTCAACATGATCGACACCCCGGGCCACGTCGACTTCACCTACGAGGTCTCCCGCTCCCTCGCCGCCTGCGAGGGCTGCGTCCTGCTGGTCGACGCCGCCCAGGGCATCGAGGCGCAGACCCTGGCCAACCTCTACCTGGCCATGGAGAACGACCTCACCATCATCCCGGTGCTCAACAAGATCGACCTGCCGGCCGCCCAGCCCGAGAAGTTCGCCGCCGAGCTCGCCCACCTCATCGGCTGCGACCCGGGCGACGTGCTGCGGGTCTCCGCCAAGACCGGCGAGGGCGTCGAGACGCTCCTCGACGAGGTGGTCCGCCAGGTCCCCGCGCCCGTCGGCGTCGCCGACGCCCCGGCCCGCGCGATGATCTTCGACTCGGTCTACGACGCCTACCGCGGCGTCGTCACCTACGTGAAGGTCGTCGACGGCCGGCTCGGCAAGCGCGAGCGCATCCAGATGATGTCCACCGGCGCCACCCACGAGCTGCTGGAGATCGGCGTCAACTCGCCCGAGATGACCCCGGCCGACGGCCTCGCGGTCGGCGAGGTCGGCTACCTCATCACCGGAGTGAAGGACGTCCGCCAGTCCAAGGTCGGCGACACCGTCACCCAGCAGCGCAACGGCGCCACCGAGCCGCTCGGCGGCTACAAGGACCCCAAGCCCATGGTGTTCTCCGGGCTCTACCCGATCGACGGCTCCGAGTACCCGGCGCTGCGCGACGCCCTGGAGAAGCTCCAGCTCAACGACGCCGCGCTGGTCTACGAGCCCGAGACCTCGGCCGCCCTCGGCTTCGGTTTCCGCGTCGGCTTCCTCGGCCTGCTCCACCTGGAGGTGATCAGGGAGCGCCTGGAGCGCGAGTTCGGCCTCGACCTGATCGCCACCGCGCCCAACGTCGTCTACCAGGTGACCATGGAGGACCGCTCCGAGCACACCGTCACCAACCCCAGCGAGTTCCCCACCGGCAAGATCGACGAGGTCCGCGAGCCGGTGGTGCGCGCCACGCTCATCGCCCCCAGCGAGTTCATCGGCGCCATCATGGAGCTCTGCCAGACCAGGCGCGGCTCCATGCAGGGCATGGACTACCTCTCCGAGGACCGCGTCGAGCTGCGCTACACGCTGCCGCTCGCCGAGATCGTCTTCGACTTCTTCGACGCCCTGAAGTCCAAGACCCGCGGCTACGCCTCCCTCGACTACGAGCCCGTCGGCGAGGAGGCCGCCGCCCTCGTCAAGGTCGACATCCTGCTGCACGGCGACAAGGTCGACGCGTTCTCCGCGATCGTCCACAAGGACAAGGCGTACGCGTACGGCGTGAAGATGGCGGCCAAGCTGCGCGAGCTCATTCCGCGCCAGCAGTTCGAGGTGCCGATCCAGGCCGCCATCGGCTCCCGCGTCATCGCCCGCGAGACGGTCCGTGCCATCCGCAAGGACGTGCTCTCCAAGTGCTACGGCGGTGACATCTCGCGGAAGCGGAAGCTGCTGGAGAAGCAGAAGGAAGGCAAGAAGCGGATGAAGATGGTGGGCCGCGTCGAGGTGCCGCAGGAGGCGTTCATCGCCGCGCTTTCCTCCGATTCGGAGGGCGGCGAGGGAAAGAACAAGAAATAGTCCCCTTACGCCCGGGCGTGCGGGCCCTTAGTCTGATCGCCACCCGTTAGTTACTGGTGGGTCACCCCGTTGCAGCGTGGCACCCGGAGGAAGTCTGTGACCGAGAAAGAGCTCCCGATCGACAAGCGCCCGCCGTCCGTGGCCCACATCTTCCAGGAGCGCGTCGAGGCCACGCCGGACCGGGAGGCGCTGCGTTACCCGGTGCCCACCGCCGGCGGCCCCGACGACTGGCACTCCTACACGTGGGCCGAGACCGGCCGCCGGGTGCACGCGATCGCCGCCGGGCTCATGGCGCTCGGGGTGCGGCCCGAGGAGCGGGTCGCCATAGCCTCCGGTACCCGGGTGGACTGGATCCTCGCGGACTTCGGCATCATGTGCGCCGGCGCCGCGACCACCACCGTCTACCCGCAGACCAACGCCGACGAGACGGCCTACATCCTCGCCGACTCGGGCAGCCGGGTCCTGATCGCCGAGGACGCGGCGCAGCTCGCCAAGGTCAGGGAGCGCAGGTCCCTGCTCCCGGACCTCGCCCACGTGGTGGTCGTCGAGTCCGCCGACGCGGTGCCGGCCGAGGGCGACCCGGACGGCTGGGTGCTCTCCCTCGCCGAGCTCGCCGAGCGCGGCGCGGCCCACCTGGAGAAGCACCCCAACTGCGTCAAGGACACCATCGCCGGTCAACGCCGCGACCACCTGGCCACGCTGATCTACACCTCCGGCACCACCGGCCGCCCCAAGGGCGTGCGGCTCGCCCAGGACACCTGGTCCTACATGGGCTACACCATCGAGGCGATCGACATGCTGCACGCCGACGACGTGCAGTACCTGTGGCTGCCGCTGTCCCACGTCTTCGGGAAGGTGCTGCTCGCCGCGCACGTCAGGATCGGCCACGTGATGGTCGTCGACGGCCGGGTCGACAAGATCGTCGAGAACCTGCCGGTGGTGCGGCCCACCATCGTGTGCGGCGTGCCCCGGATCTACGAGCGGGTCTACAACGGCGCGGCGATGCGGGCCAGGGCCGGCGGCGCGGCCCGCTTCCGGATCTTCCAGTGGGCCGCCGCCGTCGCCAAGGAGTACGGCCGCGTCTCCCAGGAGAACCAGCGGCGCACCGGCCGGGCCACCGTCCCCGCGGGCCTGCGGGCCAAGCACGCGGTGGCCGACCGGCTGGTCTACGGCAAGCTGCGGGAGCTCTTCGGCGGCCGCGTCCGGGCCCTGGTCTCCGGCTCGGCGGCGCTCCCGCCCGACATCGGCTACTTCTTCGAGGGCGCGGGACTCCCCATCCTCGAGGGCTACGGCCTCACCGAGTCGGCCGCCGCCAGCTTCCTCAACCCGGGCCTCGCCAACCGCACCGGCACGGTCGGCAAGGCCTTCCCCGGCCTGGAGGTCCGGATCGGCGAGGACAAGGAGATCCTGCTGCGCGGCCCCGGCATCATGCAGGGCTACCACGGCCTGCCCGAGCAGACGGCCGAGGTCCTCGACGCGGACGGCTGGTTCCACACCGGCGACATCGGCGAACTGTCGGACGACGGCTACCTGCGGATCACCGACCGCAAGAAGGACCTCTTCAAGACGTCGGTCGGCAAGTACGTGGCGCCCACCGAGATAGAGGGCCGGTTCAAGGCGGTCTGCCCCTACGTCTCCACGATGCTGGTGGTGGGCCCCGGCCGGAAGTTCTGCTCGGCGCTGATCGCGCTCGACGAGGCGGCGATCATGGGCTGGGCCAAGGAGAACGGCATCCCCGGCGGCTACGCGCAGGTCGTGGCCGACGAGCGGACGATCGCCCTCGTCGACGGCTACGTGCAGGAGCTGAACTCCGGCCTCCAGGGCTGGCAGACGGTCAAGAAGTTCCGCCTGCTGCCGAGGGAACTGGACGTCGAACACGGCGACCTCACGCCGAGCCTGAAGCTGAAGCGGTCGGTGGTGGAGGGCGAGTTCGCGGCGCTGATCGACTCCATGTACGACTAGCCCCTGGCGGGGCGAACGCCCCGAAGGGGCGGCTTCGCTGGCGCTTGGCGTCGGCCGTCGGCCCGCCGGCCCGGGCCACCGGCGCGCTCCGCGCGCCTGGTGCCCGGGCCTTGCGGCCGTGCCGGCCTTGTGGCCGTGCCGGCCTTGTGGCCGTGCCGGCCTTGTGGCCGTGCCGGCCTTGTGGCCGTGCCGGCCTTGCGGCCGTGCCGGCCTTGCGGCCGTGCCGGCCTTGCGGCCGTGCCGCGCCCACCCACCCGCCCTTGGCGGGTGGCCTCGCGCGGCCGGGGGCCGGGTGGCCCGGCGGCGCAGCCGCCGCGGGCCCTCGGCCCTGGCGGGCCGTGCACCGCGCGCAGCGCGTAAAAG
>NZ_JAVREM010000106.1:0-12870 GCF_031845425.1 Streptomyces millisiae
GAAACGCCTGCGTCAGCACCCCGATCGCGATCCGGTCCGACAACCGCTCACCCGCAGGCACCCCGACCTGCCCCACCCTCGCCACACCGAAGACAACGAGACACAACTACCTAAGTCACCGGCATTGCGTCTAGGCCCTGTCCGGCCGATCTTTCCGGGGCCGCCGAAAAGATCGACCGGACAGGACCTAGTCAGGCCAGCCGCCGCACCCGATAGGCGTGGTTCCGCGGCTCGCCCAGATACTCCTGGCCGCGCATCGCGCACCACGCCGGGATGTCCAGGCGAGCCGCCTCGTCGTCGGCGAGCACGGTCACCACCCCGCCCACCGGCACCCGGCCGATCGCCCTGGCCAGCTCGATCACCGGCACCGGGCAGAGCTTCCCCAGCGAGTCCACGGTCACCTCCTCGGCGGTCGGCACCACCGCGGGCACCTCCGGTGCCGTCGACCCGGACGACACGCCGAGCCGGCCCCGCACCTCCGCCACCACGCCGGGCAGCACCGTAAGGAACCGCTCCACCTCCTCCGCCCCGGTCCCCGGCGGCAGCGAGACCCGTACGTTCCCCTCCGACAGCACGCCCATCGCCCGCAGCACATGGCTGGGCGTCAGCGTGCTCGACGTGCACGAGGACCCGGAGGACACCGCGAACCCGGCCCGGTCCAGGCCGTGCAGCAGCGCCTCGCCGTCCACGTAGAGGCAGGAGAACGTCACCACGTGTGGCAGCCGGCGCACCGGGTCGCCCACCACCGCGACGTCGGGCACCAGCTCCGGTACCCGCGCCCTGATCCGGTCGACCAGGCCGCGCAGCCGCGCCCCCTCCTCGGCCGCCGCCGCCCGCACCGCGCGCAGCGAGGCGGCCGCCGCCACGATCGCCGGGATGTTCTCGAAGCCGGGGGCCCGCCCCGACTCCCGCTCGTCCACCGGCGGGCGCGGCGCGAAGCGCGTGCCCTTGCGGACCGCGAGCAGCCCCACCCCGCCCGGACCGCCCCACTTGTGCGCGCTGCCCGCGAGCAGCGACCAGTCGCCGGGCACCGCCCCCCAGCCGAGCGACTGCGCCGCGTCCACCAGCAGCGGCACGCCGGCCGCCCGGCACTCGTCCGCGATCTCGGCCACCGGCTGCACCGTGCCCACCTCGTGGTTGGCCGACTGCACGCACACCAGCGCCGCCGGCTCCCCGCCCGCGCCCAGCGCCGCCCCGACCGCCCCCGGTTCGACCCGGCCGCCGCCGTCCACGCCGATCTCGGTGACCGTGCCGCCCGCGTCCTGGTGCGCCTCGGCCGCGTGCAGCACCGCCGAGTGCTCGACGGCCGACACCAGCAGCCGCCGGCCGACCCGCGCCCGACCGGCCAGTGCCCCGGCGATCCCGGTGTGCAGGGCGCGCGTCCCCGAGGTGGTGAACGTCAGCTCGTCCGGGCGGCAGCCGACCGCCTCGGCGGCCGTCTCCCTGGCCGCGTCCAACAGCATCCTGGCCCGCCGGCCCTCCCGGTGCGGGCGCGCGGGATCGGCCCAGCCGTCCGCGAACGCGGCGAGCAGCGCCTCCCTGGCGACCGGGTGCAGGGGCAGCGAGGAGGCGGCGTCGAAGTAGGTCACACGGCACGCTAACAACCGCGACGCTGCCCCGGCGACGCGTAACGCCCCCTCCTCGCGAGCGCCCAGGTGGCGTCGAGTAGGGTTTGGTCCGCATAAACATCCAAACCCTGCCCGTGTCAGGGCCGGCCCCCGCTCCGTGCGACGGCAGCCCGGAACCATGGGCGAGACTCTCGGGAAGGCGCTACGTGAGTCCCAACGGCTCCGACCGCTCGTCGCGGCGCCCGATGCGGCGGAGGATTCTGCCGCGGGCGCTGATCGCGGGCCTGGTCCTGGCAACCGCGACAGGTTGCACCTCCGAGGACTTCCCCCGCCTCGGCATGCCGACCCCAATCACGGAGGAGGCGCCGCGGATCCTGTCCCTCTGGCAGGGGTCGTGGGCCGCCGCGCTCGTCACCGGCGCGCTGGTGTGGGGTCTGATCCTGTGGAGCGTGTTCTTCCACCGCCGGTCGCGGACCAAGGTCGAGGTCCCCCCGCAGAACCGCTACAACCTCCCCATCGAGGTCCTGTACACGCTGGTTCCGCTGGTGGTCGTCTCGGTCCTCTTCTACTTCACCGCCCGGGACCAGACCGAGCTCCTGAAGACTTCCGACGAGCCGGACCACATCATCAACGTGGTCGGCTTCCAGTGGAGCTGGGCCTTCAACTACATCGAGCCCGTCGGCGCCAGCGACAACGACGCCCGCACCGACGAGGCGCTGGCCGGCATCCCCGACCGCTTCCAGGAGCGCTTCCCCGAGAACGCGGACGGCGTCTACGAGTCCGGCACCCTCCAGGACCGGAACCCGGACACCAACAACCCCGGGCCGACCCTGGTGCTCCCGGTGAACGAGACCGTCCAGTTCATCATCACGTCCAGGGACGTCAACCACTCCTTCTACGTGGTCCCCTTCCTGATGAAGATGGACGCGATCCCGGGGCACACCAACTCCTTCGAGGTGACCCCCACCCGCGAAGGCGTGTTCATGGGCAAGTGCGCGGAGCTGTGTGGCCAGGACCACTCCCGCATGCTCTTCAACGTCGAGGTCGTCTCCGCCGAGGAGTACGACCAGTACCTGCAGGACCTGGCGGACCGCGGCCAGACCGGCTATGTCCCGGCGGGCATTCCGCAGACCGACGCCGCCGTGAACGCCGAGACCAACGAGGGCCGATCGTGACAACCGTCGAAGAGAGCCAGCCGGCCGGGCAGGTGGCTCCGAGCAGCCAGCCGCCCGCCCGGCGGAAATCCCCCGGCAGCATCGTGGTCAAGTGGCTCACCACCACCGACCACAAGACCATCGGCACGTTGTACCTGGTCACCTCGTTCGCCTTCTTCATCATCGGCGGCGTGATGGCCCTGGTGATGCGGGCCGAGCTCGCCAGGCCGGGCAGCCAGCTCGTCACCAACGAGCAGTTCAACCAGCTGTTCACCATGCACGGCACGGTGATGCTGCTGATGTTCGCGACGCCGCTGTTCGCCGGCTTCGCCAACTGGATCATGCCGCTCCAGATCGGCGCCCCCGACGTGGCGTTCCCGCGGCTGAACATGCTGGCCTACTGGCTCTACCTGTTCGGCAGCCTGCTCGCCGTCGCCGGCTTCCTCACCCCGCAGGGCGCCGCCGGCTTCGGCTGGTTCGCCTACTCGCCGCTCTCCGACGCGATCCGCTCGCCCGGCGTCGGCTCCGACATGTGGATCATGGGCCTGGCGCTCTCCGGCTTCGGCACCATCATGGGCGCGGTCAACTTCATCACCACCATCATCTGCATGCGCGCCCCCGGCATGACGATGTTCCGGATGCCGATCTTCGTCTGGAACGTGCTGCTGACCGCCGTGCTGGTGCTGCTGGCCTTCCCGGTGCTCGCCGCCGCGCTCTTCGCGCTGGAGGCCGACCGGACCTTCGGGGCCCACATCTTCGACGCGGCCAACGGCGGCGCGATCCTGTGGCAACACCTGTTCTGGTTCTTCGGCCATCCAGAGGTGTACATCATCGCGCTGCCGTTCTTCGGCATCGTCTCCGAGATCATCCCGGTCTTCAGCCGCAAGCCGATCTTCGGCTACATCGGCCTGGTCGCCGCGACCATCCTGATCGCCGGCCTCTCGGTCACCGTGTGGGCCCACCACATGTACGTCACGGGCGCGGTACTGCTGCCGTTCTTCTCCTTCATGACGTTCCTGATCGCGGTTCCCACCGGCGTGAAGTTCTTCAACTGGATCGGCACCATGTGGAAGGGCTCGCTCAGTTTCGAGACCCCGATGCTGTGGTCGATCGGCTTTCTGATCACCTTCCTCTTCGGTGGTCTCACCGGCGTCATCCTGGCCTCGCCGCCGCTCGACTTCGCGATCTCCGACACCTATTTCGTCGTCGCCCACTTCCACTACGTGGTCTTCGGCACCGTGGTGTTCGCGATGTTCGCCGGATTCCACTTCTGGTGGCCCAAGTGGACCGGCAAGATGCTGGACGAACGGCTCGGCAAGATCACCTTCTGGACGCTGTTCGTCGGCTTCCACGGCACCTTCCTCGTCCAGCACTGGCTGGGCGCCGAGGGCATGCCGCGCCGCTACGCCGACTACCTGGCGGCGGACGGGTACACCGCGCTCAACACCATCTCCACCATCAGCTCGTTCGTGCTCGGCGCCTCGATGCTGCCGTTCTTCTACAACGTGTGGAAGACCTGGAAGTACGGCACGCCGGTCAACGCGGACGACCCGTGGGGCTACGGCCGGTCCCTCGAATGGGCCACCTCCTCGCCGCCGCCCCGGCACAACTTCCTCACCCTGCCCAGGATCCGCTCCGAGTCGCCGGCGTTCGACCTGCACCACCCCGAGGTCGCCGCGCTCGACCAGCTGGAGAACGAAGCCCGCCACGAGGCCGAGGCGCTCACCGGAAAGGAGGCCGGCGAATGAGGATCCAGGGATGGCTCTTCAGCTGGGTCGCCATCTTCATGCTGGTGATGGCGATCGTCTACGGCGTGTGGTCCAAGGAGCCGGTCGGCACCACGGCCCTCTTCCTCTCCTTCGGCCTGATGGGCATGGTCGGGTTCTACCTGGTCTTCACCGCCCGCCGGGTGGACACCGGGCCGCAGGACAACAAGGAGGCGGACGTCGCCGACGACGCCGGCGAGGTGGGCTTCTTCAGCCCGCACAGCTGGGCGCCGCTGGCGCTCGGCGCCGGCGGGGTGTGCGCCTTCATGGGCCCGGTCTTCGGCTGGTGGCTGCTCTTCTTCACCGCGCCGTTCGTGGCCATCGGCCTGTGGCTGTGGGTCTTCGAGTACTACCGGGGCGAGAACCAGACGCAGTGATCGCGGGCGCCCACTGACCCGTTCGGCCCCCGGCAGCGTCGCTGCCGGGGGTCAACCCGTTTGCAGTCACTCGGCGTGCCGCCTTGCGTTCCGCTCCCTACGTTGTGGCTATG
Organism: Streptomyces millisiae; assembly: GCF_031845425.1. NCBI lineage: Bacteria > Bacillati > Actinomycetota > Actinomycetes > Kitasatosporales > Streptomycetaceae > Streptomyces > Streptomyces millisiae. The sequence goes on from NZ_JAVREM010000106.1 coordinate 4,979, forward strand.
AGTCACACACCTCGGATACAGCTCGGGTGCGCGCTGCTGCTGGCCCCGCTGATCGCGGGCCTCACCGGCTGCGGTGGCGGCGGCAATCCCCTCGCCGGCGAGCCGTACGACGCCGTCGGACAGCTCTCCTTCGGCTCCGCGGGGGACGGCGCCGAAGTGAACCCGGACGACCCGCTGAAGATCAGCACCAAGGGCTCCGGATCCAGGATCACCGACGTGATCGCCACCGACTCGGCCGGGCGCAGGGTCTCCGGCGAACTCTCCGCCGACGGCCGCGCCTGGCGCAGCACCGACCCGCTGGCCGCCGGCGCCGAGTACACCGTCCGCGTCTCCACCGAGAACGGTGGCGGATCCCAGGGCCGCGGCGAACACACCTTCCGCACCAGCGAGTCCGACGCCGAGCGGCTCGACGTCACCTTCGGGCCCGAGGCGGGCACCTACGGCGTCGGCCAGCCGATCACGGCCGAGCTGAGCGAGGAGATCAACGACAAGACGGAGCGCGCCAAGGTGGAGGGCGCGCTGGAGGTGCGCTCCGAGCCGCGCGTCGAGGGCGCCTGGCACTGGGTGGACGGCACCGAACTCCACTACCGCCCCAAGGAGTACTGGCCCACCGACGCGACGATCTCCGTCACCTCGTCGCTCGACGGCGTCCAGATCAGGGACGGCCTGCGCGGCGGCGAGACCGACGCGCTCGAACTGACCACCGGCGACCGGATCGAGGCCGTCGCCGACATCGCCAACCACCACATGACGGTGTCACGCAACGGCGAGGAACTGCGCACCATCCCGATCACCACCGGGAAGGAGGGCTTCGCCACCCGCAGCGGCAAGAAGGTCATCCTCGGCCGCGAGTCCTACGTGCGGATGACGGGCACCAGCATCGGCATCCCGGCCGGCTCCTCCGAGTCCTACGACCTGCCCGTCTACTGGGCCGCCAGGCTGACCTGGAGCGGCGAGTACGTGCACGGCGCCCCCTGGTCGGTCGGCTCGCAGGGCTACGACAACGTCAGCCACGGCTGCACCGGCCTGTCGACGGAGAACGCCCGCTGGTTCTACGAACTCGTCAAGCCGGGCGACATCGTGGAGCACGTCAACGGCTTCGGCGAGGACATGGCGCCGTTCGGCAACGGCTTCGGCGACTGGAACCTCTCCTGGGAGGAATGGCTGCAGGGCAGCGCCCTCGGCGGCGTCTACCAGCCACAGGACCGCGTCGCCTCCCCGGCGCGACTGGCTCCACTCGCAGCGGGATAACCCCCTGGCGGGGTCAAGGCCCCGAAGGCCCCCCGCCCCCGGCTCCTCCGGGCGTGCCCCGGTCCGTGGCTCCCGCGGGCCGGGCTCCGCCCGGTCCCGGTCCTCCGGGCGTGCCCCGGTCGGTGGTTCCTTGGCTGTGCCGGCCTGGCGGGCCCCGGCTCCTCCACGCTTCGCCTGGGACACCGGTGCCGGGTCCCTTCCGGGGGTGGCCCCGGTCCGTGGTTCCTGCGGGCCGGGCTCGGGGGCTTCGGGCTCCGCCCGATCCCGGGTTCTCCGGGCCCCGCCTGGGACACCGGGTCTCGGCCCGGTCTGTGGTCGCTGTGGGCTGTGCCCGGACGGTTCGCCCGGGCGGGAGGGCCGCTCGGCCCGGGTGTGGGCCGAGCGGTCAGGGGGGCGGTCAGGCCGGCGCAGCCATCACGCTTCGGAGGAGGGCCGTCAGGGCGTTCGTCAGTTCGGTCGGGTCCACCGGGTGCGGGACGGCGGCCTCGGCGCGGCTCCAGGAGGCGAGCCACGCGTCCTGCGGGCGGCCGATCAGCACCAGCACCGGCGGGCAGTCGAAGATCTCGTCCTTGATCTGCCGGCACACCCCCATGCCGCCGGCGGGCACCGCCTCGCCGTCGAGCACGCAGGCGTCGACGCCGCCCTGCTCGAGCGCCGTCAGCACGGCCGGCAACGTCGCGCACTCCAGGTACTCGATGGGTGGAAGGTCGGCCGCCGGGCGGCGGCCCGCCGCCATCCGCACCTGCTCGCGGGTGTTGACGTCGTCGCTGTAGACCAGCACCGTGACGGTGCGCTCCATCGTTCCTCCGCGGGTCGAGCTTCGTTGCCGTTGCGCGGATCGTACTCCGTGGAACCGGCCTCAGGCAGGGGCCGTGCCCCAGGCCGACGGCGTGGACACACCGAACCCGACCCCCGAGACAACCCCCGGAAAAGCGCCCGACATAATGACGGGCGTGGCGACAGCAACAGCAGTAGATACCGGGCACGCGATCCCCTCGGTCAACAGGCCGAATGTCACCAGCGTCGGAACGGTCATCTGGCTCAGTTCCGAGCTGATGTTCTTCGCGGCCCTCTTCGCGATGTACTTCACCCTGCGGTCGGTGATGGGTGACGAGTTCTGGTCGGAACAGGCCGACATCCTCAACGTGCCGTTCTCCACGGCGAACACCGCGATCCTGGTGCTCTCCTCCCTCACCTGTCAGCTCGGCGTGTTCGCCGCCGAGCGCGGTGACGTGAAGAAGCTCCGGTTCTGGTTCGTGATCACCTTCATCATGGGGGCCATCTTCATCGGCGGCCAGGTGACCGAATACGTGGAGCTGGTGCACGAGGGCGTCTCGCTCTCCTCCGGGCCCTACGGTTCGGCGTTCTACCTCACGACCGGGTTCCACGGACTGCACGTCCTCGGCGGACTGATCGCCTTCCTGCTCGTCCTGGGTCGGACGTACGCCGCCCGGCGCTTCACCCACGAGCAGGCCACCACGGCCATCGTCGTGTCGTACTACTGGCACTTCGTCGACGTCGTGTGGATCGGCCTCTTCGCCACCATCTACCTGATCAAGTAGCCGCGCCGGTCGCCGCGCCGCACGACGCACCTCCCACCATCGCACCGACGCTGAAGATCCTGACACCGGGGTAATCCGTGAAAAAGCTCTCCGTACGACGGCGCCATCCGCTGGCGGCGTTCGTCGTCCTCCTCCTCGCGCTGGCGGCCACAGGGGGGCTGTACGCCACGCTCGCCCCCGCGGAAGAGGCCCAGGCCGAGGCTTCGGCCCAGTCCCTCGCCATCGAGGAGGGCAAGCGGCTCTACGAGGTCGGCTGCTCCAGTTGCCACGGCCGGGGCGGCCAGGGCGGCAGTGACGGCCCGAGCCTGGTGGGCGTGGGCGCCGCCGCGGTCGACTTCCAGGTCGGCACCGGCCGGATGCCGATGGCCCAGACGGGCCCGCAGGCCCCGGCCAAGCCCCCCGTCTACACGCAGGCCGAGATCGACCAGCTGGCCGCGTACATCGCCTCGCTCGGCCCCGGCCCCAGCGTGCCGGAGGAGTCGTCCTACGACCCGGCGGAGGGCGACGCCGCCCGCGGTGGCGAGCTCTTCCGCAGCAACTGCTCGCAGTGCCACAACTTCGTCGGCCGGGGCGGTGCGCTGACCAACGGCAAGGAGGCGCCCAGCCTCCACAACATCGAGCCGCGCTACATCTTCGAGGCCATGCTCACCGGCCCGCAGAACATGCCCTCGTTCCCCAACTCCACGCTGACGGAACAGGACAAGCGAGACATCATCGCCTGGCTCGACGAGGTCGCCACCAACGACTCGCCCAACCAGGGCGGTTTCACGCTGGGCGGCTACGGACCGGTCGGTGAGGGTCTCTTCGCCTGGACCTTCGGCATCGGTGCCCTGATCGCCGTCGCCGTGTGGATCGGCGCCAGGAGCACTAAGGCCAGGAAGTCATGAGCAGCCACAACGACAACAACGACGAGCACACGTCGCACGGCGAACTCGCCCCGGCGGACGACCCGTTCGCCGACCCGGGGCTCCCGCCGCACGAGCACCGCAGGCAGGACATCGACGAGCGGGCCGCCAAGCGCTCCGAGCGCACCGTGGCGCTGCTGTTCGTCGTCTCGATCCTCGCCACGATCGGCTTCATCGCCTCCTATGTCGCGATCCCGATCGACAACATCGTCTACATCTGGCCGTTCGGCCACGTCAGCGGGCTCAACTTCGCGCTCGGCCTGACGCTCGGCCTCGCCCTCTTCTGCATCGGCGCCGGCGCCGTGCACTGGGCGCGGACCCTGATGTCGGACGAGGAGATGGCCGACGACCGGCACCCGATCGAGGCGACCCCCGAGGTCCGGGCGCAGGTCTTCGAGGACTTCAGGCAGGGCGCCGCCGAGTCCCAGTTCGGGCGCCGCAAGCTGGTCCGCAACACCATGTTCGGCGCGCTGGCCCTGGTGCCGCTCTCCGGCGTGGTCCTGCTGCGCGACCTCGGCCCGCTGCCGGGCGACAAGCTGCGGCACACCCGCTGGCGTGAGGGCTCGCTGATCATCAACGAGTCCACCCAGCAGCCGCTGCGCCCCGAGGACATCCCGGTCGGCGCGCTGGTGCAGGCGATGCCCGAGGGCCTCGACCCGCACGACCACGACTTCCAGGTGGAGATCGCCAAGGCCGCGGTCATGCTGGTGCGTCTGGAGCCCGAGGACATCAAGGACCGGCAGTCCGCGGACTGGGGGCACGAGGGCATCCTCTGCTACTCCAAGATCTGCACCCACATCGGCTGCCCCGCGACGCTGTACGAGCAGCAGACCCACCACGCGCTCTGCCCCTGCCACCAGTCGACGTTCGACCTCGCGGACGGCGCCCGGGTGATCTTCGGTCCGGCGGGGCACCCCCTGCCGCAGCTGCGGATCACGGTGAACGAAGACGGCTACCTCGCTGCGCTCGGCGACTTCGAGGAGCCCCCAGGCCCGAGCTTCTGGGAGCGCGGATGAGTACGGCAACGGATACCCCCAAGGCGGCGGACGCCCCGCGGAACCGCGGCAAGGCGCCCGCGGGCGAGCGGGTCGCTGACTGGGCCGACGGCAGGCTCGGCATCTACTCGTTGGCCAAGGCCAACATGCGGAAGATCTTCCCCGACCACTGGTCGTTCCTGCTGGGTGAGATCTGCCTCTACAGCTTCATCATCCTGATCCTGACGGGTGTGTACCTCACGCTCTTCTTCGTGCCGAGCATGGCCGAGGTCGAGTACCACGGCTCGTTCGAGCCGATGCAGGGCCTGCTGATGAGCGAGGCGTACGCGTCGGCCCTCGACATCAACTTCGAGGTCCGCGGCGGTCTGCTGGTCCGGCAGATCCACCACTGGGCGGCGCTCATCTTCGTCGTGGGCATCTTCATGCACATGATGCGGGTGTTCTTCACCGGCGCCTTCCGCAAGCCGCGCGAGATCAACTGGCTCTTCGGCTTCCTGCTGCTGGTGCTGGCGATCTTCACCGGCCTCACCGGCTACTCGCTGCCGGACGACTCGCTCTCCGGCATCGGCATCCGGCTGATGGAGGCGGCGATCCTGGCGGTGCCGGTCGTCGGCTCCTACCTGCAGATGTTCATCTTCGGCGGGGAGTTCCCGGGGCACGACATCATCCCGCGCTTCTTCGTGGCCCACGTGCTGCTGCTGCCCGGGATCATGCTGGGCCTCGTGGTGGCGCACCTGATCCTGATCGTGTACCACAAGCACACCCACTACGCGGGCCCCGGCCGCACTAACGACAACGTGGTCGGCTACCCGCTGCTGCCCGTGTACATGGCCAAGGCCGGCGGCTTCTTCTTCCTGGTGTTCGGCGTGATCGCGATCATCGCGGCCACGGTGACCATCAACCCGATCTGGCTGCTCGGCCCCTACCGGCCCGACCAGGTGTCCACGGACGCCCAACCGGACTGGTACCTGGGCTTCTCCGAGGGCCTGGTCCGGATGATGCCCGGCTGGGAGTGGGTGCTGCCAGGTGGCTACACGCTCAACTTCGGGCTGCTGATCCCGCTGGCGGTCTTCCCGCTGATGCTCGCCGTGATCGGTCTCTACCCGTTCTTCGAGGGCTGGGTCACCAAGGACCGCCGCGAGCACCACATCGCGCAGCGCCCGCGCAACTCGCCGACCAGGACGGGCTTCGGCGTGGCCTGGCTGACCGCGTTCGCCGTCACCACCGTCGGCGGTGGCAACGACCTGTTCGCGATCCACTTCAACCTGTCGATCAACGCGATCACGTGGTTCTGCCGGATCGGCTTCTTCGTGCTGCCGGTGATCGCGTTCTTCGTCACCCGGCGGATCTGCCTCGGCCTCCAGCGCCGGGACCGCGACAAGGTGCTGCACGGCCGCGAGACCGGCATCATCAAGCGGCTGCCGCACGGCGAGTTCATCGAGGTCCACGAGCCGCTGGCGCAGGAGAAGCTGCACCTGCTCACCTCGCACGACCAGCACGAGCCGTACGAGGTCGGCCCGGAGACCGACGAGAACGGCGTTCGGCGCCGGATCGGCCCGGTGGAGCGGGTGCGGGCCAGGATCAGCCGCGGCTACTACGGGGAGCAGGCACAGATCCCCAAGCCGACCCGCGAGGAGTACCGGGAGATCACCAGCGGCCACGGTCACCACTGACCGTCCGCGTTCCCGGAGCCGAGTGGCCCCCGCCCGTGCACGGGCGGGGGCCACTCGCGCTATAGGCTCTGGCCAAAGGCCAGGCGACGGCCGCCGCCACACGAAGCCAGAGGTGATTCCCATGAGCGCTGTGATCCCCGCCGGAGGCGACCGAGCGGCGGCGCGCACCTGGCCCGACGTGCTGAGCGCGCTGATCGCGGGCCGGGACCTGACCACCGACGAGGCCGCCTGGGCCATGGACCGGATCATGGCCGGCGAGGCCACCGACGCCCAGATCGCCGGCTTCGCGGTCGCCCTGCGGGCCAAGGGCGAGACGGTCACCGAGATGACGGGCCTGGTCCAGGCCATGTACGGGCACGCCAACCTGATCGAGGTGCCCGGCCCGACCGTGGACATCGTCGGCACCGGCGGCGACCGGGCCAAGACGGTGAACATCTCCACCATGGCCGCCATCGTGGTGGCCGGCACCGGCGTCCGGGTGGTCAAGCACGGCAACCGGGCGGCGTCCAGCGCCAGCGGCGCCTCCGACGTGCTGGAGAAGCTCGGCGTCAACCTGGAACTGACGCCGGAGCGGGTGGCGGAGGTCGCCCTGGAGGCGGGCATCACCTTCTGCTTCGCGGTGAAGTTCCACCCGGCGCTGCGGCACGTGGGCGCGGCGCGCCGCGACCTGGGCGTCGCCACCGTCTTCAACTTCCTCGGCCCGCTGACCAACCCGGCGCGGGTGCGGGCCCAGGCCACCGGCGTGGCCGACGCCAGGATGGCGTCGATCATGGCCGGGGTGCTGGCCGAGCGCGGCTCCTCGGCGCTGGTCTTCCGCGGTGACGACGGGCTCGACGAGCTGACGGTCACGGCGCCGTCCACGGTGTGGGTGGTCAGGGACGGCGCGGTCATCGAGGAGCGGTTCGACCCGCGGAGCGTCGGCCTCGCGCTGGCCCCGGTGGAGGCGCTGCGGGGCGCGGACTCGGCCTACAACGCGGACGTGGCGCGGCGGATCCTGGACGGCGAGACCGGCCCGGTCCGGGACGCGGTACTGCTCAATGCGGCGGCGGCACTCGTCGCGGCGGCGGGCCCGACGGACGCGCCGCTGGCGGAACAGATCGAGGGCGCGATGGTCCGCGCCGCGCACGCGATCGACTCGGGCGCGGCGGCGGACACGCTCCACCGCTGGGCTGCGGCCACGCACGCCTGACGCGTCGCTGCGCTTGGCTGGGCGCTTGGCCCAGGCCGGCGGCCCGCAGGGCCCGGCTCGGCGGCTTCGCCGCCACGAGCCGGGCCCTGCGGCCGTGTCGGCCTGCGGCCGTGTCGGCCTGCGGCCGTGTCGGCCTGCGGCCGTGTCGGCCTGCGGCCGTGTCGGCCTGGTGGCCGTGCGGTGCCGCGCCCATCCACCCGCCCTTGGCGGGTGGCCTCGCGCGGCAGGGGCCGCGTGGCCCGGCGGCGTAGCCGCCGCGGGCCCTCGGCCCTGGCGGGCCGCCCACCCCGCGCGGAGCGCGGGAAAGGGCGGGTGGG
>NZ_JAVREM010000107.1:0-12793 GCF_031845425.1 Streptomyces millisiae
CCCGCCAAGGGCGGGTGGGTGGGCGCGGCACGGCCGCAGGGCCAGCACGGCCGCAGGGCCAGCACGGCCGCAGGGCCAGCACGGCCGCAGGGCCAGCACGGCCGCAGGGCCAGCACGGCCGCAGGGCCAGCACGGCCGCAGGCCCGGGCACCAGGCGCGCGGAGCGCGCCGGTGGCCCGGGCCTGGCCGGCCGGCGGCCAGCGTCGAGCGCGTAGCGGGACGTCAGTCCGCGGCAGTGGTCAGGTCGCGGAGGCGGCGGGACTGGGCGGCGCGTTCGGCGGCGCGTTGGGTGTCGTAGTCGTGGCCGGAGGCCGCGCCCCGCAGCAGCGCCTTGGTCTCGATCAGCGCGTTCCGTGGCGCGGCGAGGAGCGCCGCGACGAGGTCGTCGGTGGCCGCCGGCAGTTCGTCGGCGGGGACGACGAGGTTGGCCAGGCCGATCCGTTCGGCCTCGGCCGCGCCGACGGCGCGGCCCGTGGCGCAGATCTCCAGCGCGCGGCCGTAGCCGACGAGGTCGACCAGTGGCTTGGTGCCGCCCAGGTCGGGGACCAGGCCGAGTGAGGTCTCGCGCATCGCGAACTGCGCGTCGGCCGCGCAGATCCGCAGGTCACAGGCGAGGGCGAGTTGGAAGCCGGCGCCGATGGCGTGGCCCTGGACGGCGGCGACGCTCACCAGGTCGTTCCGCCGCCACCAGGTGAAGGCCTCCTGGAAGCCGGCGATCGTGGCGTCGAGCTCCGCGTCCGCGGCGCGTGCCAGGTCCAGGAAGGAGAGTTCGCCCTCGATCCCCTCGGGGGTGAAGGCCCGCCGGTCCAGGCCGGCCGAGAAGGAGGCGCCCTCCGCGCGCAGCACCGCCACCCGGACGGTGCCCGGCAGGGCGCGGCCCGCCTCGGTGAGCGCCCGCCACATGGCGGGCGTCTGGGCGTTGCGCCGTTCCGGGACGGCCAGCGTGACCGTGGCCACGGTGTCGTCGACGGTGAGGCGCACGCCGTCCCACTCCTGGTCGTGCTGGGCCATGGGCCACCTCCGGTGTGCTACTTGTCAGTAACCAACCGGTAGCGTAGCCGTCTCGGCCCAGTTGTCAGGGGGTGGGTGCGGCCTTCTTGCCGCGCGTGGCCCCACCGCGCCCGCGCAGCGTGACATCGGCCTCGCTGAGCATGCGGTGGACGAAGCCGTAGGACCGGCCCGTCTCCTCGGCCAGCGCCCTGATGCTCGCGCCCGACTCGTATTTCCGCTTGAGGTCCGCCGCGAGCTGCTCGCGAGCGGGGCCGGTCACCCGGCTGCCCTTCTTCAGAGTCTCGGCCACCCGTGCCTCCTCGTGGGAAGTGCGCTCTGGACTCTCATGATCACCCCTATCCCGCTTCCTGGCCACCCATTCGTCTGGGTCCGTACGACAAACGGACAACGCGATTCCGTGCCCCGGCGGGGGCGCGGGACCGCACGCGCGGTGGATCGGGGGATGAAATCGCAGGTCAGGGGGCATCACCGGAATGGCGTAGCCGGGCGCGCCGCCGCGCCGCACCGCCGCTTGCCCGGCGCGTCGACACGCCGGGGTACGAGTCGCCCTCACTCAGATGAATGATCAAGCGTCGGCCGAATGATCCACCGGGCATGATCACAAACGCCGGTGCCCGCCGGTCGGCGCGGGGTCAGGCCAGGGCGACGAGGTCCGCGTAGTCCTGGCTCCAGAGGTCCTCCACGCCGTCCGGCAGCATGATGATGCGCTCCGGCTGGAGCGCGTCCACCGCGCCCTCGTCGTGGGTGACCAGGACCACCGCGCCGGTGAAGCCGCGCAGCGCGCCCAGGATCTCCTCGCGGCTCGCCGGGTCCAGGTTGTTGGTGGGCTCGTCGAGCAGCAGCACGTTGGCCGAGGAGACGACGAGGGTGGCCAGCGCCAGGCGGGTCTTCTCGCCGCCGGAGAGGACCCCGGCCGGCTTGTCGACGTCGTCGCCGGAGAACAGGAACGAGCCCAGCGTCTTGCGGACCTCGACCATGTCCAGGTCGGGGGCGGCGGAGCGCATGTTCTCCAGCACGGTGCGGCGCGGGTCGAGCGTCTCGTGCTCCTGCGCGTAGTAGCCGAGCTTGAGGCCGTGGCCGGGGGTGACCTCGCCGGTGTCCGGCTTCTCGACGCCGGCGAGGAGCCGCAGCAGCGTCGTCTTGCCGGCGCCGTTGAGGCCGAGGATGACGACCCGGGAGCCCTTGTCGATGGCGAGCGAGACGTCGGTGAAGATCTCGAGCGAGCCGTAGGACTTGGAGAGGCCGTCGGCGGCGAGCGGCGTCTTGCCGCACGGCGCCGGGTCGGGGAAGCGCAGCCTGGCGACCTTGTCGGCCTGCCGCTCGGCCTCGAGACCCGACAGCAGCCGCTCGGCGCGGCGGGCCATGTTCTGCGCGGCGGTGGCCTTGGTGGCCTTGGCGCGCATCTTGTCGGCCTGGGCGTTGAGCGCGGCGGCCTTCTTCTCGGCGTTGGCCCGCTCGCGTTTGCGGCGCTTCTCGTCGGCCTCGCGCTGGGCCTGGTACTGCTTCCAGCCCATGTTGTAGATGTCGATCTGGGAGCGGTTGGCGTCCAGGTAGAAGACCTTGTTGACGACCGTCTCGACGAGGTCGACGTCGTGCGAGATCACGATGAGCCCGCCGCGGTAGGTCTTCAGGAAGTCCCGCAGCCAGACGATGGAGTCGGCGTCGAGGTGGTTGGTGGGCTCGTCGAGCAGCAGGATGTCGGCGTCCGAGAAGAGGATGCGGGCGAGCTCGACGCGGCGCCGCTGGCCGCCGGAGAGGGTGTGCAGGGGCTGGCCGAGGATGCGGTCGGGCAGGCCGAGGCTGGCGGCGATGGTGGCGGCCTCGGCCTCCGCCGCGTAGCCGCCCCGGGTCAGGAACTCGGTCTCCAGGCGCTCGTACTTGCGCATGGCGCGCTCCCGGACGGCGCCCTGGCCGGTGGCCATCCGCTGCTCGTTCTCCCGCATGCCGCGCAGCACGGTGTCGAGGCCGCGGGCGGCCAGGATGCGGTCGCGGGCGAGCATGTCGAGGTCGCCGGTGCGCGGGTCCTGCGGCAGGTAGCCGACCTCCCCGCTGCGGGTGATGGTGCCGCCGGCGGGGATGCCCTCACCCGCGAGGCACTTGGTGAGGGTGGTCTTGCCCGCGCCGTTGCGGCCGACGAGGCCGATGCGGTCTCCCCTGGCCACGCGGAAGGAGGCGGACTCGATGAGGATCCGGGCGCCGGCTCGAAGCTCGACGCCGGTGGCGGTGATCATGGACGGACTCCAGGCGACGGGACGTACGGGCTCGTTGGCCGTACGGGGACGGGTCTTGGCGAGAAGGGGGTACGTCCGCTAGGGCACGAGGAGCGAAATGTCCATGCGGTCATTCTAACGGCGGTACGCGGGCTCCTCGCCAACCAATTAGGGCGACCCCCGCCCACCGCGCGCCCCGATGGGGCGCGCGGGTGGCCCTCAGGCGCCTCCGGTGTGCACCTGGAAGGCGGCGCGGCGCACCCGTTTGGTGATGGCGGGGTCGGGGTGGGCGGCGGCCAGCGCCAGCAGGACCTGGACGGTGCGGGGGTGGCCACAGTCGCGGATCTCGTCGACGAGCTCGGCGACGGTGGGCTGGGGCGCCGAGTCGAGGTGGTCGAGCAGCAGCCGCTCGGCGCCGTTCTCGTGGGCGGCCGAGGCGGTGTCGACCCAGAGCCAGGTGGCCTCGGCGCGGGTGAGGACGCCGGCCGAGGTGTCGGTGTGGTCGCGCGGGTCGCCGCCCTCGTGGTCGGCGAGCCAGAGCAGCGCGTACGGCCGCAGCACCGGCTCGTCGGCGGCGGCGCGGACGGCGGCCAGGGCGGGGGCGCCGACGGCGCGCAGCGCGTCGAAGGCGAGGCCGCGGATCAGGGCGTCCTCGCCGCGGGCGGCGTCGAGCAGCTCGGTGACGGCGGGTCCGGTGGGGCGGGCGGCGAGCCAGGCGCGGTACTCGGCGCGGGCCGGCCCGGGGGTGAGGACGGCGCAGCCGCGGAGCATGGCGACGGCGGACTGCTCGATGTTGCCGGCGGGGCTCTGGGCGGCGATGCAGATCTGTTCCAGCTTGGTCCACACGGCCCAGCCGCCGAGGTCGGTGAGCTTGGCGTGCTCGGGGTGGCGGCTACGCGCGTGGAGGGTCAGGGCCCCCACCTCGGCGAGGGCGTCGAGGGCCCAGCCGAGCAGGCGGACCAGCTCGCCGAGCTCGCCCTGCTCGATCGTCACGGGCCCGGCGGGTATGTCGTCCGAGGCGGACGCCGGTCGCTCGGCGCGGAGTTCGGTGATGCGCTGCCGCAGCAGGTCGATCAGTCCGGCAGCGGTGACCGGGCCGTCCGAGAGCTGCATGACGGAGAGGAGCTGCGGGATGGCGGCGACGATCTCGGCGACCAGGCCCGGGTCGGCGTCGGGTGGTGCGGGGCGGGCGATGGACCAGGCGTCGAAGAGCGCCACCCAGCCGCGGAGCGCCGCCGTGTCGTCGTGCTCCCAGGCGCGCAGCCGCCAACCGGCCCTGACGCCGGCGCCGTCGGCCCCGGCTTCGACGAGGCCGGCGAGCCTGGCGTGGCTCCAGCGGTCGCGGACCTGGGCCTCGGTCATGCCGAGCTCGGTGGCGGCCCGCCGGACGTCGGTCTCGGGTGAGACGCCGGCCCGCTGGGCCCAGTGGGCGAGGCGGACGGCTTCGGCGAGGAGGCCGCGGGCCTGCCTGGCCAGGCGGTCCTGGGGGGCGATGCCTCTGGGAGGCTTGGGGGCGCGTCTGGCGACCGCCGTTCGCCGGGGCGCCGTGGGGCGCGGGGAAGGCGTCTGTGGGACAAGTCGCAACCGGGGCTCACGCGGAGTTCGGGACGTCACGCGAGCAGTTTCTCCGTTCGAGGCTCCAAAGCTCAAACCCCGCACGCCGGGGTCCACATGAGCCGCTGACGAAGCCCGTCGGGGAGCGCCAGCTACCGGCCGCCGGGAGTTCACCCGCCGTTCACCTCTTCACCTTACGTTAACGGCGCTTGTTCACCCGACCGTCGAGCGATTGTCCGGTACATGGAACACATCACGCTGTTGATCGCGATCGTGATCGTCACGGCCCTGGCGTTCGACTTCACCAACGGTTTCCACGACACGGCCAATGCCATGGCCACGACGATCTCCACCGGGGCGATGACCCCCAAGGCGGCGGTGGCGATGTCGGCCGTGCTCAACCTGGTCGGCGCGTTCCTCTCCGTCGAGGTCGCCAGAACCATCTCCGGCGGCATCATCGACGAGGAGGCGGGCATCCAGCCCGAAGTCATCTTCGCAGGTCTCGTGGGCGCCATCGTGTGGAACCTGCTGACCTGGCTGGCCGGGCTGCCGTCCAGTTCCTCGCACGCGCTGTTCGGCGGTCTGATCGGCGCCACCGTGGCGTCCGTCGGCTTCGGCGCGGTGAACGGGGACGCGGTGGTGACCAAGGTGCTGATCCCGGCGATCGCGGCTCCGCTGGTCGCGGGCGTCGCGTCGATGCTGGCCACCCGGCTGACCTACCGCGTCACCCGGGGCGCCGACGAGCAGGCCGCCGCCGGCGGCTACCGCACCGGGCAGATCGCCTCGGCCGCGCTGGTCTCGCTGGCGCACGGCACCAACGACGCGCAGAAGACCATGGGCGTGATGACGCTGGCGCTGATCGCCGGCGGCTCGCTGGCGCCCGGCGCCGACCCGCCGCTGTGGGTGATCACCTCGGCCGGCGTGGCCATCGCGCTCGGCACCTACCTCGGCGGTTGGCGGATCATCCGCACCATGGGCAAGGGCCTCACCGACATCCGGCCGCCGCAGGGCTTCGCCGCCCAGACCAGCGCGGCGACGACGATCCTGGCCTCCTCGCACATGGGCTTCGCGCTCTCCACCACCCAGGTCTGCTCGGGCGCCGTGATGGGCTCCGGGCTCGGCCGCGCGGGCGGCGTGGTGCGCTGGTCGACGGCGCGCCGGATGGTGGCGGCCTGGTTCCTGACGCTGCCGGCGGCCGGCCTGGTGGGCGCGCTCGGCGCGCTGCTGGCCGAGCAGGGCGACTGGGGCGTGGCCGCGGTCGCGGTGCTGCTCGTGGCGGCGAGCGCGGCGATCTGGCAGCGCTCGCGGCGCCGCCCGGTGGACCACTCGAACGTGAACGACGTCGAGGACACCATCGACAATGTGAACGAATCCGCGTCGAAGGACGCCCGGCCGGACGCCGAGCCGGCCGGGGAGGCGCTGCAGATGGTCATCCCCGCCCCCGCCGCGCCGGGTGCGGCTCCCGTCGCCTCCCCCGCCCCCAGCCAGCCCTCCGCCTAGTCCGAGACCGAGGTATCCACGCATGAACGTCGACTGGGCCACGCTCGGCCAGGTCATCCTGGTCTCGGTGCTGCTGACGGTGACCGTCGTCGGCCTGTTCTCGGTCGGCATCAGGGCCGGCCTGAGCCGCTCCGCCAAGCCGGCCGCGAGGCCGGCCGGCTATCTCTCCTTCGCGCTGTGCGCCGCGGCCGTCGGCTACGGCATCTGGGTCATCACCTCCTGACCCGGCGGCGGCCGGCCGTCAGGCGACGATCCGGCCGCGCAGCACCACCCGGCGCGGCCGGGCCAGCTCGGTGACGTCGCGGCGCGGGTCGGCCGCGTAGACGACGAGGTCGGCGGGCGCCCCCTCGGTGAGCCCCGGCCGGCCGAGCCAGGCCCGGGCCCGCCAGGTGGCGGCGCCGATGGCGTCGACCGTCGGGATGCCGGCCCGGGTGAGCTCGGCGACCTCGCGGGCGATCAGGCCGTGGCCGAGGCCGCCTCCCGCGTCGGTGCCCGTGAAGATCGGGATCCCGGCGTCGTGGGCCGCCCGCACCGTGTCGTAGCGGCGCTCGTGCAGCCGCCGCATGTGCGCGGCCCACCGGGGGAACCGGTCGGCGCCGCCCTCGGCGAGCGCGGGGAACGTGGCGATGTTGACCAGGGTCGGCACGATGGCCACCCCACGCTCGGCGAAGAGCGGGATGGTGTCGTCGGTGAGCCCGGTGGCGTGCTCCACGCAGTCGATGCCGGCCTCCACCAGGTCGCGCAGCGAGTCCTCGGCGAAGCAGTGCGCGGTGACGCGGGCGCCCTCGGCGTGGGCGGCGGCGATCGCCTCCCGGGCCGCGTCCGCCGGCCAGCAGGGCCCGAGGTCGCCGCGCTCCCGGTCGATCCAGTCCCCCACCAGCTTGACCCAGCCGTCGCCGCGCCTGGCCTCCTGTCGCACCACGGCCGCGAGTTGGTCGGGCTCGATCTCGCGGGCGTAGTTGCGGATGTAGCGCCGGGGGCGGGCGATGTGGCGGCCGGCCCTGATGAGGTGCGGCAGGTCCGCGCGTTCGTCCATCCAGCGGGTGTCGGCGGCCGACCCGGCGTCACGCAGCAGCAGGGCGCCGGCGTCGCGGTCGGTCAGCGCCTGGCGCTCGGCGGTCCCGGCGTCCACCGCGCCCCGCGGCCCGAGGCCGACGTGGCAGTGGGCGTCGACGAGTCCCGGCAGGGCCCATCCTTCGACGGTGACCACCTCGCGTGCGGTGGGCGGGCGCCTACGGCTGATCCGGCCGCCGACCACCCAGATCTCGTCCAACACGCCGTCGTCCGCGCCCCCGTCGGGGTCGCCGCCCTCGGGGCCGACGAGCACGCGTCCCCTGATGTGCACCACCGCACTCTCACTCATGCCTCGGCAGCCTACAAATTGCCTGCTACGCTCCCGAGTCGTTGGGGGCTTGCACGCAGGGACGGACGTTGCACGACCTGTCGTACGGCCTGTCGAACCATGTCGGCGGGCCAACGAGCCGCACACCGAGGAGGCCGGCGGGTGGCCAGCCCCAACGATGAGTTCCACGCCTTCTTCGAGCAGCACCACGCCGAACTGTCCAGGCTCGCTTACCTGTTGCTCGGTGGCCCGGACGGCGCCGAGAGCGCGGACGACCTGGCGGCCGACGCGCTGGTGGCGATCTGGCACCACTGGGACCGGGTGCGCGCCGCGCGACATCCGCTCGCGTACGCGCGCGGGGTGGTGGCGAACCTGGCACGCTCGAGGATCCGCAGCAGGACGCGCGAGCGTCGCCGTGTCGCGCTGTTCTGGTCGCAGCACGGGGAGCCGGCCGAGGGGCCCGACGTGCCGGCGATGCTCGACGTGCGCGCGGCGCTCCGCCGGCTGCCGTACCGCAAGCGCGCCTGCGTCGTGCTGCGGCACGCGTTCGACCTGTCGGAGCGGGAGACGGCGAGCGCGCTCGGCATCTCGGTGGGTACCGTGAAGAGCCAGACGTCGCGCGGCATGGCCGAGTTGGAGCGGATGCTCACCGAGGCGGTCACGTCCACGGCCGAGGAGGATCCGCGAGGGCTCCTGCGGGGGCTCGGCTCGGGGCCCGTGGAGCGGCGGGGTTGGTGAGCACACCGGAGAGGGCCGATGCCAGAGCGTCCAGACGTCGCCCGGCTGCTGCGGGGGGCGGCCGAGGGGCATCGGCCTGACCGGGAGCGGATGCTGGCCAGGGTGACGGCCGGCGCTCCGCGTCGCGCGCCCCGGGTGGGCGTCGGGTGGGGCAGGGTGCTCGGCGCGGTGGTGGCGCTGGTGGTGACGCTGGGCGCGGCCTCGCTCGCCGTGCGCTCGACGGGCGCGGGCGGGGGTGACGCCGAGCCGCCGGCGGCGGCCGCGCCGGTGCTGAGCACGTCCGCCCGGGTGAACGCGGGCAGCAACCCCTACTGGTCGCAGAGCGACCTGACGGTGGTGGTCGGCCGGCCGCTGACCTCGTTCTCAGTGGAGCTGCGGGTGGTGGCCGGGGACGGCGTCAGGGGGACCGGGGCCTGGCGGACGCTGCCCGAGGAGGACTTCGAGCTGACCACCACGCTCACGGACGACCTGCTGGTGTTCCGCTGGGAGCTGCGCCCGGGGGCGGTGGTGCCGGCGGGCGAGCACGTGTTCGCCGGGCAGTACGACCACGATCTCGGGGCCCGGGACGCCTCGGGGGACCGCTTCCTGGTGGAGGGCACCGGGCCCGAGGGACCGGTGTCGGCGAGCGGCACGTTCGGCTGAGCGCGGCGTCATTCGACGAGCGATCCCGCAGAACACTGGGATAATTCCTTCACACGGGATTTCGCGGGAAATTGAAACCGCGTTTACCGTGGAATCCAGGCCAGGGTTGCGGGCCTCTTCTTCCCGGTTTCCGGAGTCGCAAACACCCTTTTGCCGGAATCCCGGAAGGTCACAACGATGACCACGCGCGACACGTCTTCGTTACACAACCGTGACATAACCCGCGCACCCGCCCGCTTTGTCCGGTAACTAACGGACAAACCGCCTCCTTTTGCCGGATGCGGTCCGATGCCTTACGCGCACGCGATAACACATCCCCTCCCGTGGGGTAACCCCCACCCGCCATGCGTTTTCTCGTCCCAATCGGTAAATTCAATCTGCATGACCCCCGCACAACCCGACCGTGCACGTGCAGTAGCAGACGATTTTCCGAGCAGTCCGAGCAGGCAGCGCAGATTGGACGGGGAATTCCCTGGGCTGGAACTCGACAGCCCGCGACCCGAGGACGGCGCGGCGCTGTGGCGCCTGGCCAGGGACTCCCGGGCCCTCGACCTGAACTCCCCCTACAGTTACCTCCTGTGGTGTCGTGACTACGCGCAGACGTCTATCGTGGCCCGCGACGCCTCCGCCGGCCCCGTCGGCTTCATCACCGGCTACAGCCGCCCGGAGGCCCCGCGCACCCTGCTGGTCTGGCAGGTCGCGGTCGACCACGGGCAGCGCGGCCGCGGCCTCGCCGCCGCGATGCTGGACACACTGGCCCACCGCACGGGCGACAAGCTGGGGGTGGAGGTCATCGAGACCACCGTCACGCCGGACAACACGGCCTCCAACCGGCTGTTCACCTCCTTCGCCGAGCGGCACGACGCCCCGCTGACGCGGGAGGTGCTCTTCGCGGCCGACGCCTTCCCCGAGGCGGGGCACGAGCCGGAGGTGCTGTACCGGATCGGCCCCATACCCTCCCGCGCCGCCAGCGTCCTCAGCCAGACCGCCGCCGTTCCCGCCAGCACAACCACCCCCACCAGGAGCTCGTCGTGACCATCACCCAGCCGGACCTGAGCGTCTTCACCACCCTGGAGTCCGAGGTGCGCAGCTACTGCCGTGGCTGGCCCACCGTCTTCGACCGGGCCCAGGGCAGCTACATGTACGACGAGGACGGCCACACCTACCTCGACTTCTTCGCCGGGGCGGGCTCACTCAACTACGGGCACAACAACCCGCTGCTCAAACGCGCCCTGCTCGACTACCTGGAGCGCGACGGCGTCACCCACGGCCTGGACATGTCCACCACCGCCAAGCGGGCCTTCCTGGAGAGCTTCCGCGACGTGGTGCTGCGCCCCCGCGGCCTGGACCACAAGGTCATGTTCCCCGGCCCCACCGGCACCAACTCGGTCGAGGCGGCGCTCAAGCTGGCCCGCAAGGTCAAGGGCCGGGAGTCGATCGTCTCCTTCACCAACGCCTTCCACGGCATGTCGCTGGGCGCGCTCGCCGTCACCGGCAACGCGTTCAAGCGCGCCGGCGCCGGCATCCCGCTGGTCCACGGCACGCCGATGCCGTTCGACGACTACCTGGACGGCCGCACCCCGGACTTCATCTGGTTCGAGCGGCTGCTCGAGGACGCCGGCTCGGGACTCAACAAGCCGGCCGCCGTCATCGTCGAGACCGTGCAGGGCGAGGGCGGCATCAACGTGGCGCGCGCCGAGTGGCTGCGCGGCCTGGCCGACCTGTGCCGGCGCCACGACATGCTGCTGATCGTCGACGACATCCAGATGGGCTGCGGGCGGACGGGGCCGTTCTTCTCCTTCGAGGAGGCGGGCATCGTCCCCGACATCATCACCGTCTCGAAGTCCATCAGCGGCTACGGCCTGCCGCTGGCGCTGACGCTGTTCCGCCCCGAGCTCGACATCTGGGAGCCGGGCGAGCACAACGGCACCTTCCGCGGCAACAACCCGGCCTTCGTCACGGCGGCCGCGGCGCTCGACGCCTACTGGACCGACGGCCAGATGGAGAAGCAGACCCTCAGCCGCGGCGAGCAGGTCGAGGACACGCTGCGCATGCTGACCGCCGAGCACGCCTCGGCCGGCGCCTCCTACCGCGGCCGCGGCCTGGTCTGGGGCCTGACCTTCGACGACCCGGCGCGGGCCACCGCCGTCTGCCGGCGCGCCTTCGAGCTCGGCCTGCTGATCGAGACCTCGGGCCCGGAGGGCGAGGTGGTCAAGCTGCTGCCGGCGCTCACCATCAGCCCCGACGAGCTGGACGAGGGCCTGCGCGTCCTGACGCGCGCCGTCCGCGAGACCGACTGACGAGACCGACCGAGAGACGCTCTGAAAGGAAAGACCACACCGTGATCGTTCGATCGCTCAGCGACATCGAGGGCACCGAGCGGGACGTGCACTCGGCGTCCGGCACCTGGCGCAGCAAACGCATCATCCTCGCCAAGGAGGGCGTGGGCTTCTCGCTCCACGAGACGGTGCTCTACGCCGGCAGCGAGACCTCCATGTGGTACGCGAACCACGTCGAGGCCGTGTTCTGTGTGGAGGGCGAGGGCGAGCTCACCAACGACGACACCGGCGAGAAGCACTGGATCAAGCCGGGAACCATGTACCTCCTGGACGGCCACGAGAAGCACACCGTCCGGCCCAAGACCGACCTGCGCGTGTTGTGCGTCTTCAACCCACCCGTCACCGGCCGGGAGGACCACGACGAGAACGGCGTCTACCCGCTTCTCACCGAAGCGGCGACGACCGAGGCGTAAGGAGAAGGAAGGAGCAGGCCACATGACCACCGCACCCGAACGCACCGCCGACCTGTACCCGACCCGAGGGACCGAGGAGGTGGCCACGCCGCGCCAGGACCCGGTGGTGTGGTCAGAGCCCGGCGCGCCCGGGCCCTTCGCGGCCGAGGACCTCGCGGCCTTCGAGCGGGACGGCTTCGCGACCGTGGAGCAGCTGATCACGCCGGACGAGGTGGCCGTCTACCGGGCCGAACTCGACCGGCTGGTCACGGACCCCGCGATCAGGGACGACGAGCGGTCGATCGTCGAGCCCAGGTCGCAGGAGATCAGGTCGGTGTTCGAGGTGCACAAGATCAGCCGGATCTTCGCGGACCTGGTCAGCGACCCACGGGTCGTCGGCCGGGCCCGGCAGATCCTCGGCTCCGACGTGTACGTCCACCAGAGCCGGATCAACGTCAAGCCGGGGTTCGGCGCCAGCGGCTTCTACTGGCACTCGGACTTCGAGACCTGGCACGCGGAGGACGGCATGCCGCGGATGCGGGCCGTCTCGGTGTCGATCGCGCTCACGGAGAACTACGACACCAACGGCGGCCTGATGATCATGCCGGGCTCGCACCGCACCTTCCTGGGCTGCGCCGGCGAGACGCCGAAGGACAACTACAAGAAGTCGCTCCAGATGCAGGAGGCGGGCACCCCGTCCGACCGGGCCCTGACCGACTTCGCCGACCGGCACGGCATCAGGCTCTTCACCGGCGCGGCCGGCTCGGCGACCTGGTTCGACTGCAACTGCATGCACGGCTCGGGCGACAACATCACGCCCTATCCGCGCAGCAACGTCTTCATCGTCTTCAACAGCGTGGAGAACACGGCGGTCGAACCGTTCGCGGCGCCGATCCGCCGCCCGGACTACATCGGCGCGCGGGATTTCACGCCAGTGAGGTAGGCGCCTGCCGGGTGCGCCTGCCGGCGCCCGGCTCGAAGGAGCGCCCGCCCGGCCCTGGCCGGGCGGGCGCTCGCGCGCTGCGGGGCTGTTCGGTGCGCGCTCCGCGCGGGTTTCCCCCACCC
>NZ_JAVREM010000108.1:0-12789 GCF_031845425.1 Streptomyces millisiae
GGTGGGGGACAACCCCGTCGCCCCGCGACGCGCGGCGGCTCCGCACCGCACAGCGGCTCCGCACCGCGCAGCGGCACCGCACCGCGCAGCGGCTCCGCACCGCGGCCACCAGGCGGCTACGCCGCCAAGGCGGCAGCCGTCACGTCGCCTCCGCCTCGACCGCCACGCCGTGGCTCTCCGCGATCTCCGCCAGGCCGCCGTCGAAGGCGACGCTCGCCGCCGAGAACCACCAGCCGTCCTCCTCGCGGACCAGCTCGCCGAGCAGCACCCCGGACGCCCCCGCGGGCCCCGCGGGGAAGCCGTAGCACAGCAGCTCCCGGTCGTTCGACGGGTCGACGAGCCGCGTGTGCAGCAGCCCCGCGTCCGACAGGTCGCGCCCCGGTGTGCGCTCCTCGTCCACGGACAGCGCGAACACCACCCGCTCCGCCGCCGCCGGCAACGCCGGCAGCCGCACCGCGAACCACGCCTCCGACTCGCCGCCCTCCAGACGCACTCCGACGCCCGCCGGCTCCGTGTTGTTGAAGAAGACGAAGTGCTCGTCCGACAGCACCCGCCCCGCCTCGTCGAGGACCAGCGCGCTCGCGTCCACGTGCAGCGCGGGGCCGTCCGCCAGGGCCTCGCCCCGCAGGCCGACCCGGAAGGCGTCCCCACCCGGCAGCACGTCGGCCAGCCGCATCCGCTGGCCGGTGGCCAGCGGCAGCCGGCCGCCCGCGGCCCACGGGCAGGCGGCGAGCAGCACGGACCGCGGGTCCACCCGCGTCGGCTCGTAGTCCAGCCGGGCCACCGGCGCCGCCGACAGCGTGCCGGCGACAAGACCGGACAGGTCCCGCAGCCGCTCGGCCACCGCCTCCGCGCTCTCCGGGCGCTCGTCCGGCCGCTTGGACATCATGGACAGCACAAGATCGTCCCACTCGGGTGGCACCCCGGCCCGCAGCGTGCCGGGCGCGACCGGCGTCTCCTCCAACTGCTGCCGCAGCAGCTGGTAGAGGGACGCGCCGTGGAACGGCGGCCGGCCGGTCGTCAGCGCGTACAGCAGGCAGCCCGCCGCGTACAGGTCGGTGTTGGCCGCCACCGCCCGGCCCTCGATCTGCTCGGGCGACATGTAGGCGGGGGTGCCCACCACCACGCCCGTCGAGGTGAGCCGCGCGTGGTCGGTGGACTCGGCGAGCACCGCGGCGATGCCGAAGTCCAACACCCGGGCCAGACCGTCCGGCTCGACCATCACGTTGGCCGGCTTCAGGTCCCGGTGCACGACGCCCGCCTCGTGCGCCACCGCCAGCGCCCGGCAGATCTGCTCGCCCCAGCGCGCCACCTCCACCAGCGGCGGCAGCTCGTCCGCGAGCACCTGGTCGAGCGAGCGGCCACGCAGCCGCTCCATCACCAGGTACAGGACCGGGTCCGGGTCGTTCTCGAACCGCGCCTCGCCCACGTCGTGCACGGTCACGATGAACGGGCTGGACAGCGCGGCCAGCAGCTTCGCCTCCCGCTCGAACCGCTCCCGGGCCCGTGGATCGCGGCCCACGGCGACGGAGCCGACCACCTTCACGGCCACCGTCCGCTCCAGGCGCAGGTCGAGCGCCTCCCAGACGGTGCCCATGGCGCCCGCACCCAACTGCCGCCCGAGCCGGTAACGGCCGTCGAGCACCCGGTCACGCATCCCACGAACCCCCTGCATCCGTTCTTCCGACCCGCCTGCGCACAGGCCACCGGTACCGCTAACTTTATGCGGCACAGGGGCCCCCGGTAGGGGGACGGGAGGGACCGTTATGAGCGGCGACGCGCCAACCGGCCCACGTCAGGACAGACCGCCCCCGGCCGGTCCGCGCCCGTCGGGACCGACGCTGACCGCGGCGGCGCTCTGCGTGCTCGGCGGCGCCCTGTCCTTCCTGGCCGTCACCCTCGCCAGGAACGCGCCGCTCACCGACCCGCCCCCCGCCGCCCACCCGCTGCGCATCGCCCAGGTCACCTCCCAGCTGTTCGCCCCCTCCTGCCCCGCGGGCCGGCCCGACGCCTTCTACGACCCCGCCGCCTCCCTGTGCCGGACGCTCGACCTCGACGGCGGGCTCACCGTCGAGGAGGTCGCCGACGCCGAGGCCGTCCCGGGGCCGGTCGCCGACCTGTGGGCGGTGCGCGTCACCTTCCGTCCGGAGGACGTCGCCGAACTGCGTGGCCTGACCGAGCGGGTGCGGTCCGAGCCCTACCCGCGTGGCCAGCTCGCCTTCGTCCACGGCGGCCGGCTGGTGTCCACCGGCGTGCTCGCCGGGCCGGACCGGCAGGGCACCGCCAGCCTCGGCGGCCCCTACACGCGCGCCGAGGCGGAGGTCATCGTCGGGGAGCTCGCCGGCTGACGGCGGCTCGCCGCCGCGGAACCCGGCCGTTGTCAGACCCCCTCGTTATGGTGGCCGCACATGGACGGGCGAGCGTCCCGGCCACCCCAGGGAAGCGAGCGCACGCCATGACGACACCCACCGCCACCAGCGAGAAACGGCCCACCGAGCGGGAGCTCGAGCGGCACCGCAGGGAGCTCACCGCCCACTGCTACCGCATGCTCGGTTCCGCCTTCGAGGCGGAGGACGCGGTGCAGGAGACGATGGTGCGGGCCTGGCGGAGCCTCGACCGCTTCGAGGGCAGGTCCTCGCTCCGCTCCTGGCTCTACCGCATCGCCACCAACGTCTGCCTCACCATGCTGAGCGGCGCCGGCCGCCGGGCCCGCCCCATGGACCTGTCGTCGCCCGTCCCGACCGCCTCCGCCGAGCTCGGCCCGCCGCTGCCCGAGACCGCCTGGATCGAGCCCATGCCAGACAGCCGCACCCTCACCGCCGACCCGGCCGAGACCGCCGAGGCCCGCGAGACCATCCGGCTGGCCTTCGTGGCCGCCCTCCAGCACCTCGCGCCCCGCCAGCGCGCCGTGCTCATCCTGCGCGAGGTGCTCAGCTGGAAGGCCAGCGAGGTCGCCGAGCTCCTCGACACCACCGTCGCCTCGGTCAACAGCGCCCTCCAGCGGGCCCGCGCCACGCTCGCCGCCACCGGCGCCTCACCGGCCGACCCGGCCGAGCCGCTCACCGCCGAGCACCGCGAGCTGCTCGCCCGCTACCTGGACGCCTTCGAGCGCTACGACCTCGACGCGCTCACCACCCTGCTCCACGAGGACGCCACCCTGTCCATGCCGCCCTACGACCTGTGGCTGCGCGGCCGGGAGGACGTGCGGGCCTGGATGGCGGGCCCCGGGATAGGCTGCGCCGGCTCCCGGCTGATACCGACCTGGGCCAACGGCAGCCCCGCCTTCGGCCAGTACCGGCCGACGTCGGACGGCGGCCACGCGCCCTGGGCCCTTCAGGTCCTGGAGATCTCAGCGGGCCGGGTCACGGGGATCAACGCGTTCCTCGACACCGAGCGGTTCTTCCCGCTCTTCGGGCTCCCCGACCGCCTGCCGCCGGGCACCGAGGTCGACCCCCGGTTCCCCGGGGCCGGCGAGCTCGGGCGACAGGATCTCGGCGAGCCCGAGGAAGCCGAGCACGCGCCGTAAGCCGTCGTCCACCCCGGTGAACGACACCCGGCAGCCGAGCCGCCGCGCCGTCAGCGCCAGCCGGCTGACGGCCTCCACCGCCGTCGGCCCGGGGCGGTCGAGCGCCCGCAGGTCCACCACCACCGGGCCGCCGCCGCCCGCCGCCACGGCCACCGCGAACCGCTCGCACAGGCCCGGCACATCGGACCGCGCCACCGGCCCCCACACCTCGAACTCCACGCCACCCATACCCAAGGAGACCAGCCACCCGAGCCGAACTCATCGAGCCCGCCCGCCTGTCCGCCCGCCGACTCAGCCGGCGAGCCCCTTCACCCAGCGGCCCCACTCCGGCTGCCGCCGGTAGCCGGCCGCGTCCCAGGCCCGGTGCGCCAGTTCGTTGCCGTGCAGCACCATGGCGTCGGCCCGCCGCCCGCCGAGCGCCACGAACCGCCGCTCGGCCGCCGCGAGCAGCGCCGTCGCCACGCCCTGCCGCCGGCACGCCGGCGCCACCGCCAGCCGGTACAGGTGGCAACGCCAGCCGTCGAACCCGGCGATCACGGTGCCCACCAGCGCCCCGTCGCGCTCGGCGAGCAGCAGCGCCTCCGGGTCCCTGGCGATCAGCCGCCCCACCCCGTCCAGGTCGTCGCTGATGCTCACGCCCTCGGCGGCCTCCCGCCAGAACGCCAGCACGGCCGCGGCGTCCGCGGGCACCGCGGCCCGCACGTCCAGCTCTCCCATGCCGGCCATCCCAACACGCCCACACGGCCCCCACCAGCGCGTTCCGCCCCTCGGACGGCCCCGCGTAAAACGTGCTGCGCCCGCCGGGCCGCCGCTGCTAACCTCCCCACACCAGACGACAGGACCCGGCGCCAGAAGGAGGTGAGGTTGATGACCGCGACATCCGTCGCCACCGCGCGCGACTCCCGAGCCAACCTCCCGTCCGGGGCCCCGGCCTGCCGCGGCTGAGCACACCTGAGCCGCCACCACCGGACCCCACCTTTCACCCAAGGGTCCTCACGTTGACTTCGCCTCAGGCACCTTCCCCCTCCCACCCCCTCACCTCCTACGGCTGGAACGCCGACCTGGCCGCCGCGTTCGCCGACCACCAGGCCGCCGGCCTCCAGCCGGCCCGCGTCGTCCGGGTGGACCGCGGCCACGCCACCGCCGTCACCACCACCGGCACCGTCCGCGCCACCACCGACCAGCGCGCCGCCCCGCCCTGCACCGGCGACTGGGCCGCCCTGCGCCCGGGCCCCACCCCCGAGCTGGCCGCCGTCCTCCCCCGCCGCACCGCCATCACCCGCGCCTCCGCGGGTGCCCGCTCCCACGCCCAGGCCCTGGCCGCCAACGTCGACACCGTCGCCATCGCCGTCTCCCTCGCCGGCCGCGCCGCGCCCGGGCTGGTCGAACGACTCCTCGCCCTCGCCTGGGAGAGCGGCGCCCGGCCCGTCATCGTCCTCACCAAGGCCGACCTCGCCACCACCGACCCCGCCGACACCCTCGCCGAGACCGCCGACCTGGCCCCCGGCGTCGACGTCCTCCTCACCAGCACCGCCACCGGCGAGGGCCTCGACACCCTCACCGCCGTCCTCACCGGCACCGTCGTGCTGCTCGGCGCCTCGGGCGCCGGCAAGTCGAGCCTCGGCAACGCCCTCCTCGGCGCCGACCTCCTCGCCACCGGACACGTCCGCGACCAGGACGGCAGGGGCCGCCACACCACCGTCCACCGCGAACTCCTCCCCCTCCCCACCGGCGGCGTCCTCATCGACACGCCGGGGCTGCGCTCCGTCGGCCTCCAGGACACCGGCGACGGCATCGAGCAGGTCTTCGCCGAGATCACCCAACTCGCCCGCCACTGCCGCTTCGCCGACTGCGCCCACCAGAGCGAACCCGACTGCGCCGTCCTCGCCGCCGTCGAGGACGGCGCCCTGCCCGAACGACGCCTCGTCAGCTACCGCAAGCTGCTGCGCGAGTCCGCCTGGGCCGCCTCCCGCGACGACGCCAGGCTCCGCGCCCGGCGCACCGCGGAACGCAAGGCCATCACCCGCCACCTCCGCGCCACCTACGAGCACCGGAAGCCCCAGATCTGACCGCCCGTCGGGCGCCCGGGAACCGGCACCTCCCGGGCGCCCCCACCTCACCGTGCCTCCATGCGACGTCCATGCCACCTTCACCCTCACCAACCGGGGATTCCCAGGGGCCGAACGTCAGTTGAGGACGCTAACGTCAAGGGGGTAGGTACTAGACTCGCAGCCGGTTGAGGGGGCGCGACATGAGCTACGGCGACGACTACGACGACACGCGCGCCCGCGGCGTTCCCGCCGGCACCCGCACCCGGCTGCCCGAGCAGCGCGAGCCGGCCACCCGCCGCCAACCCGCCTCCACGGGCCGCGGCCTCGCCGCCGTCATCGGCGTCGTCGTGCTGCTGCTCGGCGCCATCGTCTTCGCCAACCAGACCCGCGACGAGGGCAACGGCGGCGGAGGCGGCGGCAGTTCCGAGACGGACGGCGGCGGCGACCGCGCCCAGCCCACCGCGCCCAGCGGCCAACCCCCCGTCGACACCTCGACGAACGGCATCCCCGTCGGCCACCCGCAGACCGAGCAGGGCGCCCAGAGCGCCGCCGCCAACTACGCCGTGGCCCTCGGCGGCACCGAGATGTTCGACCCCACGCGCCGCCCCACCATCGTCGACACCGTCTACGCGCCCGAGGTCGCCGCCGCCCAGGCCGCCGAGTACGAGCGCACCTACAGCGACCCCGACTTCCTCACCCGCATCGGCCTCACCGAGGCCGGCGCCGCCCCCGCCGGCACCACCTTCGTCGCCCGCGTCAACCCCGTCGGCACCAACACCGTCCAGTACGAAGGCGACACCGCCCGCGTCGCCGTCTGGTACTCCACCCTGTTCGGCCTCGCCGGCGCCGACTCGCGCAACCCCGTGACCGAAGGCTGGTACACCACCACCTACGACCTCGTCTGGGTCGAGGGGGACTGGAAGATCACCGCCTTCGACGAGCAAGAAGGCCCCGCTCCGGTCGGACGGGACCAACGCGCATCAACGGCAGAGGAGATGGCCGATGCGGTCGAGCAGTTCGGCGGGTTCACCTATGCGCGCTGACCACCGCCCCCCGCGCCCGGGGCGGCTCGCGGCCAGACTCGCCACCCTCACCGGCGGCCTCGCCGGCCTCCTCGCCCTCGGCGCCGCCCTCGCCACCCGCGCCGCCGCCGCCGAGTCCGACGAGGACTGCGGCCTGCTCAGCGGCCAGGCCCGCGAGATCTGCGAGGGCAACCCGGAGGACGGCGGAGGCGGCGACGGCGGCAACAGCCCCACCAGCGCCCTCGACCCGCTGTCCTCCCTCGCCCGCGGCTGCGCCGACGCCGCCGCCTGGATCGTCAACGAGCTGTCCGACCTGGTGAACTCGACCACCAACGTCGACTTCACCAACACCTCGTTCCTCCGCCAGTACGCCGTCGTCTTCGCCGCCTCCACCGTCCTCACCCTCATCCTCTGGCTGCTCGCCATCGTCAAGCGCGCCGTCCGCGGCGTCCCCTTCGCCACCGCGCTCTCCGAGGCCATCGGCTACCTCTGGCTCACCGTGATGGCCTCGGCCTTCACGCCCCTCATCCTCTACGTCGTCGTCTCCGCCACCGACAACGTCACCGACGCCATCGTCACCGGCACCGGCGACAACTCGGCCGCGTTCTTCGGCGACTTCGCCGCCGCCCTGGAGGCCGGCGAGGACATCGGCGGCGGCCCGATCATGCTGATCGTCGTCTCCCTGATCTCCATCCTCGCCGCCGGCGTCCTCGCCCTCGAACTCGTCATCCGCGCCGCCATGCTCTACGTCGGCGCGCTCCTCGGCACCGCCGTCTACTCGGGGCTCGTCGACAAGAACCTCTGGGGCCACGTCCGCGGCTGGGCCGGCATCATGATCGCCGTCATCCTCATCAAGCCGGTCATCGCGATCGTCCTCGGCCTCGCCGCCGCCCTCACCAGCGGCGAGGAGAACGGCCCCACCGCCGTCTCGGCCATCGTCTCCGGGCTCGCCATCATCATCCTGGCCATCTTCGCCTCCGCCATGATCTACCGGTTCGTGCCCGGCTTCGGCGACGAGATCGTCAACCACCGCGCCATGCGCCAGGACACCAGCAGCCGCGCCGCCCGCGCCGCCGTCTCCACCCCGGCCAGCCTCGTCCGCGAGGGCATGTCCACGCACGGCGCCCGCGGCGGAGCCGCCGCCGGCGGTGCCGCCGGAGCGGCGGCCGCCAGCGGCGGCCAGGGCCCGCGGCCCGCCAACCCGGTCGCCGGCGGAGTCGCGGCTCACAGTTCCCGTACCGGCCAGTCGGGTTCATCATCGACTGGAGCGAACACCAGCCGCGCGGGGAACCCGGGCTCAGACAACCGAGGAGGTAGCAGGTGACCACTCCGCCCCACACCCTGACCAGGCGCCGCACCTATCTCATCGGCCGGGCCAGGCCACAGGCCATCGTCGGCAGAAACCGCGAGGCCGGCGAGATCGCCCTCATCGTCGCCGGCGCCTTCCTCGGCATGATGAGCGGCATCCTCATCCCCGCCCTGACCCTCCGCCTCGTCGGCCTGGTCGGCTTCCCCATGCTCGCCCTCGCCGCCGTCTACCTCCCGTACAACGGCCGCACGTTCTACCGGTGGTTCGAGATCAACCGTTCCTTCAGGCGCACCCAGCGCCGCGGCGCCACCTACCGCTCCGACGCCCCCGAGGCCGGCATCACCCTCGACGGCCGCGAGGTCGCCGTCGGCGCGCCCCCCGGCGTCGGCCGCGTCGAATGGTGCCCCACCGCCTTCGGCCCCGACGAGCTCGCCGTCCTCCTCCACACCGACCGGCGCACCATCACCGCCGCCATCGAGATCGAGGGCCCCGGCGTCGGCCTGCGCGACAGCGAGGACCAGGAGGCCCTCGTCGAGCGCTTCGGCACCCTCCTCAAGCACGTGGCCAACGGCGACGGCCACGTCACCCGCCTCCAGATGCTGGCCCGCACCCTCCCCGCCGACCCCGACGCCCACGCCAACGACGTGCGGGAGCGCGGCGACGCCACCGCCCCCGGTTGGATCCAGGACTCCTACGACCAGCTCCAGTCCATGGTCTCCACCTCCAGCGAGCAGCACCGGGCCTACCTCGTCGCCTGCATGCACCACTCGCGCGACCTCAGCAACGAGGCGCAGTCCATCGCCCGCGCCGCCCGCACCACGGGCGACCGGCGCCGCATGTCCCAGGACGAGGCGCTCGCCGTCGTCATGGCCCGCGAACTGGCCGACATCTGCGCCCGCCTCACCGAGGCCGACATCCGCGTCCGCCAACCGCTCGGCGAGGCCCGTCTCGCCTCCCTGATCCACTCGATGTACGACCCCGACCACCCCATCGACCACATCCAGGCCATGTCCAAGCGCAACGCCTGGCCCGCCGAGCTCGACGCCCGCGAGGCGACCTACCTCCAGGCGAAGACCCGCGAGTCCGACACCCGCGAGCCCTGGTGCCACGCCACCGCCTGGGTCAAGGAGTGGCCGATGACCCCCGTCGGGGTCAACTTCCTCGCCCCGCTCCTCGTCCACACGCCCGACGTCATCCGCACCGTCGCCGTCTGCATGGACCTGGAGCCCACCGAGATCGCCATCGAGCGCATGCTCACCGAGAAGACCAACGACGCCGCCGAGGCGTCCCGCGCCGCCAAGATGAACCGCACCGTCGACCCGCGCGACGTCGCCGCCCACGGCCGCGTCGACCAGCGCGGCGACGACCTCGCGACCGGCGCCGCCGGCGTCAACCTCGTCGGCTACCTCACCGTCTCCTCGCCCAACCCCGAGGCGCTCGCCCGGGACAAGCGCACCATCCGCGCCTCCGCCGGCAAGTCCTACCTCAAGCTGGAGTGGTGCGACCGCGAGCACCACCGCGCCTTCGTCAACACCCTCCCCTTCGCCACCGGGATCAAGCGATGACACGCCTCCCGGTGACACCCCCCGTGACACACCCCGTGACGTGGACCGTGAAAGAGGTGCCGCCATGCCGCCCCGCGATCCACTGAGCGTCATCACCGAGGCCTTCACCAGCCTCCTCTTCGGCCGCACCGAGACCACCCGGCTCCCCGTGCGCACCTCGACCGGCCAGGCCCAGGCCGTCTACCTGCCCACCGCGGCCCCGGGGCTGGGCGACTCGGGCGTCATCATCGGCCGCGAGGTCTACTCGGGCAAGGGCTACATCTACGACCCCTTCCAGCTCTACGGCCAGCAACTCCCGGCCCCCCACTGGCTGGTGCTCGGCGAGTCCGGCAACGGAAAGTCGGCCCTCGAGAAGACCTACGTCCTGCGCCAACTCCGCTTCCGCGACCGCCAGATCGTGGTCCTGGACGCCCAGGGCGAGGACGGCGTCGGCGAATGGAACCTGATCGCCGAGGAGTTGGGCATCACCCCCATCCGCCTCGACCCCATGGCCGCGCTGGACGGCAGCGTCCGCCTCAACCCGCTCGACCCCTCCATCACCTCGACCGGTCAGCTCGCCCTGCTCCGCACCATCATCGAGGTCGCCCTCGGCCGCACCCTCGACGAGCGCTCGGGCTTCGCCCTCAAGGTCGCCCACGCCTACGTCAACCAGCACGTCACCGGCCGGCAGCCCATCCTCACCGACATCGTGGAGCGCCTGCGCCACCCCCAGCCCGAGTCCGCCGACGCGATGAACGTCGCCCTGGAGGACGTGCGCGCCTGGGGCCTGGACGTCGCCCTCGTCCTCGACCGCCTCGTCGACGGCGACCTGCGCGGCATGTTCGACGGCCCGACCACCGTCGGCATCGACCTCGACGCCCCCCTCATCGTCTTCGACCTCTCGCACATCGACCGCAACTCCATCGCCATGCCCATCCTCATGGCGATCGTCGGCGTCTGGCTCGAACACACCTGGATAAGGCCCGACCGGAAGAAGCGCATCTTCCTCGTCGAGGAGGCCTGGCACATCATCAACTCGCCGTCCGTGGCCCAGCTCTTCCAGCGCCTGCTGAAGTTCGGCCGCCGGCTCGGCCTCTCCTTCGTCGCCGTCGTCCACCACCTCTCGGACGTCGTCGACGGCGCCGCGGCCAAGGAGGCCGCCGCCATCCTCAAGATGGCCTCCACCCGCACCATCTACGCCCAGAAGACCGACGAGGCCCGCGCCACGGGACAGGTCCTCGGCCTGCCCCGCTGGGCCGTCGAGATCATCCCCACCCTGACCCCCGGCATGGCCGTCTGGGACGTCAACGGCAACGTCCAGGTCGTCAAGCACCTGGTCACCGAGGCCGAACGCCCCCTCGTCTTCACCGACCGCGCCATGACCGAGTCCTCCGCCATGCTGCCGGCGGACGACGGGCTGACCGACATCGACGCCGATACCGACGCCTACGAGGCCGAGACCGCGGCCCGCGTGATGTCCTTCGAGAAGCGGCAGGGCGTCGGGTAGGCCCATGAGCAACGACGCACCCGAGCGCCGCGGCGGCGTCCCCGACGCGCTGCTCGTCGGCGCCCTCGGCCTGGCCCTCGGCATCACCACCCTCGTCTGGACCGCCACCGGCCTCGCCGGGCTGCTGCGGCACGGCGCCTGGCCGGACGGCGTCACCTTCCTGCGCACCGCGGGCGCCCTCCGCTCGTTCCTCACCGCGCCGCGCGACGTCGCCGCCGCCTGGCCGGCCGCGGACCCGGCGACGCTGCCGAGCGCCGCCCTGCTGTGGCTGACGTTCCTCTTCCAGCTCGTCGTCCTGTTCTCCACAGCCCTGTGGATCTCCATCCGGCTCGCGCACTTCCGCGCCCGCCGCCGGCACCGCGAACCCCCCGCCGAACCGGAGCCGGCGCCCGCACCCGCACCCGCTGTGGAGCGCGCACCGGAACCGGCGCCGCCCGTCATCGAGCCCGAGACCCCCGCCGTGGCCGTCGCCGTCCCCGTCGAGTCCAGCGAAGGCCAGGACCCGATCACCGCCGTCCTCCAGGCCCCGCCCGGCCTGGTCGTCGTCGACCCCACCGGCCGCCTCTGGGCCAGGACGGCCCGCCAACGCGACAAGCTCGGCCCCGTGCACGTCTACGACCCGGGCCACGCCACGGACAGCCCGACCCGGCTGCGCTGGGCGCCGCAACGCGGCTGCGAGGACATGCCACTGGCCCGCCGCAGGGCGGGGGCCCTGCTCGCCCCCGTCCGCCCGAGCGAACCCGTCTTCCGGCTCGACGCCGAGACCGCCGAGATACTTCTCCGCTGCTACCTGCACGCCGCCGCCCTGGCCGGCGAGCCCATCCAGCAGGTCCACCGCTGGGCGAGCGGCCGCTCGGCCGGCGCCCCCGGCAAGGTCCTCCGCACCCACCCGCGCGCCGCGGGCGGCGCCTCCATGGAGCTGGAGAGCGCCCTCACCGCGCACCCGGGCCGCCGCGACGCCGCCCTGGAGCTCATCGGCCGCGCCCTCGGCGGACTCGACCAGCTCCACATCCGCCAGTCCTGCACCCCGGGCCGGGTCGACACGATCGCCCTCGACAACCTCGCCGGCGAGGGCGGCACCCTCTACGTCGTCGGCGACCAGCGGGAGACCGCCGCCCTCCGCAGCGCCCTCGTCGACGAGTTGGCCACCGCCCATCCCCAACTGACCGTCGTCGACGTCACCGAGGCGCGCGCCTGAGCACCATCTCGTAGGCGCCGAACGACGGGTCGTCGGGGTCGGTGTCCCGCGTGCCGGTCGGCTGGAAACCCAACGAGGCGTAGAAGCGGGCGGCCCGCGCGTTGGACTCGTGGACGCGGAGCCGCACCTCGCGGGCGCCGGCCCACTCGATCGCCGCCCACATCAACCGCGCCGCCAGGCCGGTGCCGCGGTGCTCAGGCAACAGATACACCCCGACGACCTGCGCCCAGCGCGGCTCCCGGTACACGCCGACCATGCCCGCCCAGGCACCGTCCGCCTGCTCCCCGACGAACACGACCGTGCCCCGCCCGGCGGCCCTGCGCTCCCACTCCCCGCGGGTCAGCTGCAGGGCCTCCTCGTAGGGCTCGAAGAACGCGACCGGCGCGACGGGATCACGCAGCGCGGCGAGCCGCAGCTGTCTGAACTCCCGCCAGTCCTCACGGCATGAACGCCGGATGGTGTACGCCATGCGGCCGATGCTTCCACCCGGCCAGTCGGGCCGCAACACAAACGCGTGTAGGGCCCGTTGGCGAACCAACGAGCCCTACACACTCAATAATTGTCCGGCGGCGACCTACTCTCCCACACGGTCCCCCATGCAGTACCATCGGCGCTGGCAGGCTTAGCTTCCG
>NZ_JAVREM010000109.1:0-12744 GCF_031845425.1 Streptomyces millisiae
GTGCGGGTGCGGGCCCGGTGCCCGAGTCGTGGGGCGGAACGGGCGGAGAACGGGCGGGAGTCGGGCGGGCGCGGGCCCGTTCGGTGGGTCGGCCGGGCGCCGCGGGCAGGTCGTTTCGGCCGCTCAGCGGCCAGGTTCCGGCCGGACCGCAGGAACGGCAAGCGGTCACATCCGGGCGCGATAACCCGGACCTCATGACTGTTCAGACCCGTACCACGACGGTAGAACTCTGCGTGCGGGCCCAATCGGGCATACAGAAGGCAGAGTCGGACTGGCCGCGGGGAGGCAGGCATGTCGGCAGAAGAGCGTCAGCGCGCCATCGTCGGTGCCGCCCGGCGGGCCGGTTCCGTCGAGGTCACCCACCTCGCCGAGGAGTTGGGCGTCGCGAAGGAGACCGTCCGGCGCGACCTGCGGGTGCTGGAGGCGCACGGGCTGCTGCGCCGCACGCACGGCGGCGCCTACCCGGTGGAGAGCGCCGGTTTCGAGACGACCCTCGCGCTGCGCGCCACCCGGCACGTGCCGGAGAAGCGGCGGATCGCCGCCGCCGCGGCCGAACTCACCGGTGAGGCCGAGACCGTGTTCATCGACGAGGGCTTCACCCCCCAGCTCATCGCCGAGAACCTGCCACACGACCGCCCGCTGACCGTGGTGACCGCCTCCCTCGCCGTCGCCGGCCAACTCGCCGCCGTCGAGGGCTTCACCGTGCTGCTGCTGGGCGGCCGGGTGCGCGGCGGCACCCTGGCCACCGTCGACCACTGGACGGCGCGGATGCTCGCCGGCTTCGTGATCGACCTGGCGTTCATCGGCGCCAACGGCATCTCCCGCACCCACGGCCTGACCACCCCCGACCCGGCGGTCGGCGAGGTCAAGCGGCAGGCCGTGCTCGCCTCGCGGCGCCGGGTGTTCGCCGGCATCCACACCAAGTTCGGCGCCGCCGGCTTCTGCCGCTTCGCGGACATCCACGACCTCGACGTGATCGTCACCAGCACCAGCCTGAGCTCGACCGAGGCCCACCGCTACTCCCTGCAGGGCCCCCAGGTCATCCGGGTCTGAGGACCCCCACACACGCCGGAAGACGTCGGCCCCGCCGACACGACCACACCCACCCCAGGAGCCCCACCATGCGCACCAGTCAGAGCCGACGCACCGCGCACGCGCTCGCCGCCAGCACGGCGGCGCTCACCCTGCTCGCCGCCTGCGCCGGAGCCGGGGGCGGCGGCTCCTCGGGCGACGGCGACAGCATCAACGTGCTGATGGTCAACAACCCGCAGATGGCCCAGCTCCAGGAGCTCACCGAGGAACACTTCACCGAGGAGACCGGCATCACCGTCAACTTCTCGGTGCTGCCGGAGAACGAGGTCAGGGAGCGGATCAGCCAGGACTTCGCCAACCAGTCCGGCCAGTACGACGTGGCCACCATCAGCAACTACGAGACGCCCATCTACTCCCGCAACGGATGGCTGCACTCGCTCGACGAGTACGTCGAGGCCGACGCCGACTACGACGTCGAGGACATCCTGGAGCCCATCAACCTCTCCCTCACCGGCGAGGACGGCCAGCTCTACGCCCAGCCGTTCTACGGCGAGTCCTCCTTCCTGATGTACCGCACCGACCTCTTCGAGGAGCACGGGCTGACCATGCCCGAGCGGCCCACCTGGCAGGAGGTCGCCGACCTCGCCGCCCAGGTCGAGGAGGCCGAGCCGGACGTCGCCGGCATCTGCCTGCGCGGCCTGCCGGGTTGGGGCGAGGTCATCGCCCCGCTCACCACCGTCGTCAACACCTTCGGCGGCACCTGGTTCGACGCCGACTGGCAGGCCAGGCTCACCGACCCCGAGTTCGTCGAGGCCACCGAGTTCTACGTGAACCTGGTGCGCGAGCACGGCGAGTCGGGCGCCGCCCAGGCCGGCTACGCCGAGTGCCTCAACAACATGGTCCAGGGCAACGCCGCCATGTGGTACGACGCCACCGCGGGCGCCGGCTCGCTGGAGGCCGAGGACTCGCCGGTGGCCGGCTCCATTGGCTACGTCCCGGCCCCGGTCGAGCAGACCGACAGCTCCGGATGGCTCTACACCTGGGCCTGGGGCATCCAGCGTGCCTCCGAGAACGCCGAGGCCGCCTGGGAGTTCATCTCCTGGGCGTCGAGCAGCGAGTACGAGGAGCTCGTCGGCGAGACCCTCGGCTGGGAGAACGTCCCGGCCGGCAAGCGGGCCTCCACCTACGAGGACCCCCGTTACCAGGAGGCCGCCGCCGCGTTCTACGAGGTGACCAGGGACGCCATCGCCGAGGCCGACCCGATCAACCCCGGCGTCCAGGAGCGGCCGGCGCCCGGCGTCCAGTTCGTCACCATCCCCGAGTTCGCCGACCTCGGCACCCGCGTCTCGCAGGAGATCAGCGCGGCCATCGCCGGCCGGCAGTCCGTCGCCGAGGCGCTGGAGAACGCCCAGGGGATGGCCGAGGACGTGGCCGAGGAGTACCAGGACCGATGAGCGACACCGCCACCCCGGCGACGTCGTCGCCGCCCGCACGGCCGAGCGGGGCGAGGGACCGGGCCCCGGCCCTCCCGCCGCCCGCCGGCCGGCCCACCCGGGCCCGCGCCTGGGCCACCAGGGCGCCACTGCTGCCCGCCCTGGTGTTCATGATCGTGGTCACCCAACTCCCGTTCGTGGCCACGCTCGTCATCTCCCTCTTCGAGTGGAACGCGCTCTTCCCCGACGACCGCGGCTTCACCGGTCTCGACAACTACGACACCGTCCTCAGCGACTCCGACCTGCGCTCCTCGGTCACCACCACGGCCCTGCTCACCGCCACCGTGGTCCTCGTCAGCCTGGTGCTCGGCCTCTGCCTCGCGCTGCTGCTCGACCGGAGGTTCCGGGGCCGGGCGGTGGTGCGCACCATGACCATCGCGCCGTTCCTGATCGTGCCCATCGCGGCCGCGCTGCTGTGGAAGCACGTCCTGTTCAACCCCGAGTACGGGCTGCTCAACGGCCTGTTGGGGCAGTTCGGCGACCTGTTCGGCTTCACCGCCCCGCAGCCCGACTGGATCTCCGACATGCCGCTGATCGCCGTCGAGATCGCGCTGATCTGGCAGTGGACGCCGTTCATGATGCTGATCCTGCTCGCCGGCCTGCAGAGCCGACCGGTCGAGCTCGCCGAGGCCGCCCGCATCGACGGCGCGGGCGACTGGCAGATCTTCCGCCACCTGACCCTGCCGCACCTGCGCCGCTACCTCGAACTCGGCGCGCTGCTCGGCTCGATCTACATCGTGCAGAACTTCGACGCGGTCTTCACCATCACCGCGGGCGGGCTCGGCACCGCCAACCTGCCCTACGTCATCCACCAGGAGTTCACCCAGGCCCAGGACTACGGCGTGGCCTCGGCGGCCGGCGTGCTGGTCGTCATCGGCTCGCTGGTTCTCGCCATGTTCGCGCTGCGCGTGGTGTCCTCCCTGTTCCGCGAGGAGGGCAGCCGCGCATGACGACCAGGACCCTTCGTTCCCGCCTGCTCGGACCGCTGGCCTGGCTGGCCGGGCTCGTCTTCTTCCTGCCGGTCGCCTGGATGGCGCTGACCTCGTTCCACTCCGAGTCGGACGCCGCGAGCAACCCGCCGGCCTTCCTCGCGCCGCTCACCCTGGACGGCTACCGCGAGTTCTTCGGCGCCGGCGGCGGCGCCGACCCCTGGCCGCCGCTGATCAACTCACTGACCGCGTCCCTCAGTTCCACCCTGCTGGTGCTGCTGCTCGCGCTGCCGGCGGCCTACGCGCTGGCCATCAGGCCGGTGCGGGCCTGGCGGGACGCGCTGTTCTTCTTCCTCTCCACGAAGATGCTGCCGGCCATCGCCGGCCTGCTGCCGATCTACCTCTTCGCCCGCAACATCGGCATGCTCGACAACATCTGGCTGCTCGTCCTCCTCTACACGTCGATGAACCTGCCGATCGCCGTGTGGATGTTGCAGTCCTTCCTGGCCGAGGTGCCGGCCTCCGTCATCGAGGCCGCCCAACTCGACGGCGCCCGACTGCCGGTGCTCCTCACCCGGGTGATCGGCCCCATCGTGCTGCCCGGTATCGCCGCCACCTCGTTGATCTGCTTCATCTTCAGCTGGAACGAGATGCTGTTCGCCCGGGTGCTGACCGGCGTCCGGGCGGAGACGGCGCCGGTCTTCCTGACCGGCTTCGTCACCAGCCAGGGCCTCTTCCTCGCCCAACTCTCCGCCGCCGCCCTCG
The DNA here is from genome assembly GCF_031845425.1 of Streptomyces millisiae. Classification (NCBI taxonomy): domain Bacteria; kingdom Bacillati; phylum Actinomycetota; class Actinomycetes; order Kitasatosporales; family Streptomycetaceae; genus Streptomyces; species Streptomyces millisiae. Next base: position 4,220 of record NZ_JAVREM010000109.1, read on the forward strand.
CCATCTCGCTGCCGGTGCTCGCCGCCGGCTTCGCCGCCCAGGACAAGCTGGTCCAGGGCCTGTCTCTAGGAGCAGTCAAGTGAAAGCCGCCCTGATCGAGTCCGTCGGGACGATCAGCCTGACCGAGGTCCCCGACCCGACGCCGGGACCGCGCGACGTGGTCGTCAAGGTCGCCGCCTGCGGCCTGTGCGGAACCGATCTGCACATCCTCCAGGGCGAGTTCGCGCCGCGACTGCCGATCGTGCCGGGGCACGAGTTCGCCGGCGAGGTCGTCGCGGTCGGCAAGGACGTCGGGGCCGGCGAGGTGGCGGTGGGCGACCGGGTGGCCGTCGACCCCTCCCTCTACTGCCACGAGTGCCGCTACTGCCGCAACGGGCACGCCAACCTGTGCGACCGCTGGCAGGCCATCGGCGTCTCCGTGCCGGGCGGCGCGGCCGAGTACGCGGTGGCGCCGGCCGCCAACTGCGTGGTGCTGCCCGAGCACGTCCGCGTCCAGGACGCGGCGTTGATCGAGCCGCTGTCCTGCGCCATCCGCGGCTACGACGTGCTGCGCTCGACGCTGGGCGCGCGGGTGCTGATCTACGGCGCCGGCACGATGGGGCTGATGATGCTGGAGCTCGCCAAGCGCACCGGCGCCAGCGGCGTCGACGTCGTCGACATCAACCCCGACCGGCTCGCCACCGCCTTCGTGCTCGGCTGCTCGGGCGCGGCGGCCTCGGCCGAGGAACTGGACCGGCCGCAGGGCTGGGAGGTGGTCATCGACGCCACGGGCAACGCGGCGGCCATCCAGGACGGCCTCGGCCGGGTGGCCAAGGCCGGCACCTTCCTGCAGTTCGGGGTGGCGGACTACGCGGCGCGCGCGACGATCGAGCCGTACAAGATCTACAACCAGGAGATCACCATCACCGGCTCGATGGCCGTCCTGCACAGCTACGAGCGCGCGGCGGACCTGTTCGCCACCGGCATCCTGGACCCGGAGGTGTTCATCACCGACCGGCTGCCGCTGGCGGAGTACCCGCGCGCGATGGAACAGTTCGCGGCCGGGGTGGGACGCAAGACGGTCGTCGTGCCGTAACTCTTCCGACCGGGGTTCTCCTCCCCGCCCGCCCGCCCCATTCCGTGCTGCGCACGACGGGCCGCGGCGGCTACGCCGCTGGGCCACGCGGCCCGTGCCGCGCGACGACCCGCCCGGAGGGCGGGTGGGTGGGCGCGGCACCGCACGGCCGCAGGCCGGCTCGTGGCGGCGAAGCCGCCGGGCCGGTGGCCAGCGCCGAGCGCGCGGCGGTGGCGCCTCAGGCCGTGGAGGCGGGCAGGGCGGCCACGCCCGTTTCGCGGGCGCGTAGCCAGGCCGTGGTCTCCGCGGGCGGCATCGCCGGTGCCACCAGCCAGCCCTGGACCGCGTCGCAGCCCAGGTCCCGGAGTCGCTCCCAGGTCTCGTCGTCCTCGACGCCCTCGGCCACCACCACGAGCCCCAGCGAGTGGGCGAGTTCCACCGTGCAGCGGACGATCTCCGCGTCCTCGCTGTCGACCGTGAGGCGGGCCACGAAGGAGCGGTCGATCTTCAGTTCGCTGACCGGGAGTCGTCGCAGGTGGACCAGCGAGGAGTAGCCGGTGCCGAAGTCGTCGAGCGACATGCGGACGCCGTGGCCGGTCAGGCCGGCCAGGGTGTCGGCGGCCTGCTGGGGGTCCTCCAGCATCACGTGCTCGGTGATCTCCAGTTGGAGCGAGCCGGCGGGGACGCCGTGGCGGGCGAGGCGGGCGGCGACGGCGCCGGCGAAGCCGGGGGTGTAGACGTCGCGGGGCGAGACGTTGACCGCGACCGGGACGGTGAGGTCGGCGGCGCGCCAGCGGGCGACCTGGCAGAGTGCCGTCTCCAGCACGTACTCCGTGAGCCGCGGCATGAGTCCCGAGGTCTCGGCGATGGCGATGAACTCGTCGGGCGGGACGCGGCCCCGGTCCGGGTGCTGCCAGCGGACCAGCGCCTCCAGTCCGGCGACCTCGCCGTCGAAGCGGACCTTGGGCTGGTAGTGCAGTTCGACCTCGCCGTCGTCGAGGGCGCGTCGCAGGTCGCCGAGGAGGGCGAGGCGGTCGGGGGTGTTGCCGTCGCGGCTGGCGTCGTAGACCTCGACGCCGCTGCGGTCGCTCTTGGCGCCGTACATCGCGACATCGGCCCTGCGCAGCAGGCCCTCCGCCTCGGGGGCGTGCTCGGGGAAGACGGCGACGCCGGCGCTGGCCTCGACCACCAGGGTCAGGCCGTCGAGTTCGAGGGGGGCGCTCAGGGAGCCGAGGATGGCGCGGGCCACGCACTGGGCGCTGGTGGCGGAGTCGACCCTGGGCAGCAGCACGGCGAACTCGTCGCCGCCGAGCCTGGCCACCTCGGCCTCCTCGGGCAGCTCGCGCCGGATCCGGTCGGCGATCTGGAGCAGCAGCCGGTCGCCGGTGAGGTGGCCGAGGGTGTCGTTGACCGAGCGGAAGCTGTCGAGGTCGATGAGGATCAGCGCGGAGCGCTCCCCGGCCCGGTCGGCGTCCTCCAGGGCGACCCGGGTGCGCTCCAGCAGCCACTGCCGGTTGGGCAGTCCGGTCAGCGGGTCGATGAGCTGGTCCTCGGCGCGGTCCCTGGCCATCCAGAAGGTGGAGTCCAGGGCTATCAGGGGGACCGCGAACAGCGGGAGCAGCAGCGGCTTGTGGGCGGCCACCACCACGATCAGCGGGACGATGCACAGCAGGGCCGTGGCGACCAGCGCCTGCCGGACCAGCACGCCGGTGGCGAGCGACGACAGGCCGCCCGGCGGGTCGCTGCTGAGCCACAGCAGGGTGCGGGTGATCAGCAGGTAGGCGGCGGCGCCCAGGAGTAACTGGGGGACGGTGGTGGGCTCCCAGGCGGCCGGCTCCCAGCGGTTCTCGATGCTCGGCCGGTTCCCCCAGGCGGCGAGCGTGAGGGCGGCCGCGCCTATGCCGAGCACGTCGATGGCGCCGTGCAGCACGGCCTCCCGGCGCCGCTCCCGGCGGGCGGCGCCGACCAGGGTGACCACCGCCAGGCTGACCAGCACCGCGGGGACCCAGCCGTAGAGCAGCAGCATCGCGAGGGCGAGCGCGGCGCCGGAGCCGCTGCCGCCGCTCCACCAGCGGTCCCGCCCCCAGGCGACCAGGTGAGCCACGATCAGTGTGGTGAGGACGGCGAAGCCCCATCCGGGCCGGTCGGCGGGGAACAGCGCGTGGCCACCGGCGAGCAGCCGGACGACGCCGATGAGCAGGGCTATGCCGGCGGCCGCTGGCACGGCCGGTCGGATGTAGCGGGACAGCCACGCGTGATCGCGTGGTGGGGGCCGTCTCCCCCCGGGAGCTGACTGCATTCGGGTCCCTCTCACGGCCGTTCTCGCCCGCCCGCGGCGGGCGCACCACCCCACACTAGGCCGCCCGGCGCCGGCAGGGGCAGGGAACACCGACGGTTACCGAAAGCACCTCGCGCGGTCGTATGTTCCTGGTATATGCCCAGAGTTCAGGAGTTCGACTCTCCGTCAGCCTCGCCTTCCCCAGCCGCCTCCTTCTCCCCCGCCGCCTCGTCCGTGACCAGCGCCGCCTCCCGGGCCGCGTCGGGGCCGCGCTCGAGCAACTGGCGGAAGCCGGCCTCGTCGAGGATCGGCACCTTGAGCTGCACCGCCTTGTCGTACTTGGAGCCCGGGCTCTCCCCCACGATCACGAAGTCCGTCTTCTTGGAGACCGATCCGGTGACCTTGGCGCCCCTGGACTGCAGCGCCTCCTTGGCCCCGTCCCGCGTGAAGCCCTGGAGGGTGCCGGTGACCACGGCCGTGACGCCGGCCAGCGGGCGGGGCCCGGCCTCCTTGTCGGTCTCCTCGGCGAGCCGCACGCCGGCGGCCCGCCAGCGCTCCACGATCTCCCGGTGCCAGTCCACCGCGAACCAGTCCTTCAACGAGGCCGCGATGGTCGGGCCGACGCCCTCGGTGGCCGCCAGCTCCTCCTCGCCGGCCTCGGCGATGCGGTCGAGCGAGCCGAACTCGCGGGCCAGCGCCTCGGCCGCGACCGGGCCCACGTGCCGGATGGAGAGCCCGGTGATGATCCGGGCCAGCGGGCGATGCCTGGCCTCCTTGATGGCCTCCAGCATGGCCAGCGTGTTCTTCTTGGGCTCGCCCTGCTGGTTGGCGAAGAAGGTGACGACCTTGGGCTCGCCGGTCTCCGGGTCGCGCTTGGGCAGCCCGGTGTCCTGGTCGAGCACATACGACTTGATGGGCAGCAGCTCCTCGACGGTGAGCTCGAAGAGCCGGCCCTCGTCCCGCAGCGGCGGCTCGGTCGGCTCGAGCGGCTGGGTGAGCGCGGTGGCGGCGACATAGCCGAAGTGGTCGATGTCGAGGCACTTGCGGCCGGCCAGGTAGTAGATCCGCTCCCGCAGCTGGGCCGGGCAGGACCGGGAGTTGGGGCAGCGCAGGTCGATGTCCCCCTCCTTCATGGGCCGCAGCTCGGTGCCGCACTCCGGGCACTCGGCCGGCATCACGAACTCCCGCTCGCTGCCGTCCCGCAGGTCGGCGACCGGGCCGAGGATCTCGGGGATCACGTCCCCCGCCTTGCGCAGCACCACCGTGTCCCCGATGAGCACGCCCTTGGCCTTGACCACCTCCTGGTTGTGCAGGGTGGCGAACTCGACCTCGGAGCCGGCGACCGTGACCGGCTCGACCACCGCGTACGGGGTGACCCGGCCGGTGCGGCCGACGCCGACCCGGATGTCCACCAGCCTGGTGTTGACCTCCTCCGGCGGGTACTTCCAGGCGATGGCCCAGCGCGGCGCCCGCGAGGTGGAGCCGAGCCGGCCCTGGAGCCGGATCTCGTCGAGCTTGACGACCACGCCGTCGATCTCGTGCTCCACGGCGTGCCGGTGCTCGCCGTAGTAGGAGATGAACTCCCGCACCCCGGCCATCGAGTCGACCACCCTGGCGGCCCTCGCGGTGGGCAGGCCCCACTCCTCCAGCAGCTCGTAGGCCCCGGAGAGGCGGTCGATGTCGAAGCCCTCGCGGGCGCCGATGCCGTGCACCACCATCTGCAGCGGGCGGCTCGCCGTGATCTTCGGGTCCTTCTGGCGCAGCGAACCGGCCGCCGCGTTGCGCGGGTTGGCGAACGGCTTCTCGCCGGCCTCGACCAGCCGCGCGTTCAGCTCCTGGAAGCGCTCCATGGGGAAGAAGACCTCGCCCCTGATCTCGACCAGGTCGGGGACCCGCTCCCCGCGCAGCCGCTGCGGCACCTCGGCGATGGTGCGCACGTTGGGCGTGATGTCCTCGCCGGTGCGGCCGTTGCCCCGGGTGGCGGCCCTGGTCAGCCGGCCGTGCTCGTACGTCAGGTTGACCGCGAGGCCGTCCACCTTGAGCTCGCACAGAAAGTGGTAGTCGATCCCCTTCAGCTCCTCGGCGACCCGCTCGGCCCACGCGTCCAGCTCGGCGTCGTCGAACGCGTTGTCCAGCGAGAGCATCCGCTCGCGGTGGTCGACCGAGCTGAACTCCGTCTCGTAGCTGCCGGCGACCTGCTGCGTCGGCGAGTCGGGCGTGCGCAGCTCGGGGTGCTCCTCCTCCAGGGCCTGCAACTCCCGCAGCATCCGGTCGAACTCGGCGTCGCTGATGATCGGCGTGGTCACGTAGTACCGGAAGCGGTGCTCCTCGACCTGCTCGGCGAGCCGGGCGTGCTTCTCCCTGGCCTCGGGCGGCACGGAGGACTCGGGCACCGCGGATCCGGCCGTGCGGGCCGTGGAGGCCCTGGAGGATTCGGCCACTGACTCGTCTCCCGTCACTCTGGGTTGTCCGCGAGGGATCTGGCCGCCCGGACGCAGTGCTCGAGCGCGGCCCGCGCGTACGCCGGGGAGGCGCCCGCGAGGCCGCACACGGGGGTGACCACCACGGACTCCGTGAGGAGCTCCGGGGACAGCCCCAGCCTGCGCCAAAGCGATCTGACTCCACTGACAGTACCGGCCGGGTCTGACAGTTCACCCGGCGTGGCGCCGTCGCCCGGGATGACGCCAGCGAACAGCGCGGTCCCGCCCTCGACGGCCTCGCCGATCATGTCGTCGTCACGTTCGGTGAGCAGTCCGGCGTCGAAGGAGACGGCGGTGGCGCCGGCCCTGCGCAGCAGCGCGAACGGCACGCCGGGGGCGCAACTGTGCACGACCACCGGGTCGTCGCCGGCCACCGCGACCAGGCCGCGCAGCGTCTCCTCGGCCACCGCCCGGTCCACCGCCCGGTGGGTGCGGTAGCCGCTGGCCGTGGGCACCCGGCCGGTGAGCACGGCGGTCAGCGAGGGCTCGTCGAGCTGCAGCACCACCCGGGCCCCCGGCACCCGGCGGCGCACCTCGGCGAGGTGGCCGCGCAGCCCCTCGGCGAGCGAGGCCGCCAGGTCGCGGCAGGCGCCGGGGTCGCCCAGCATCGCCTCGCCGTTGCGGCGCTCCAGGGCGGCGGCCAGCGTCCAGGGGCCGACCGCCGACACCTTGAGGGCGCCCGAGTAGCCCTGGGTGAACTCCTCCAACGCGTCGAGGTCCTCGCGGAGCCAGGACCAGGCCCGGCGGGTGTCCCGGCCCGGTCGGTCGCCGATCCGCCACCCGCTGGGTTCGACCCGGGCGTGGAGGTCGACGAGCAGCCCGGCCGTGCGTCCGATCATGTCGGCGCCCGGGCCGCGCGCCGGCAGCTCGGGCAGGTGGACCAGGGTCTCCAGGGAGCCCGCCACGATCCTGGCGGCCTCCCTGGCGTCCTCACCCGGCATCGAGCCGACCCCGGTGGCCGCGGCCGGGCCCCAGGGGAACTTCCACTGCGGCGCCTGGGTCGCCGTCTCTGTCGCACTGTTCGTCACGACAGACAACGTAGGTCACCCGGTGGGGCGCACCGTCAGGTCGGTGACCTCGGCGCCGCGCGGCAGGTCGAGCGCGGCCAGCACGGTGGTCGCCACGTCCCTCGGGGTCAGCCAGCGGTCCGGGTCGTACTCCCGGCCCTCCTGCTGGTGCACCTTCTCCTGCATGGGCGTCGCGGTGCGGCCCGGGTAGACGGTGGTGACCCGGACGCCGTTGGGCGCCTCCTCGCCGCGCAGCGCGTCGGCGAGCGCCCGCAGGCCGAACTTGCTCGCCGCGTAAGCGCCCCACTCGCCGTACGCGTGCAGCCCGGCACCCGAGTTGACGAACACGACGTGCCCGCGGGCCGCGCGCAGCTGGGGCAGCAGCAGCCGGGTCAGCTCGGCCGGCGCGATGAGGTTGGTCGCGAGGGTGGCGTGCCACACCTTGGGGGTGAGCTCGCCGACGGAGCCGAGCTCGATGACGCCGGCGCTGTGGATCAGCGAGTCGACGCGGTCCGGCGGCGACTGGTGGCCGAGCGCCCAGGAGAGCCGGTCGGGCTCGGACAGGTCGCCGACGAGGGTGCGGGCGCCGGGGTGACGCGACTCGAGCTCCCGCGCGCGACCGGCGTCGCGCGCCCACAGCCACACCTCGTCGCCCCGCTCGGCGAGCCGCTCCGCGATGGCCGCGCCGATTCCCGAACCTGCCCCTGTGATCACATGGGTTGCCATACGACCATGGTCCCCTATGGCGTTCATCGGTCTTACGGAGGAGAGGCATGGCGGCGGAGCGTTCGACCACCGGCACGGTGCGGGTCGCGGTGGGCCAACTGGCCTCCGGGGTCTCGCCGAAGGACAACCTGGCGGCCATCGAGCGGGAGACGGCGAGGGCCGCCGAGCGGGGCGCCGACGTGGTGGTCTTCCCCGAGGCGGCGATGGCCAGGTTCGGTATCCCGCTCGGCCCGGTCGCCGAACCGCTCGACGGCCCCTGGGCCACGGCGGTGCGGGAGCTCGCGGCGCGCACCGGGGTGCTGGTGGTGGCGGGCATGTTCGTCCCGGCCGACGACGGCCGGGTCAGGAACACCCTGCTGATCACCGGCCGCGGCGTCGACACGCACTACGACAAGGTGCACCTCTTCGACGCGTTCGGCTTCGCCGAGTCGGCGACGGTCGCCCCGGGCGACCGGGCCGTCACGGTCGACCTCGGCGAGGCCAGGATCGGGTTCGCCACCTGCTACGACGTGCGCTTCCCCGACCTGTTCACGCGGCTGGCCGACGAGGGGGCCGGGCTGATCCTGGTGCCGGCCTCGTGGGGCGCCGGCCCCGGGAAACGGGAGCAGTGGGAGGTGCTGGTGCGCGCCCGCGCGCTCGACAGCACATGCTGGATCGTGGCCGCCGGTCAGGCCGACCCGTCGACGGTCGGCCCGCCGCCGGACACGAGGGCGCCGACGGGGATCGGGCACAGCGCGGTGGTGTCCCCGCTGGGGGAGGTGCGGGCGCGGCTCTCGGCGAAGCCGGGGCTGCTGCTGCACGACGTGGACCTCGCCGAGGTGGCGGCGGCGCGCCGTACGGTGCCGGTGCTGGCGAACCGGCGGCCGCTGCGCTGACGGGGGGCCGGGCGGTTGCTCCCCACCCACCCGCGCCTTCCGCGCTTCGCGCGGTGCGCGACCCGGGGCCGGCGCGTGTCCGGCGCTGCGCGCGGGATGTGATCC
>NZ_JAVREM010000110.1:0-12493 GCF_031845425.1 Streptomyces millisiae
GCCGGGTCGCGGAACGCCGTCGCCCGCAGCGCGCGGAAGCGCTCCAGGTACCACTCCCTGATGTCCGCCGTTCTGGCGTCGACGTACAGCGAGAAGTCGAAGTAGTCCGCCAGGCCCAGGCGCCCCGCGGTCCGACCGCCGGAGGCTAGAGCTTGCGCAACCGAACCCTCCGTACCGCGTGCGTGTGGTCCTTCTGGAGGATCAGCGTCGCCCGCCCCCGCGTCGGCGCGATGTTCTCGACGAGGTTCGGCTCGTTGATGCGGCGCCAGTTGTCCTCCGCGTAGCGGAGCGCCGTCTCCTCCGGCACCGCCGCGTAGCGGCTGAAGTACGAGGCCGGGTCGCGGAACGCCGTCGCCCGCAGCGCGCGGAAGCGCTCCAGGTACCACTCCCTGATGTCCGCCGTCCTGGCGTCGACGTACAGCGAGAAGTCGAAGTAGTCCGCCAGGCCCAGGCGCCCCGGCGGCGCGGGCTGGAGGACGTTGAGGCCCTCGACGATCAGGATGTCGGGGCGGCGCACCGTCAGCCGTTCGCCCGGCACGATGTCGTAGACGTGGTGCGAGTACACCGGCGCGCTGACCTCAGCCTGACCCGCCTTGACGGCGGCGACGAAGCGCGTGAGCGCGCGGCGGTCGTACGACTCGGGGAAGCCTTTGCGGGCCATCAGACCGCGCCGTTCGAGCTCGGCGTTGGGGTAGAGGAAGCCGTCGGTGGTGACGAGCTCCACCCGGGGGTGCTCCGGCCAGCGCGCCAGCAGCGTCCGCAGCAGGCGGGCGACGGTCGACTTGCCGACCGCCACGCTGCCGGCGATGGCCAGCACGAAGGGCGTGGTCGGCTGCGGGCCGCCGAGGAAGGTGGAGAGCGCGCCGCGCAGCCCCTCCGTCGCGCCGACGTGGAGGTTGAGCAGCCGGGAGAGCGGCAGGTAGATCTCCCTGACCTCGTCGAGGTCGATGACGTCGCCGAGTCCCCGTACCCCCTCGACCTCGGCGGCCGTCAACGGCAGGGGCGTGCGGTCGCGCAGCGCGCGCCATTCGGCGCGGCCGAGGTCGACGTAGGGGGTCGGGGGCGAGGTGTGCGAGCCGGGTTGGAGCGAGGTGACCACGCGAGCATTGTGCGGGCCGGGCTACCCTGCCCGCATGCGCGGCATCGTCGGTTACGCAGGGGTCCAGTCCGCTCTCGATGTGCTGCTCGCCGGGCTCGGCCGGCTGGAGCGGCCAGGCCACGGTTCGTCCGGGGTGGCGGTGCTGGCGGACGGGGGTTTGGCCACGGCGCGGAGCGAGGGCCGGTTGGGCGAGCTGCGGGCCGAGCTGGCGCGTCGGCCGCTGCCGGCCGGGGCGTGCGGCGTGGGGTACGGCGGGGTCGCCGGCGGCGCGCAGCCGCAGTTGGACAACGCGGGGCGGGTGGCGGTGGTGTGCGACGGCCAGGTCGACAACCACGCCGAGCTGCGGGACGAACTCGCGGCGCGCGGGCACCGGTTGGGGTCCGGGACGGAGACCGAGGTGGTGGCGCACCTGCTGGCCGAGTCGTTCTCGTCGTGCGGGGATCTGAGTGAGGCGATGCGGCAGGTGTGCCGCTCGCTGCGTGGCGGGTACGCGCTGCTCGCGGTGCACGCGGACGAGCCGGACGCGCTGGTGGGCGCGCACCGGGGGGTGCCGCTGGTGGTGGGCGTGGGGGAGGGGGAGTCGTTCCTGGCCTCCGACGAGGTGGCGTTCGGCGGCGAGGCGGTGCGGGACGTGGTGCGGCTGCCGGGTGGGGAGCCGGAGCAGGTGCGGGTGGTGCTGGCGCGGCGGGAGTTCGACGAGGTGCGGTGCGAGGTCACGGACGTGGACGGCGGGGTGGTGCGGGCGTGATCGTGGGCGTGGGGATCGACGTGGCGGACGTGGGGCGGTTCGAGCGGTCGCTTGAGCGGACGCCGGCGCTGGTGGGGCGGCTGTTCGTCGAGGCCGAGCTGTGGTTGCCGGGTGGCGAGCGGCGGGGGGTGGCGTCGCTCGCGGCGCGGTTCGCGGCGAAGGAGGCGGTGGCCAAGGCGCTGGGGGCGCCCGGCGGGCTGGCGTGGACGGACGCCGAGGTGCGGCAGGACGCGTCGGGCCGGCCCAGCCTCGCGGTGCGTGGTTCGGTCGCGGCGCGGGCGGCGGAGTTGGGGGTGCGGGCGTGGCACGTGTCGCTCAGCCACGACGCGGGCGTGGCGACGGCGGTGGTGATCGCGGAGGGGTAGGGGGTTCCGCTCGGCGCCTGTTCACCGGATCGGGTGAACTGCCCCGGCCGGGTATGTACGGAGCGTGTGGGTTGGGGCAGGATGATGTCACGGTAAGTGATCGGGTGGGAGAGTGCGGAGAGCGGGGAGACGGGGGGAGTGATGGGGGTGAGCGATCGACCGATGGTTCCAGCGGCCGCCTCGGCGGGGAGCGAGGGGGCGGGCCCGTCAGGCTGACTCGCCGTCAGGTGTCAGGGCGTCATGCCGTCAGGGCGTCCGGTGGTCGAGGAGCGCGCGCCAGACCGCCGGCAGGGCCTCGGTGACGGTGGAGGCCGAGGGGGGCGTGGGGGCGTGGGAGCCGGCGAGGCCGTGCAGGTAGGCGCCGGTCGAGGCGGCGTCCAGGGGGGTGAGGCCCGTCGCGAGGAGGGCACCGATCAGGCCGGACAGCACGTCCCCGCTGCCGGCCGTGGCCAGCCAGGGGGTGCCGGTGGGGTTGACGCGCACGGGCCCGCCGGCCGGATCGGCGACCAGGGTGGTGGAGCCCTTGAGCAGGGCCACGGCACCGAACCGTTCGGCGAGCTCACGGACGGCGGTCAGCCGGGCGGCCTCCACCCGGTCGCGCGCGGTGCCGAGCAGCGCCGCCGCCTCGCCGGCGTGCGGGGTGAGGACGGTCGGCGCGGTGCGGGCGCGGATCCGGTCCGGGTCGAGGCCGCGCAGCCCGTCCGCGTCCACCAGCACCGGCACGTCGGCGTCCAGCACGTCCGCCACCCGCTCGCGGGCCTGCGGGTCGTCGCCGATGCCGGGGCCGACCACCCAGGCCTGTACCCGGCCGGCCTGGTGCGGGAGGCCGGTGGAGACCAGCGTCTCGGGGTAGCGCGCGATCACGGCCGCGTCGGCGGGGCCCGCGTAGCGGACCGCGCCCGCGCCGCCGTGCAGCGCGCCGCCGACCGCCAGCACGGCCGCGCCCGGGTAGCGGGGCGAGCCGGCCGCGATCCCGATCACGCCGCGCCGGTACTTGTCGCTCTCGCCGGTGGGGCGGGGCAGCAGCGCGGCCACGTCGGCCGGCTCCAGGGCCGTCAGGTCGGGCGTGGCCGGCAGCTCGGGCCCGAGGCCGATGTCGACGAGCCGCACCTCGCCCGCGTGCTCGGCGGCCGGATCGACCAGCAGCCCCGGCTTGTGCGTGCCGAAGGTGACGGTGAGCGCGGCCCGCACGGCCTCGCCACGCACCTCGCCGGTGTCGGGGTCGACGCCGCTCGGCAGGTCGACCGCGACCACCGGGGTGCCGGCGGCGTGCACCAGGCGGGCCAGCTCGGCGGCCTCCGGGCGCAGCCCGCCCCGGCCGCCGATGCCCGTGATGCCGTCCACCACCAGGTCGGCGCGGGCCAGGGCGGCGGCGGCCTCGTCCGGCGCGGCGACGCGGCCGCCGGCGGCGCGCAGCGCGGCCAGGCCGCCGGGGTGCGCGCGGTCGGGGGAGAGCAGCACGGCGGTCACCCCGGCGCCCCGGCGGGCCAGGCGGGCGCCCGCGTAGAGGGCGTCGCCGCCGTTGTCGCCGCTGCCCACCAGCAGCACCACGCGGCGGGAGCGGCCGCCCCGCAGCAGGTCGGCACAGGCCGCCGCGAGGCCGGCGGCGGCCCGCGCCATCAGGGTGCCCTCGGGCAGCCGTGCCATCAGCGCCCGCTCGGCGGTCCGCACCGTCTCCACGCGATAGGCCGTCCTCATGGCACCAGTCTGGCCCGTACCGGCCGCCGTGGCGCACAGAACCCCCCACGGCGGCCCGCCCGTCGCGGCGCTTTCCGGCGGTCAGGGCGGCGAAATCCGGGGTTCCTGCGACACTGGTGGGCAATGAACGATCAGGTCCTGCCCGAAACCTGGCGACTGCGCGCCGACATCGATCTCGCCGCGCTGCGCTCCAACGTGCGTGCGCTGCACGAGCGCCTCATCGGTGGCGCCCAGTTGATGGCCGTGGTCAAGGCCGACGCCTACGGGCACGGTCTGGTGCCGTGCGCGAGGGCCGCCCGGGCGGCGGGCGCCGCCTGGCTCGGCGTCGCGACGCCCGAGGAGGCGCTGGCGCTGCGCGCGGCCGGCGACACCGGGCGGCTGCTGTGCTGGCTGTGGGTGCCGGGCGGGCCCTGGCGGCGCGCCGTCGAGGCCGACATCGACGTCTCTGTCAGCGCCCGCTGGGCGTTGGCCGAGGTCGTCGCCGCCGCCCGGGCCGCCGGCCGCCCCGCCAGGATTCACCTCAAGGCCGACACCGGCCTCGGCCGCAACGGCTGCCCGCCCGCCGACTGGGCCGACCTCGCCGCCGCCGCCCGCGCCGCCGAGGCCGAGGGCACGGTCGTGGTCGCCGGCGTCTGGTCCCACCTGGCCAGGGCCGACGAGCCGGGCGACCCGTCGATCGCCGCCCAGCGGAAGGTCTTCGAGGAGGCCCTGGCCACCGCCGACCGCGCCGGCCTCCGCCCCGAGGTCCGCCACCTGGCGAACTCGCCCGCCACCCTCACCCTGCCGGGCACCCACTACGACCTGGTGCGCGTCGGCGTCGCGCTCTACGGCGTCTCCCCGTCCCCCGAGATCGGCACCCCGGAGGACTTCGGGCTGCGCCCCGTGATGACGCTGCGCGCCTGGCTGGCCGGCGTCAAGCGGGTCCCCGGCGGCCACGGCGTCTCCTACGGCCACCGGTACACCACCCCCGGCGAGACCACGCTGGCGCTGGTGCCCGCCGGATACGCCGACGGCATCCCCCGCCACGCCTCGGGAACCGGTCCCGTGCTGGTCGCCGGCAAGTGGCGCACCGTCGCCGGCACCGTCGCCATGGACCAGTTCGTCGTCGACCTCGGCGGCGACTCGGCCGAGGCCGGCGACGAGGCCCTGCTGTTCGGCCCCGGCGACCACGGCGAGCCCACCGTCGAGGACTGGGCCAGGGCCACCGGCACCATCGGCTACGAGATCGTCACCCGCATCGGACACCGCGTCCCCCGCGTCTACCACGGGGAGTCGTCAGAGCCGGCGGCGGCGCCGTCATGAGTTGGGCCCGCCGCGCCGGGATAGCCGGGGTGGCCCTCGGCGCCGTGGCCACCACGGTGGCCACCACCGTGGCCATCGAGCGGCTCAGCGTGCAGCGCAACCTGCGCCGCCAGGCCCGCCTCGAACTGGACGCGACCGGCCCGTTCGGCACCCTGCGCGGCACCCCCGGCACCGCCTTCGCGGAGGACGGCACCGAGCTCTACTACGAGATCGACGAGCGCGACGAGCACCCCGCGCTGGAGCCGCCGGCGACGGTCGCCGAGCCGGCGTCGCCGCGCGGCCGGCTCGCCAAGCTGCTGCGCCGCCCCGAGGCCGTGCGCCGCCGCCCCACCGTCGTCTTCAGCCACGGCTACTGCCTCGCCCAGGACGTCTGGCACTTCCAGCGCGCCGCGCTGCGCGGCCACTACCGCGCGGTCTACTGGGACCAGCGCAGCCACGGCCGCTCCGAGCGCGGCAGGTCCCAGGTCGAGCGCGTCGAGGACGTCAGCATCGACCAGCTCGGCCGCGACCTGAAGGCCGTGCTCGACGCCGCCGTGCCCGAGGGCCCCGTCGTTCTCGTCGGCCACTCCATGGGCGGCATGACGGTGATGGCGTTCGCCGAGCAGTACCCCGAGTACGTCGCCGAGCGGGTCACCGGCATCGCCCTCGTCGGCACCTCGGCCGGCGGCCTCAGCGACGTCACCTACGGCTTCCCCGCCCCCGTCATCGGCCTCGTCCGCAAGGCGATGCCCGGCATGCTGCGGGTGATCGGCGCCCGGCCCGAGCTGGTCGAGCGCGGCCGGCGGGCCGTCGGCGACCTCTACTCCGGCGTGTTCCGGCGGCTCTCCTTCGGCGAGCCGAGGAGCATCGACCCGGCCGTCGCCCGGTTCGCCGAGCGGCTGATCGAGGCCGTGCCGATGGACGTGGTCGCCGAGTTCTACCCGGCCTTCCACGTGCACGACAAGATGGCCGCGCTCGGCGTGCTGCGCGGCCTGGAGAACGACCTGCCCGTGCTGGTGCTGGCCGGCGAGCGGGACGAGATGACCCCGGCCGCGCACAGCGAGCGCATCGCCGAGGAGCTGCCGGCCGCCGAGCTGCTGCTGGTGCCCGAGACGGGGCATCTGGTGCTTCTGGAGGCGCCCCTGGTGGTCAACGACGCCCTGGCCAGGCTGCTCGCGCGTAGCATCCATCCCCATGAACCAGCTGTCTGACGCCCCCGTCGCGCTGACCGTCCCCGACGCCGACCGGATGCGTGAGCTCGGCCGGCGGCTCGCCGCGCTGCTGCGCCCCGGCGACCTCGTGCTGCTCACCGGGGAGCTGGGCGCCGGCAAGACGACGCTGACCCGGGGCATCGGCGAGGGGCTCGGCGTGCGTGGCGACGTCACCTCGCCCACCTTCGTCATCGCCCGGGTCCACCCGTCGCTGGCCGGCGGCCCACCGCTGGTGCACGTGGACGCCTACCGGCTGGCCGGCGGCCTCGACGAGATGGAGGACCTGGACCTCGACGTGGCGCTGCCGGAGTCGGTGGTGGTGGTCGAGTGGGGCGAGGGCCGGGTCGAGGAGCTGTCGGAGGAGCGGCTGCACGTCGTCATCCACCGGGGCGCGAGCGCCGAGGACGACACCCGTCACGTGTCGCTGACCGGCGTCGGCGACCGCTGGCACGAGGCGGGCCTCGAACAGCTGGCCCGTTAGGGAACGACGACCACCGTGACGTTCTCGGTGGCGAACTCCCACATCGCGGCGCCGTCCTCCCGCGACTGCCGGACCGCGCCGGTGCGCTGGGCCGCCTCGGGGTCGGGCGTCGAGCCGTCGATCGCCGCCGAGAAGCCGAAGACCACGTCGTCCGCGGAGTGGAAGATCACCGTGTGCTCGATCGCCACCCCGTCCGAACCGGTGCCGTTGGGGCTGCGCGAGGTGACCGCGTACTCGCCGGGCTCCGGGCTGACCGAGCTCGGGTAGACGGGGAAGGTGTCGAGCACCACCTCGCCCGTGCCGTCCTGCGCGAGGTCCACGAGCCAGACCCGCTGCTGCCCCAGCGCGTAGACCACGCGCTTGCCGGTGCCCGACTCGGCCGGCAGCGGCGGCTCCTCGGCCTCGGCGCCCGCGCCGCCGTCCTCGGCACCGTCGGCCTCGTCCTCGGGCGCGGGGGACTCCTCCACCTGCTCGGAGGACCGCGGCGGCCGCTCGTCCGCCGCCGACGCCTGGTAGGCGAAGAACGCCACGACGCCGAGCGCGGCAACGGTCAGCACGGAGACGAAGACACCGGAACCGGAGCTTGAGGTGTGGCGCGCCACGGTCTGCTGCCTTTCGCGCAGGGACGAGTGGATCGAAGAGTCCGGGCCCGACGCTACCAGGAGACGGAGGGGCGCTCGGCGGGTCGTAGGCTTGCCGGGTGCTGCTGCTCGCCCTGGACACCGCGACCCCTGCCGTCACCGTCGCCCTGCACGACGGCGAGCGTGCCCTGGCCACCGCCGAGGAGGTCGACCCGCGTCGCCACGGCGAGCTCCTGCTGCCCGCCGTCGACCGGGTGCTGGCCACGGCCGGCCGCCGGCTCGCGGACGTCACCGCGCTGGTCGTCGGCACCGGACCCGGCCCCTACACGGGGCTGCGGGTCGGCCTGGCCACCGCCGCCGCGCTCGGCTCGGCCGCCGGCATCCCGGTGCACGGCCTCGGCTCGCTGGACTCCATCGCCTACGCGGCCGGCCTGACCGAGCCGTTCGTGGTCGCGACCGACGCCCGCCGCAAGGAGGTCTACTGGGCCCGCTACGCGGACGCCGGGACCCGCCTGGAAGGCCCCGCCGTCGACCGCCCTGCCGAGATCGCCGGGGCCGTCGCCGGCCTGCCGGCGGTCGGCGCCGGCGCGCTGCTCTACCCGGAGGCGTTCCCCGGCCACCGCGAGGACCTGCCGCGCCACGCCTCGGCCGCCGCGCTGGCCGCGCTGGCCGCCGAGCGGCTGGCGGCCGGCGAGGAGCTGGCGGAGCCGCGGCCGGCCTATCTGCGCCGCCCGGACGCCAGGGTGCCCACCGGCTACAAGGCGGTCACCCGTTGACGGCGAGCCGCGTCGGGCAGGTCGTGCTGCGCGAGATGCGCTGGTGGGACATCGAGCCGGTGCTGGGCCTCGAGGCCGAGCTGTTCCCTGAGGACGCCTGGTCGGCCGAGATGTTCTGGTCCGAGCTGGCCGGCGCCCGCGGCCCGCGCCCCAGCCGCCGGTACGTGGTGGCCGAGGGGCCCGACGGCCGTCTCGTCGGCTACGGCGGGCTCGGCGTCTCCGGCGAGACGGGTGACGTGATGACCATCGGCGTCACCGAGGACCACCAGGGCACCGGGCTCGGCGCCCGGCTGCTGTCCGAACTGCTCGACGCCGCCGCCGGCTTCGGCTGCCGCGAGGTGCTGCTCGAGGTCCGCGTCGACAACGAGCGCGCGCAGCGGCTCTACACCGGGTTCGGCTTCGCGCCGGTCGGCGTGCGGCGCGGCTACTACCAGCCGGGCGGCCACGACGCGCTGGTGATGCGCCGCGAGCTCGAACCGACGGAGGAGAAGAAGGAAGAAGATGGCTGACGAACCGCTCGTCCTCGGCATCGAGACGTCCTGCGACGAGACCGGGGTCGGCGTCGTGCGCGGCCACACGCTGCTGGCCGACGCCGTCGCGTCCAGCGTCGACGACCACGCGCGCTACGGCGGTGTGGTGCCCGAGATCGCTAGCCGCGCCCACCTGGAGGCGATGGTTCCGACCATCGAGCGGGCGCTCACCCAGGCCGGCGTCGCGGCGCGCGACCTGGACGCGATCGCGGTCACGGCCGGCCCCGGGCTCGCCGGCGCGCTGCTGGTCGGCGTCTCGGCCGCCAAGGCCTACGCCTACGCGCTCGGCAAGCCGCTGTACGGCGTCAACCACCTCGCCTCGCACATCTGCGTCGACCAGCTCGAACACGGCCCGCTGCCCGAGCCGACCATGGCCCTGCTGGTCTCCGGCGGCCACTCCTCGCTGCTGCTCGCCCCGGACATCACCACGGACGTGCGGCCGCTCGGCGCCACCATCGACGACGCGGCCGGCGAGGCGTTCGACAAGGTGGCGCGGGTGCTGGGGCTCGGCTTCCCCGGCGGCCCGGTCATCGACCGGCTGGCCCGCGAGGGCGACCCGGAGGCGGTGCGCTTCCCGCGCGGGCTCACCGGCCCGCGCGACGCGCCGTTCGACTTCTCCTTCTCGGGCCTCAAGACGGCCGTGGCCCGCTGGGTCGAGAACCGGCGGGCGGCGGGCGAGGAGGTCCCGGTCGCGGATGTCGCCGCCTCGTTCCAGGAGGCGGTCACCGACGTGCTGACCAGGAAGGCGATCCGGGCCTGCAGGTCCGAGGGCGTGGACCACCTGATGATCGGCGGCGGGGTGGCGGCCAACTCGCGGCTGCGCGCCATGGCCGAGGAGCGCTGCGCCGACGCCGGGATCACGCTGCGGGTGCCGAGGCCCGGCCTGTGCACGGACAACGGCGCGATGGTGGCGGCGCTCGGCGCGGAGATGCTCGCCAGGGGGCGCACGCCCTCGGCGCTCGACCTGCCGGCCGACTCCTCCCTGCCGGTGACCGAGCCCCATGTCCCGGCTCACCACGGGCACCACCACTGATGGCCGCCGTCGCGCTGATGTGGGAGGCCAGGGCGGTCGCCGGGCGCGGCGCCGAACTGCTGGCGTGGGTGCGCGACCAGCCGCTCGATCCGGCCCCCGAGCGCCGCGAGACGTTCACGGCCGAGCCGGACCGGGTGCTGGTGATCACCTGGTGGCCCGCCGGTCAGCTCGTGGAACTCCCGGAGCCGCCGGCCGGGTTGCTGCACCGACCGGTCCACCGCTGGCGGTTCACGCCGGTCGAGGACTGAGCAGCCCGGGGCTGAGCAGCATCGCCGGCTCGCCGGCGACGCGGGTGAGGAAGACGGTCGCCGCGTTCGGGCCCTGGGGCTTGAGGCGCCGGACCAGCTCCTCCGGGGTGAGCGGCGAGCCGCGCTTCTTGACGGTCACCGTGCCGACGCCGCGCTCGCGCAGCAGCGCGCGCAGCCGCTTGACGTTGAACGGCAGCACGTCGGTGAGCTCGTAGCCGGTGGCGAACGGGGTGGCCGCGGGGGCGTCCGTCGTGACGTAGGCGATCTCCGGGTCGAGCAGCCGGCCGCCGATCGCCTCGGCGACCTCGGCGACCAGGTGGGCGCGGATCGCCGCGCCGTCCGGCTCGTAGAGGTACCGGCCAGGCTCGCCCGCCGGCGCCCGGCGGGTGCCCGGGCCGGCCAGCGTGTCGCCGCCGGGCAGCAGCGTGGCGCGGCGCGGCTCCCGTTCGCCGGTGCCGAACCACAGCACGGCCTCCTTGACCTCGCCCCGGTGCGAGACCCACTCGGCCGTGGCCTCCTCGGGGACGGCCTCGTGCGGCACGCCGGGCGCCACCTTGAGCGCGGCCAGCGGCGCGCGGCGCGCGGCCGCCAGCGCCCAGGAGAGCGGCGGCGAGTACGCCTCCGGGTCGAAGACCCGACCCCGCCCGCCGCGCCGCGCCGGGTCGGCGAAGAGCGCGTCGAAGCCGTCGAGCGGCACGTCCGCCACGGCGGCCTGCCGCACCTCGACGCGGTCGGCGAGACCCAGCGCCGCCACGTTGGCGCGCGCCACGGCACAGGTCAGCGGGTCCCGGTCGACGGCGACCACCTGGATGCCGGCGCGGGCGAGCGCGATGGCGTCCCCGCCGACGCCGCAGCACAGGTCGGCGATCCGCCGCGCGCCGAGTGCGGCGAAGCGGGCGGCGCGCCAGGCGGCCACGGGGGAGCGGGTGGCCTGCTCCACGCCGTGCGGCGTGAAGTACATCCGCTCCGCGTCCGGGCCGAACTTGGCGGCCGCGCGCTGCCGCAGCCGGGCCTGGCCGATGGCCGCCGACACCAGCTCGGCCGGGTGGTCCCGGCGCAGCCGGGTGGCGGCGGTCAGCTCGTCGGCCGGGTCGAGGTCCCGCAACTCGTCGAGGAGTCGCTGGCCCCGCCCGGTGAGCAGGTCGGGAAAGGCGCCGAGGTCGGCGGAGGGTGCGGCCACACGGGTCATTCTCCCCGGCGCCACGGATCGGGCTGCCGGGGTCCCGGGGAGGCGGATGGCACCATCCGGAACCATGGAGATTATCGGACAAGTAAGACAAATCGTCCCGGGAGGGGGGCACGGCCCACCGAACTGGTTCCGCTGGCGGGCCCGACGCTGCGGGCTGCTGGGCGGCGCGACGATACTCGCCCTCGCCTGCTCCGGCGCCATCCCGCCGCCGCCCAACGAGCCGGACGGCTGGCGGCTGCTCACCACCGTCGACGGCGCGCCGGCACCCCCGCCGCACGGCCCCGGCTCGGGCGGCGAACCGGGACTCGCCCTCGGCGGCCCGCAGCGCGCCGCGCAGGCGCGCACCGTGGCGGACGCGCTGGCGGGCTACGCCAAGCGCCTGGAGCGCGCCGAAACGCGTCGGATCGCGGCGGCCAAGACCTGGGGCCTGCGCCGCGTCCCCCTCCGGGCCCCCGCACCACCGGCCGAGAAACCCGAACTCACCAGCGAACCGGGCCACATCACCGGCAAGGGCCTGCCGCCGGTGATCGTCCAGGTGCCGACCGACGAGAAGGTCGTCTTCCTGACCATCGACGACGGCGCCGAGAAGGACCCGAAACTGCTGGAGATGATGCGGGAACTCGACATCCCCTACAGCAGCTTCCTCTCCGACTACGTGGCCCGCGACGACTACGACTACTTCCGCGAGGCGCACCGGGACGGCTCCGGGATCCAGAACCACTCCGTCAACCACCGCGAGATGCCGAAGCTCTCCTACGCCGAGCAGCGCACCGAGATCTGCCGCCAACAGGACACGCTCGAGAAGGAGATCGGCGAGCGCCCCACCCTCTTCCGCCCGCCGTACGGGGCGTACGACCGCGACACGCTGAAGGCGGCGGCCTCCTGCGGCGTCGAGGTGGTCCCGCTGTGGGCCGAGGAGGCGTTCCCCGACCGCATCGCCTGGGGCCGCGGCGACGAGAAGCTGCACCCGGGCGACATCATCCTCACCCACTTCCGCGGCGAGGCCGAGTGGGGCGGCTCCATGCCGGACATGATCCGCCGCGTCGTGGAAACAGCCACGGCCCAGGGCTTCGCCCTGGCCCGCCTGGAGGACTACATCTGACCCCACGGCCTCGGGCCTGCGGCCGGGCCGCGCCGCGCCCACCCACCCGCCCTCCGGGCGGGTCGTCGCGCGGCCCGGGCCGGGTGGCCCGGCGGCGCAGCCGCCGCGGGCCCACGGCCCTGCGGGCCGTGCACCGCGCGCAGCGCGAAAA
>NZ_JAVREM010000111.1:0-11530 GCF_031845425.1 Streptomyces millisiae
GGTGGGTGGGGGAAATCCCGCGCGCCGCGTTACGTCAGGTCGCGCGTGAGCGCGTCCGCCAGCAGTCGGCCGCGGCGCGTCAGCGCCGCGCGGCCGGCCGTGAAGGCCGGTTCGGCGAGGAGGCCGTCCGCGACGGCCCGCCGCGCCGCGGCGAGGCCGGCGGCCGTGAGGAGGGAGAGCGGGCAGCCGTCCACCAGCCGCAGTTCGAGCAGGATCCGCTCCACCCGCCGGTCCTCGGCGGTCAGCACCTCCCGCCCGGCGCCCGGCGACCTCCCGTCCGCCAGCGCCGCGGCGTACGCGCCGGGGTGCTTCACGTTCCACCAGCGCACGCCCCCCACCTGGCTGTGTGCCCCTGGGCCCGCGCCCCACCAGTCGGCGCCGGTCCAGTACAGCTCGTTGTGCCGGCAGCGGGCGGCCGCCGAGGTGGCCCAGTTGGAGATCTCGTACCAGCCGAAGCCGGCCGCCGACAGCGTCTCGTCGGCGATCAGGTAGCGGTCGGCGTGCACGTCGTCGTCCGGCATCGGGACCTCGCCCCGCCGCACCCGGGCCGCGAGCCGGGTGCCGTCCTCCACGATCAGCGAGTACGCCGAGACGTGGTCGGGACCGGCGGCGACGGCCGCGTCGAGGGATGCGCGCCAGTCGTCGTCGGTCTCGCCCGGGGTGCCGTAGATCAGGTCCAGGTTGACGTGCTCGAAGCCGGCGGCCCGTGCCTCGGCCACGCACGCCTCGGGGCGGCCCGGGGTGTGGGTGCGTTCCAGCACGGCGAGCACGTGCCGGCGGGCGCTCTGCATGCCGAAGGAGATCCGGTTGAAGCCGGCCTCCCGCAGCGCGGCGAGCGAGGCCGGGTCCACGGAGTCGGGGTTGGCCTCGGTGGTCACCTCGGCGTCCGGGGCGAGCCCGAACTCCTGCCGGACGGCGTCCAGCATGGCGCCGAGCGCGGCCGGCGGCAGCAGCGTGGGCGTGCCGCCGCCGACGAAGACCGTGGCGGCCGGGCGCGGGTCGTCGCCCAGCACCTTGCGGGCGAGTCTGATCTCCTCGGTCAGCACCTCCGCGTAGTCGTCCCGGGAGGCCAGCACCCCGCCCGAGCCGCGCAGCTCGGCGGCGGTGTAGGTGTTGAAGTCGCAGTAGCCGCAGCGCGTCGCGCAGTAGGGCACGTGCAGGTAGAAGGCGAGGGGACGCTCGGCGGCGCCGGCCAGGGCGGACGCGGGGAGCGCGCCGTCCGCCGGCATCGGCTCGCCGTCGGGGAGTGCGGAGGGCATGGGTCCATTGTCCGGCACCGGGGCGACTACGCGGGGCCGCCCACCGTGACGTGGTCGATCAGGTGCTCGACGGGGCCGAGCAGGCCGGGTTCGAGGTCGCGGTAGTCCCGCACCCGGTCGAGGATGGACCGCCAGGCCGCGCCCGTGTGCTCGGGCCAGCCGAGGGCCCGGCAGACACCCGTCTTCCAGTCCTGGCCGCGCGGCACCCGGGGCCACTCGGGGATGCCGAGCGTCGACGGCTTCACCGCCTGCCAGACGTCGACGAACGGGTGTCCGACGATCAGCACGTTCGGGTCGGTGATCTCGGCGGCGATCCGGGACTCCTTGGAGCCCGGCACCAGGTGGTCCACGAGCACGCCGAGCCTGGCCTCGGCGGAGGGCGCGAACTCCCGCACGATCGCCGGCAGGTCGTCCACCCCGGCCAGGTACTCGACGACGACGCCCTCGATCCGCAGGTCGTCGCCCCAGACCTTCTCGACCAGCTCGGCGTCCTGCCGCCCCTCCACGTAGATGCGCCCGGCGCGCGCGACCCGCGCCCGCGCGCCGGGAACGGCGATCGAGCCGGAGGCCGTCCTGACCGGACGTGCCGGCGCCGCGGGCGTGCGTGCCGGGCGCACCAGCGTCACGACGCGCCCCTCCAGCAGGAAGCCACGCGGTTCGAGTGGGAACACCCGGTGCGCGCCGAACCGGTCCTCCAGCGTGACGGTCGGCCCCTGCGCCGTCTTCTCACAGCGGATCACCGCCCCGCAGAAGCCCGTCGACACCTCCTCGACCACCAGGCCCGGCTCCGCCGGCACCTCGGGCACGGGAGCGCGCCGCTTCCACGGCGGCGTCAGATCGGGGTCGTACCGCCTGCCGAACCGGCTGTCGTGCTGTCCACCGGGAGGCTGTCGTCCGCGCATGCGCCCCATTCGATCACGCCGCGCCCGGGACGTCCCCGAACCGCTCGGCGAGCGCCGCCCGTTGGGCCCGGACGAACGCGGCGTCCACCACCGCGCCGTGCCCGGGCACATAGCGCGCCTCCGGGCCGCCGAGCGCCAGCAGCCGGTCCAGGGCGGCCGGCCAGCGTGCCGGCTCGGCGTCGGTCCCGGCCTGCGGCTCGCCCGACTCCTCGACCAGGTCGCCGCAGAACACCACGGGCACGGGGCCCGGCACGAGCACCACCAGGTCGTTCGGCGAGTGCGCGGGTCCCAGTGCCGCGAGCACCACCGTCCGGCCGCCGCCCAGGTCGAGCGTCAGTCGTTCGCCGAGGGCGATCTCGCGGGGCGGCGGCAGCGCGGCGAGCGCGCCGGCCGCCGCCTCGGCGAGGCCCGCGTCGAGCCCCTGCCGCACCGCGTCGGCCGCGGCCTCGGCCGGGCCGCCGGCCGGCAGCCGCCCGAAACGCTCGGCCGCCGGGAAGGCCCCGGCGCCCAGCACGTGGTCGAAGTGCGGATGGGTCAGGACCACGTGCGTCACCGGGACCCCGAAGCGGTCCCGCAGCTCGGCGCCGATCTCCTCGCCCGCCGGCAGCGAGGGCCCGGCGTCCACCAGGAGCACCCCGTCCGTGCCGGCGACCGCGCCCACCGTCTCGTCCCAGCCGGACAGGCGCCGGCGCACCACTCCCGGCGCCAGGTCTTCCCATCGAGTCGCCATGCTGGGACGTTAGCGTCACGACAAGAACATGCCAGCCAGGGGTGGCGGGTTCCGCGCGATACCGTCTCCCCGTTCACGATTCCCTGGCCGTGCTACCCGGCCGTACACTGGACAGGGTTTGGCACTCGCCGCGGCTGAGTGCCAGGGCGGGCAGCAGCAGGAACGACGGCCGGGCGGGAGGTGTGCGGCATGCTCAGTGAACGCAGACTCGAGGTGTTGCGAGCCATCGTCCAGGACTATGTGGGCACGGAGGAGCCGGTGGGCTCCAAGGCCCTCACGGAGCGGCACAACCTGCAGGTCTCGCCGGCCACCGTGCGCAACGACATGGCGGTGCTGGAGGAGGAGGGCTACATCGCCCAGCCCCACACCAGCGCCGGCCGGGTGCCGACCGACAAGGGATACCGGCTCTTCGTCGACAAGCTCGCCGACGTCAAGCCGCTCTCGGCCGCCGAGCGCCGGGCCATCCAGAGCTTCCTCGGGGCCTCGCTCGACCTGGACGACGTGGTGGCCCGCACGGTGCGGCTGCTGGCGCAGCTGACCAGGCAGGTGGCCGTCGTGCAGTACCCGTCGCTGAGCCGGTCGACCGTGCGGCACGTGGAGCTGCTGTCGCTGGCGCCGGCCCGGCTGATGCTGGTGCTCATCACCGACACCGGCCGCGTCGAGCAGCGGATGGTCGACTGTCCCGCGCCCTTCGGCGAGACGTCGATCGCCGACCTGCGGGCCCGGCTCAACAGCCGGATCGTGGGCGAGCGCTTCGCCGAGGTGCCGCGCCTGGTGGCGGACCTGGCGGACTCCTTCGAGCCGGAGGAGCGGGGCACGGTCTCCGTGGTCCTCTCCACCCTGTTCGAGACGCTGGTGGAGGAGAAGGAGGAGCGGCTGATGATCGGCGGCACCGCCAACCTCACCCGCTTCGCGCAGGACTTCCCGCTGACGATCAGGCCGGTGCTCGAGGCGCTCGAGGAGCACGTCGTGCTGTTGAAGCTGCTCGGCGAGGCCAAGGATCCGGGTATGACGGTCCGGATTGGGCATGAAAACGCTCACGAGGGCCTGACGTCCACCTCGGTCGTCTCCGTCGGCTACGGTTCTGGGGGCGAGGCGGTGGCGAAGTTGGGCGTGGTCGGACCGACCCGCATGGACTATCCGGGAACGATGGGAGCGGTGCGCGCGGTGGCACGGTACGTCGGACAGATTCTCGCGGAGAACTAAAGTGGCGGCTGACTACTACGCGATCCTCGGTGTGCAGCGTGACGCTTCGCAGGAGGAGATCAAGAAGGCCTTCCGCCGCTTGGCGCGGGAGCTCCATCCGGACGTGAACCCGGATCCCAAGACCCAGGAGCGGTTCAAGGAGATCAACACCGCCTACGAGGTGCTCTCCGACCCGCAGAAGAAGCAGATGTACGACCTGGGCGGGGACCCGATGGGGCCCGGCGGCGGCGCCGGCCCCGGTGCCGGCTTCGGCGGCGCCGGCTTCGGGAACTTCTCGGACATCATGGACGCGTTCTTCGGCACCGCCTCGCAGCGCGGCCCGAAGTCCCGCACCCGGCGCGGCCAGGACGCCATGATCAGGCTCGAGATCGACCTGAACGAGGCGGCGTTCGGCACCACCAAGGAGATCCAGGTCGACACGGCCACGGTCTGTGGCACGTGCAACGGCGAGGGCGCCGCCCCCGGCACCTCGGCGCAGACCTGCGACATGTGTCGCGGGCGCGGCGAGGTCTCGCAGGTCACCCGGTCCTTCCTCGGCCAGGTCATGACCTCGCGGCCCTGCCCGCAGTGCCAGGGCTTCGGCACCGTGGTGCCCACGCCCTGCCCCGAGTGCGCGGGGGACGGCCGGGTGCGCACCCGCCGTTCGCTGACGGTCAAGATCCCGGCCGGCGTGGACAACGGCACCCGGATCCAGCTGGCCGGCGAGGGCGAGGTCGGCCCGGGCGGTGGCCCGGCGGGCGACCTCTACGTGGAGATCAGGGAGAAGGCACACCCGGTCTTCCAGCGGCGCGGGGACGACCTGCACTGCACCGTCACCATCCCGATGACGGCGGCCGCCCTCGGCACCAAGGTGCCGCTGGAGACGCTGGACGGCATGGAGGAGGTCGACATCAGGCCCGGCACCCAGTCGGGCCAGTCGATCCCGCTGCACAACCGGGGCGTCACCCACCTCAGGAGCAACGGCCGGGGCGACCTGGTAGTCCACGTCGAGGTGCAGACGCCGCAGAAGCTCGACCCGGAGCAGGAGGAGCTGCTGCGGCGGCTCGCCAAGCTGCGCGGCGAGGAGCGGCCGATGGGGCAGTTCCAGCCGGGCCAGCAGGGCCTGTTCTCGCGCCTCAAGGACGCCTTCAACGGCCGCTGAGCCGGACTTCGATGCGGACGTCGGCGCGGACTTCGGTGGAGAGACGATGAGCACGGCCCCGGTCTTCGTGGTGGAGTCGCTGTCGGAGGCCGGCGCCGGCGGCCTTGTCACCCTGGACGGCGCCGAGGGCCGGCACGCGGTCTCGGTGCGCCGGCTGCGGGTGGGCGAGCCGGTCGTCCTCAGCGACGGCCGCGGCACCGGCGCGCTGGGCACGGTCGCCTCCGTCGACGGCCGGGACCGGCTGGAGGTCGCGGTGGCCGAGCTGCGGCACGAGCCGCCGCCGCTGCCCTCGATCACCGTGGTCCAGGCGCTGCCCAAGGGGGACCGCGGCGAGCTGGCCGTGGAGACCATGACCGAGACCGGCGTGGACCGGGTCATTCCCTGGGCCGCGGCCCGCTGCGTCACCCAGTGGCGCGGCGAGCGCGGGGCCAGGGCGCTGGCGAAGTGGCGGGCCACCGCCAGGGAGGCCGCCAAGCAGTCGCGCCGGCTGCGGATCCCCGAGGTGACCGAGCCGATGACCACCCGGCAGGTGACCGCCGCCCTGTCCGGCGCCGCGTTCGCCGGGGTGCTGCACGAGGCGGGCGCCGCGCCGCTGGCCGCGGCCGAGCTGCCGCCCGGCGGCGAGATCGCCCTGGTGGTGGGCCCCGAGGGCGGCGTCGCGCCCGAGGAACTGGCCGCCTTCGAGGCCGCCGGCGTGCGGCCCTACCGGCTCGGCCGCACCATCCTGCGCACCTCCACGGCCGGCACCGCCGCCGCGGCCCTCCTGCTCACCAGGACGGGCCGCTGGGCGTAGGCCCTTGGCCCTTGCCGCGCCTCAGTGCAGGTGCGCGGTCGGGGCCCCGGCGGGTGGGCGGCCCGCCGGTACGAGGAACAGCGCGGCCACGGCGCCGGCGGCCGCGCTGACGGCGAGGAAGGTCAGCGCGTCGGTGAGTCCGCCGGGGCCCGCGAGGTGGCCGGCGGCGATGCTCGAACCGGCGATGCTGGAGACCACCGGGACGCCGATCGCGCCGCCGAACTCGTGGCAGGTGTTGACGAGGCCCGAGGTCAGTCCGGCCTCGTCGGGCGCCACATGGGCCAGCGCGGTGGTGGTCGCGGCGACGAATCCCGCGCCCAGGCCGGCGGAGGCGACGCTGAGTCCCACCGACAGCGTGACGGTGCCGGTGTCCGCGGCCGGTATGGCGAGGCCGACGGCCGCCGTCAGCAAGGCGGGGACGGCGACCAGCCGGGGGCCGACGCCACCGATGGCGCGGCCGCCCAGGTGCGCGCCCAGCGCCGTGCCGACGGCCACCGGCAGGAACAGCAGTCCGGTGGCCAGCGGACCGTGCCCGCCAGGACCCTGGAGGTAGAACGAGCCGAGGAAGAAGGACGAGATCAGCAGGGCGGTGGCGACCAGCATCAGGAACGCGCCGGTCAGCACGGGGCGGCGGGTCAGCAGCGTCAGGTCCATCAGCGGCGCCGCCGACCGGCGCTGGAGCGCGGCGAACGCGGCGTAGAGCGCGAGGCCGGCGGCGAGCGGGACGAGCGTGGCGGGCGCGCCCCAGCCGTCGTCGCCGGCGTTGGTGAGCCCGTAGATCGTGGTCGCCGTGGCGGCGGTGACGAGCAGGGCCCCGGGCACGTCGAGGGCGGCACGTCGGGTGGGCCGGGCGGTGGCCGGCAGCGCGCCGGGCAGCAGGGCGAGCAGGACCAGGCCGATGGGCACGTTGACGTAGAAGATCCACTCCCAGCCGGGGCCCGCCGTGAGCAGCCCGCCGACCAGCACCCCGACGGCCGAGCCGGTGCCGCCGATGGCCGCCCACACACCGAGTGCCCGGTTCCGCTCCGGCCCGTGGAAGGCCGTGGCGACCACGGAGAGGGCGGCGGGGGAGAGCAGGGCGGCGCCGGCGCCCTGGAGCAGCCGCGCGCCGACGAGGACGGCGGCGCCGCCGGCGAGCCCGGCGGTGAGCGAGGCGGCGGTGAAGACCGTGAGCCCGACGAGCAGCAGCCGCCGCGCGCCGAAGAGGTCGGTGGCTCGGCCGCCGAGCGGCATCAGCCCGCCGAACATCAGTGTGTAGGCGGTGACGACCCAGGTCAGCTGGGTTCTGCCGAGCGCCAGACCGGCCCCGATGTCGGGCAGCGCGATGGCGACCACGGTGACGTCGAGGATCAGCATGAACTGCGCGGCGCCGAGCAGCGCCAGGGCGCGCCAGCGGCGCGGGTCGGGCGGCTCGTGGGCGGGGGCATGCGGGTGCACGGGGCGTCGCCTCCATAAGTCAAACAGGCGTGTTCGAGTTATTCGGCGTTAGGGTAACTCAAACAGCACTGTTCGACTAATGGGTGAGACGGAGAGAGGGGCACGACATGCCGGGGACCCGAGGGCGGCGAGCGGACGCCAGGCGCAACGCGACGGCGATCCTCGACGCCGCGGTGGAGTGCCTGAGCCGCGATCCCGACGCGAGCGTCGCGGACATCGCCCAGGCGGCCGGCGTCGGCCGGGTCACGCTCTACGGGCACTTCGCCTCTCGGGAGGAGCTGCTCGACGCCGTGTTCGCCAGGGCCATGCGGGAGGCCGACGCCGCGCTCGACTCCCTGGACCTCGAAGGGGACCCGCGGCAGGCCATGGTGCTGCTGATCCGCTCCTCCTGGCGGATCGTCGACCGGTCGCGCGCGCTACTCGTCGCCGCCGAGCGCGGACTGCCGCACGGCAGGATCAGGGAGCTGCACCAGCGGCCGTTGCACCGCATCGAGCGGTTGATCGAACGCGGTCGCGAGCAGGGGGAGTTCCGGACCGACATGCCCGTGGCGTGGCTGTCCGCCGCCTTCTACGGCGTGCTCCACACCACGGCCGACGAGATCACCGCGGGCCGGCTCGACGAGGCCGACGCGCCGGGGGCCCTCACGGGGATCCTGCTCGCCGCCTTCACGCCACCCGGGCAGCCGGTGCCGACGGCGGACTGAGTGAGGCGCGCGGATCAGCCCGCGTCGCCGTCCGCCGGCTCGGGCTCGTCCGGGTGGCTGCGCAGCTTGATGATGGCCGCCACCAGGCCGCCCCACACGATCGCCATGGCCACGATCATCATCACGACGGCTGACGTCGACATCAGCGGCTCCCCTCGCTCGCCTCGTTGGCCTCGTTCGCCTCGGCCACGGCCGGTCGCTCGCGGTTGGCCCGCCAGGGCAGCAGCGACAGGACCACGCCGAGCAGCAGCGCCCCGGCCGCCACGCCCCAGCCGGACCACAGCAGGAACGAGGTCGAGTAGCCGCCGTAGTTCTCGCTGAACTCGCTGTTCAGGCTGTCCACCATCATCCAGGTCAGCACCAGCGGCGTGATCACGCCGAGGCAGAGCCGCCACCACACGCCGAGCCCGAACGCGGAGGTGGCGTCCGCGTTGGCCTGGAGCGCCGGCAGCCGGCGCAGCACCCAGCTCACCGTGACCACCAGCGCGAGGCCGGCCAGCACGATGCCGTACTGGTTGATGAAGTGGTCGGCCACGTCCAGGAAGTGCAGCCCGCTGTCGTTCGAGAACAGCGCCACGGAGATCACCGCGATGCCGCCGCCGACCAGCAGCACGGCCGGCGTGCGGCGCAGCCCGGCGCGGTCCTCCACGGCCGCCACGATCACCTGCACGATGCTGATGAGCGAGGTGAGGCCGGCGATCACCAGAGAGACGAAGAACAGCACGCCGAAGAAGGCGCCCATCGGCATCTCGGAGATGATCTGCGGGAAGGCGACGAACGCCAGCCCCACGCCGCTGCTGGTGACCTCGTCCACGCCGACGCCGGCCTGGCCCGCCATGAAGCCGAGGGTCGAGAAGACGGCGACGCCGGCCAGGATCTCGAAGGAGCTGTTGGCGAAGCCGGCGACCAGCGCCGAACCGGTCAGGTCCGAGCGGCGGTGCAGGTAGGAGGCGTAGGTGATCATGATGCCGAAGCCCACCGACAGCGAGAAGAAGATCTGCCCGTAGGCCGCGACCCAGACGCTGCCGTGGCTGAGCGCGCTCCAGTCGGGGGTGAACAGCGCGTTCAGGCCCTCGGCCGCCCCGTCGAGGGTGAGCGCCCGCACCACGAGGACCAGGAAGAACGCCACCAGCATCGGGATGAAGACCATGTTGGCCTTCTCGATGCCCCGCTTGACGCCCAGCACCAGGATGGCCAGGACGACCACCCACACCGCGACCAGCGGCCAGGCCACGCCGGGCACGAACGTCGAGACGGTGCCCGGCTCTTCGCTGACCTTGAGGAAGTCGGTGAAGAGGAAGCCCTCGGGGTCGTCACCCCAGGCCTGGTTCACCGAGAAGCCGGTGTAGCGGACGGCCCAGGCCAGGATCGCGGCGTAGTAGGCGGCGACCACGACGCAGATCACCACCTGCCACCAGCCGATGGCCTCGGCCGGCCGGGCCAGCAGCCGGGTGGCGCCGGGGGGCGACGAACGGTACTTGCGGCCGACGGTGTACTCGAGGATCAGCAGCGGGATACCGGCGGTGAGCAACGCGCACAGATAGGGCACGATGAACGCGCCGCCGCCGTTCTCATACGTGACGGCGGGGAAGCGCCAGATGTTGCCGAGGCCGATGGCCGAGCCGATCGCGGCCATCAGGAAGCCGGCCCGTGAGCTCCAGCTCTCGCGGGCGTCCTGGGGAGCGGGCGTGGTCATGCGGGTGGTCCTCGTGTGGTCGCCGGTACGTTCGCTGATCTTCCGGTATGCAATGCATACGTAACCCGGGGAAGGCTACCAGCCGGTTCGGTACGGAGGACGGCCCGTGCGCGGTGCGCGGTAGCATCCCGTGCGTAGCGCTAGGACCGAGTCGCACCACGCACCTGGGAGGCACCGCGCAATGGCGGGAGAACCGCGGGCTGACTGCCTGTTCTGCAAGATCGTGGCGGGCGAGGTCCCGGCCACCATCGTCAAGGAGTCGGAGGCCGCGCTGGCCTTCCGCGACATCAACCCGCAGGCCCCCACCCACGTGCTGGTGATCCCCCGCGCCCACTACCCCGACGCGGCCAGCCTGGCCACCGCCGCGCCGGAGCTCGCCGCCGAGGTCCTGCGGCTCGCGGGCGACATCGCGGCCGACGAGAAGATCGTCGACCCCGGCTACCGCGTCGTCTTCAACACCGGCCCCGGCGCCGGCCAGACCGTCTTCCACGCGCACGCCCACGTCCTCGGCGGGCGCGGCCTCGAATGGCCGCCCGGCTGATGTCGCCCCGCGAGCTGGTCGTCCTCGGCACGGCCAGCCAGGTGCCGACCAGGCACCGCAACCACAACGGCTACGCGCTCCGCTGGGACGCCGACACCATCCTCTTCGACCCCGGCGAGGGCACCCAGCGGCAGATGATGCTGGCCTCGGTCAGCGCGCACCAGCTCACCCGGATCTGTGTCACGCACTTCCACGGCGACCACTCGCTCGGCCTGGCCGGCGTGATCCAGCGGATCAACCTGGACCGGGTGCCGCACCCGGTCCACGTCCACTACCCGGCCAGCGGCCAGCAGTACTACGACCGGCTGCGAGGGGCCACCGCCTACCGCGAGACGGCCCGACTGCCGACCCACCCGGTCACGGACGACGGGCCCATCGCCCACGAACCCGGCTTCACGCTCAGCGCGCACCGCCTCTCCCACCCGGTGGACTCCTTCGGATACCGCCTCGTCGAACCGGACGGCCGCCGCATGCTGCCCGACCGGCTCGCGGCACACGGCATCACCGGCCGGGACGTGGGCCGCCTCCAGCGGGACGGCACGCTGCGCGGGGTGCGCGTCGAGGACGTCAGCGAGCGGCGGCCGGGACAGCGGTTCGCCTTCGTCATGGACACCCGGCTGTGCGACGGCGTCTACGCGCTGGCCGAGGAGTGCGACCTGCTGGTCATCGAGTCCACCTTCCTGGCCAGGGACGAGGCGCTGGCCCACGAGTACGGCCACCTGACGGCCGGCCAGGCCGCCCGGGCGGCGGCCGAGAGCCGGGTACGGCACCTGGTGCTGACCCACTTCTCCCAGCGGTACGACGACCCGGCGGCGTTCGCCGAGGAGGCGCGGGCGGCCGGCTTCGAAGGCGACCTGACGATCGCCGAGGACCTGTCCCGCGTCCCCGTCCCACCGCGCCGCGACGCGGCGGTCCTCGACCCCCAGGGCCCCTGACGGCGGCCCGCGCCCACCCACCCTCCCCCAGCTAACGCTGGGAGGTGCCCCCACAAGCCGGGCGGGTCGTCGCGCGGCCGGGGGCCGCGGGGCCTGGCGGCGCAGCCGCCGCAGGCCCTCGGCCCTGCCGGGCCGTGAACCGCGCGCAGCGCGGTTGGGCCCGCCCCCCCCCCGCGCAGCGCGGAA
>NZ_JAVREM010000112.1:0-11004 GCF_031845425.1 Streptomyces millisiae
GGTGGGTGGGGGAACAACCCCCGGCGCGGAGCGTCCCGAGCCTGGTGGGGACCGTTCAGGCCGTCCGCCCAGGACCCCGTATCGGGGTCGGGGGTTGCGCGCGTAGACTGCGCGCCGTGGCCAAAGTGACGCGGGACGACGTTGCGCGACTGGCGGGGACCTCCACCGCCGTCGTCAGCTATGTCATCAACAACGGCCCGCGACCGGTGGCCGCGGGAACGCGGGAGCGGGTGCTCGCCGCGATCAAGGAGCTCGGGTACCGGCCGGACCGGGTCGCGCAGGCGATGGCGTCGCAGCGCACCGACCTCATAGGCCTGATCGTCCCCGACGCCCGGCAGCCGTTCTTCGCCGAGCTGGCGCACGCCGTCGAACAGGCCGCCGACGAGCGCGGCAAGATGGTGCTGGTCGGGAACTCGGACTACCGGGACGAGCGCGAGGTCCACTACCTGCGGGCGTTCCTCGGGATGCGGGTCTCGGGCCTGATCCTGATCAGCATGGGCCCGAGCGAGGCCGCCGCCGCCGAGATCGACGCCTGGGACGCCCGGGTGGTGCTGCTGCACGAGCGGCCCGAGTCCATCGACGACGTGGCGGTCTACCTGGACGACATCGGCGGCGCCGAGCGGATCACCCGGCACCTGCTGGCCGACCACGGCTACCCCTACGTGGCCTGCATGGGCGGCATCGAGTCCACCCCCAAGTCCGGCGACCCGGTCACCGACCACGTCAACGGCTGGCGCCGGGCCATGGCGGACGCCGGCCTCCCCACCGAGGGCCGGCTGTTCCAGGCCCTCTACAACCGCTACGACGCCTACCGCGTCGCCCTCGACATCCTCTCGGGGCCGCAGCGGCCGCCGGCGCTGATGTGCGCCACCGACGACCAGGCCATCGGCGTGCTGCGCGCCGCCCGCGAGCTGCGGATCGACGTGCCCGGCGAGCTGGCCGTCGTCGGCTTCGACGACGTCAAGGAGGCGGTGCTGACCGACCCGCCGCTCACCACCGTCGGCTCCGACCGGCAGGCGATGGCACGCGCCGCCGTCGACCTGGCGATAGGCGACGCGGAGGAGGGCCAGGGCGAGCGGCTGCGGCAGTTCCCGGTCTCCCTCAAGATCCGCAGGTCGTGCGGCTGCGGCGACTGACCCGTTCCACCATCGAGTGAAAAGCGGGTCATGGACTTGGCTCCGCTCCGCCGGGCATGCTGGAGTCTGTGCGGAGAGTTGGAGGAAACCGCCATGAGCGTAGCGACCGTCGAGTACCACTGCGATGGGCGGCCTGACGTGAGCTGGGACGAGCTTCTCGGGGTGTTGGACGAGTTTGACACTCCCGATGGTTTCAAGGCGGAGATCATCGAAGGGGTCATCACCTTGGCACCGCCGCCGTCGAACGGGCATACCTACATCGCCACCGAGCTGCATGAGGCGTTGGTGCTTGCCAAGCTGCCAAAGGGGCTCGGAGTGATCCAGAACCTCGGAGTGGTGACACCGCGCAGGGAGGGCTACTACATCCCGGATCTGGTGGTCGCCAAGAAGGCGCTGATGATCTCGCCCGAGAAGATCCAGGCCGCCGACGTCGAGCTGGTCGTGG
This sequence comes from Streptomyces millisiae, assembly GCF_031845425.1. Lineage (NCBI taxonomy): Bacteria > Bacillati > Actinomycetota > Actinomycetes > Kitasatosporales > Streptomycetaceae > Streptomyces > Streptomyces millisiae. The sequence continues at coordinate 1,582 of NZ_JAVREM010000112.1, forward strand.
AGATCACGTCACCGAGCAACGCCCGCCATGACCGTCTTGCCAAGCGCGTCGGCTACGCCGTCGCCGGGGTGCCGCTCTATCTCCTGGTCGACGCGTTCGCGGACGGCGGGCCGACGGTGACGTTGTACGGCGAGCCGAACGGCGAGATGTACCGCGTCCTGCAGGCCGGCAAGTTCGGCGACACCTTCCACCTCCCCGAGCCCTTCGACCTGGACCTCGACACCGCCGGCTGGCACGTCGGCTGATTCCGTAGGAGATTCTGAGCCGGCGCTCAGGGTCCTCTCATCTTCGGGACGCACGCTCGTCCCATGAGCGAATACCAGGCAGCAGACCAGGGAAACGCCTACCCGCCCCGGCCGGAGTTCGAGCCGGTGGCCGGCACCGACGAGCAGCCGCAGCCGCCGCGTCACCGGCGGCGGGCCCGGCGGCCCGTGGCGTTGTTCGCGGCCGTGGCCATCGTGGCCGCGGCGGCCGGCGGCGGTACCGCCGCGCTCCTCGACTCCGTGACCGACGCGCCCGCCACCGCGACCGCGAGCTCCGGCACCAGCGCCTCCACCGTCTCCGTCGGCTCGACCGGCACGGTCTCCTCGGTGGCCGCGGCCGTCAGCCCCAGCGTCGTGGAGATCTCCACCGGCTCGGCGACCGGCTCCGGCGTGATCCTCACCTCCGACGGCGAGATCCTCACCAACAACCACGTCGTCTCCGGCGCCGGCACCGTGCGGGTCACCTTCAGCGACGGCTCGACCGCCACGGCCACCGTCAGCGACACCGACCCGGACACCGACCTGGCGTTGATCAAGGCCGAGGACGTCAGCGGCCTGACGGCCGCCACGCTCGGCGACTCCGACTCGGTGGCCGTCGGCGACCAGGTCGTCGCCATCGGCTCGCCGGAGGGCCTCACCGGCACCGTCACCAGCGGCATCGTCTCCGCCCTGCACCGCGAGGTCACCGTGGCCAGGGAGGACGGCGGCGGTAGCCAGGGGCAGTGGCCGTTCGAGTTCGGCGGCGGCCAGTACAACGGCGACCTCGGCTCGGGGAGCACCACCACCTACGAGGCCATCCAGACCGACGCCTCCCTCAACCCCGGCAACTCCGGGGGCGCGCTGGTCAACATGCGCGGCGAGATCATCGGCGTCAACTCGGCCATGTACAGCACGGGACAGGACTCGGGCAGCGCGGGTCTCGGCTTCGCGATCCCCGTCAACACCGTCAAGGAGTTCCTGGCCGGCGCCGGTTCCGACGCCGTCTCCGGTGACACCGCCTGATGCGAGACTTGCCCCATGAGTGACGGTTCCCGCGTCCTGATCGTGGACGACGAGCCCGCCGTGCGGGAGGCGCTGCGCCGCAGCCTGGCCTTCGAGGGGTACGCCACCGAGACGGCCGTGGACGGCGTCGACGCGCTGGCCAAGCGGGACACCTACGAACCGGACGTCATCGTGCTCGACGTCCTGATGCCCCGCATGGACGGGCTCACCACGGCCCGGCGGCTGCGCGCCGTCGGGGACCGGGTGCCGATCCTCATGCTCACCGCGCGCGACACGGTCGGCGACCGGGTCAGCGGGCTCGACGCCGGCGCCGACGACTACCTGGTGAAGCCGTTCGAGCTGGACGAGCTGCTGGCCCGGCTGCGCGCGCTGCTGCGGCGCGGCTCGTACGCCAGGGTCGGCGCCGACGGCGCGCCCGGCACGGCCGCCGACGAGTGGCTGGCCTTCGCCGACCTGCGGATGAACCCGGCGACCCGCGAGGTCACGCGTGGCGAGCGGGCGATGGAGCTGACCCGCACCGAGTTCACCCTGCTGGAGCTCTTCATGGCGCACCCGCGTCAGGTGCTCACCCGCGAGCAGATCCTGCACGCGGTCTGGGGCTTCGACTACGAGCCGAGCTCCAACTCCCTGGACGTCTACATCATGTACCTGCGCCGCAAGACCGAGGCGGGCGGCGAGCCACGGCTGCTGCACACCGTCCGGGGGGTCGGCTACGTGCTGCGCGCCGCCGAGTCATGAGGCGAGGGACATGAGGCGAGGGACATGAGGCACCGCTTCCGCGACCTGCCGCTGCGGTCCCGGCTCGCGCTGCTGACGGCGCTCGCCGTGGCGGTGGCGGTGGCGGTGTGCTCGGGCGTCGCGTGGTTCCTGGTGCGCGGCCAGCTGACGTCGTCGGTGGACGAGACGCTGCGGAGCAGCCGGGTGGACGCCCCGCCGCTGATCGCCAGGGTGCAGACGGGCCCCTGCGTGACCGACCCCGACCAGCTGCCGAGCGACCTGCCGCGCCCGCCGCTCGGCTTCGTCACCCAGGTGGTGAACGCCGACGGTGACCGCTGCCTGATCCAGGGCAGCGCGCTGCTCGACGTGTCGGACACGGACGTGGCGGTGGCCCAGGGCAGGTCGCCGGAGTCGCTGCACGACGCGACCGGCTCGGACGGCGCCTCCTACCGGGTGGTCACCAGGCAGCTCGCCTCCGGGTACGCGGTGACCGTCGCCAGGCCGCTGTCCGAGGTGGACGATCCGCTGCGGTCGCTGGCCGTGGTGCTGGCGCTGGTCGCGGCCGGCGGCGTGGTGGGGGCGGCGGGCGTCGGCGTGGCGCTGGCCAGGGCCGGGCTGCGGCCGGTCGACCGGCTGACCGAGGCGACCGAGCACATCGCCCGCACCGAGGACCTGAGCGTGCGGATCCCGGTCACCGGCGACGACGAGATCGCCCGGCTCTCGCGCTCGTTCAACTCGATGACGGCGGCGCTCGCCTCGTCCCGCGAGCTCCAGCAGCAGCTGATCGCGGACGCCGGGCACGAGCTGCGGACCCCGCTGACCTCGCTGCGCACCAACATCGAGCTGCTGGCGCGCAGCGAGGAGACCGGCCGGCCGTTGCCGCCCGAGGACCGGCGGCAGCTGATGGCCTCGGTGACGGCGCAGCTGACGGAGCTGGCCGCGCTCATCGGCGACCTCCAGGAGCTGTCCCGGCCGGAGCGGGTGGCGGGCAGCGGCCGGGTCGAGGTGGTGGCGCTGCACGAGGTGGCGGCGCGGGCCGTGGCGCGGGCCAGGCCGCGCGCGCCGCAGGGCATGCCGATCGACGCGGAGCTCGACCCGTGGTTCGTGCGCGGCGAGCCGGCGGCGCTCGAGCGGGTGGTGGTGAACCTGCTGGACAACGCGGTGAAGTTCGGCGCGGAGGGCCGGGACCCGCGGGCCGGGGTGGACGTGGTGCTGCGGGACGGGGTGCTGCTGGTCCGCGACCGGGGTCCGGGCATCCCGGCCGAGGAGCTGCCGCACGTCTTCGAGCGCTTCTGGCGCGCGCCCGGCGCGCGTCGGCTGCCGGGCTCCGGGCTCGGGCTCTCCATCGTGGCCAGGACGGTCCGCGAGTCGGGCGGCGACATCACGCTACGCCCGGCGCGCGACGGGGCGGGCGGCACGGAGGCCGTGCTGCGCCTCCCGGGCGCCCCGGTCCCGCCGCCCGAAGGCTAGGCCGTCGCGACGAGGCGGCGCAGCGCCGCCTGCGCCGGCGGGCCCCAGGTGGGCTTGCCGCCGGGGCGGCCGTGGACGCCGGCGTGGCCGACGAGGAGGCCGAGGAAGACGAACAGCAGCGCGTGGCCCCGGGCGCGGCGCAGGGTCGCGGGGTCCGGGGTCGGCCGGTAGGCGTCGTGGAAGCGGTCGACGGCGCCGTCGGGCAGCAGCAGCCAGGCGGCGGCGAGGTCGCGGGCCGGGTCGCCCACGCCCAGGGTGCCGAAGTCGACCACGCCGCAGAGCGTGCCGTCGGCGGTGAGGACGTTGGCCGGGTGCAGGTCGCCGTGGAGCCAGCGCGCCGGGCCGGTCCAGTCGGGGGCGGCGACGGCGTCCGCCCAGATCGCGCGCACGGCGTCGGGGTCGGGGACCAGCCCCAGCTCGACGGCCGAGGCGAGCTGGTGCTCGAAGAACCGCTGGGCGCCCTCGCCCAGCGGTGCTCCCCGCCCATCCGGGCTGACGGGCGCCCCCTCGGGCGCCGGCCGGTGCAGCGCGGTGAGGAAGCCGGCCAGCGCGTCGGCCGCCTCCGCGGCGCGGGTGGCGGGCGCGCGGTCGGCTGGTGCGCCCGGCACCCAGGTGGTGACGATCCACGGTCGGGGGAACCGCGCGGAGGGCGCGCCGAGGCGCTGCGGGACGGGGATCGGCAGCGGAAGGCGCGGGGCGAGGGACGGCAGCCAGGCGTGCTCCTTGAGCAGCAGGGCGTCGGCGGTCTCGGTCGCCCACGGCAGCCGGACCGCGAGGTCGTCGCCGAGCCGCCACAGCTGGTTGTCCCAGCCGCGCGCGCCGAGCCGCACGGGGCGGTCGGCCAGGTCGGGGTGCTGCTCGCGCAGCAGGTCCCTGACCAGCTCGGCGGTGACCTCGATCGGTGCGTGCGTCTCCGTCTGCGTCATGCCGGGCAACGCTAGCGACAGCTCGCCACCGGCACGCAGGAACCGGACACGTCCGACGCCTCCGACGCCTCCGACGGGTCCTCGCCGTCGGCGAGCAGGCGGACGGGGCCGCAGGCGCCGCTCTGGCCGCAGATGTCGTCGGGGTTGGCCAGCACGCAGCTCTCCAGGGAGAGACAGCCGCAGCCGATGCAGTCGGTCAGGCCGTCCCGGAGCTGCCGCAGGCGGTGGATGCGCCGGTCGAGGTCGGCCCGCCACGACTCGGAGACCTCGGCCCAGTCGTCCCTGTTGGGGGTGCGGCCCTCGGGCAGCCGGTGCAGCGCGTCGCGGATGGCGGCGAGCGGCATGCCGACGTTCTGCGAGACCCTGATGAACGCGACCCGGCGCAGCATGTCGCGGGCGTAGCGGCGCTGGTTGCCCGAGGTGCGGCGGCTGGTGATCAGGCCCTGCTCCTCGTAGAAGCGGAGCGCGGAGGTGGCGACGCCGCTGCGTTGGGCAAGCTGGCCGATGGTGAGTTCCTTCGCGATGGTGCTCTGGGGCATGCCGCCGAGCGTAGCGCAGAGCTCAAGTTTTCTTGAGGTTGACCTGAGGGGAGTGGCGCATGGGGAAGGCGGGGAGACTCGTCGCCATCAGCGATCTGCACGTGCGGTACGACGAGAACCGGGCGATCGTGGAGCGGCTGCGGCCGGCCTCCGACGACGACTGGCTGCTGGTCGCCGGGGACGTGGGCGAGCTGACGGGCGACATCGAGTGGGCGCTGACCCTGCTCGCCGAGCGGTTCGCCAAGGTGGTGTGGGTGCCGGGCAACCACGAGCTGTGGACGCCGCCCGACGACCCGGTGCGGCTCACCGGCGAGGCGCGCTACGCGTACCTGGTCGAACTGTGCCGCCGGCTCGGGATCGTCACGCCCGAGGACCCGTACCCGGTGTGGGAGGGCGAGGGCGGTCCCGCCGTGATCGCGCCGCTCTTCCTGCTCTACGACTACACCTTCCGGCCGGCCGGCACCCACACCAAGGCCGAGGCCCTCCGGGTCGCCGAGGACGCCGGCGTGGTCTGCACCGACGAGTTCATGCTGCATCCCGACCCCCACCCCGGCTTGGACGACTGGTGCCGGGCCAGGGTCGCGGCCACCGAGGCGCGGCTCGTCGCCGAGCTCCCCGAGGGCCTGCCCAGCGTGCTGGTCAACCACTGGCCGATCGTGCGCGAACCGACCCGGATCCTGCGCTACCCCGAGTTCGCGCTGTGGTGCGGCACCGAGGCCACCCACGACTGGCCGGTCCGTTTCCGCGCGGCCTCCGTCGTCTACGGGCACCTGCACATCCCCCGCGAGCTGCGCGTCGACGGCGTCCTCCACCAGGAGGTCTCGCTCGGCTACCCGCGCGAGTGGCAGCCGCGCCCCAGCACGCCGGGACGCCTGGTGCCGATCCTGCCGGCCGCGGCGGTGGGGCGGTGAGCGGGGTGCTCGGCAAGCTGCTGGCCGCCGAACCGGTGGAGGTCGTCGAGTCGTTCGGGGACCCGGCCCAGCCGCCGGAGCTGTTCCCCGAGGAGGCGGCGCACGTGGCCAACGCCGTCGACAAGCGGCGGCGCGAGTTCGCCACCGTGCGGCACTGCGCCCGCACCGCGCTGGCCGCCCTCGGCGGCCCCCGGGCGCCGCTGCTGCCCGGCGAGCGCGGGGCACCCGGCTGGCCGGCCGGCTTCGTCGGCTCCCTGACGCACTGCGACGGCTACCGGGCCGCGGCGGTCGCCCGCCGGGAGGCCGTGGCCGGCCTCGGCATCGACGCCGAGCCCGACGAGCCGCTGCGCGACCCGGGCGTGCTCGACCTGATCTCCCTGCCCGAGGAACGCCCGAGGCTGCGCCGGCTGGCCGCCGTCCATCCCGAAGTGTGCTGGGAGCGGCTGCTGTTCAGCGCCAAGGAGAGCGTCTACAAGGTCTGGTACCCGCTCACCGGGAAGTGGCTCGACTTCGAGGAGGCGGCGCTCGACTTCGATCCGGCGGCCGGCACCTTCACGGCCCGGCTGCTGGTGCCGGGGCCGGTCGTCGACGGGGTGCGGCACGACGCGTTCACCGGCCGCTGGCTGGCCCAGGACGGACTGCTCGTCACCGCGATCACGCTGCCGCGCGGCCGGTGAACGCCGATGCGGCCGGGCCCGCGCCGGGCCCGGCCGCATCAGTGGGCGCGTGCGGTCACTGGACGACGGTGACCCGGTCCGCCGCCGGCGCCGAGAGCGGCGCCCCGGCCGAGGAGTTGGCCGTCAGGTACTCCGCGAGCACCGCCATGTCGTCGTCGCCGACCAGCGGGTTGCCGCCGTCCGCCAGGGTGGCGAAGCCGTCGCCGCCGCCGGCCAGGAAGGAGTTGACCGCGACCCGGTAGGTCGCCGCCGGGTCCAGCGGCTCGCCGTCGATCCGCACCGAGTCCGCCACGATCCGTTCGGCGCCCGAACGGGTCAGGTCCAGCGTGTACGTCAGGCCGGCCGAGGGCTGGAGGATCTTCGGCGACGACTCGTTCACCCCGGTCACCTGCTCGCGCAGCACCTGGAGCAGCTGCTCGCCGGTGAGGTCGAGGAGGTTGACCGTGTTCGAGAACGGCTGGACCGTGAAGCCCTCGCCGTACGTCACCACGCCGTCGCCCTCGTCACCGGAGGCCGCGTACGTCAGGTCGGCGCGCACCCCGCCCGGGTTCATCAGCGCCACCGCGGCCGACGGGTCGAGCTCGCGGGCGTGCGCCAGCTGCGCGTCGGCGATCAGGTCGCCGAGCGGGAACTCGGGCGTGCCGGCGCCGCGGCCCCTGATGTCCTCCGAGATGTAGCCGATCGGCGCGTTCGCCACCGGTGCGGCCAGCTCGCTCCAGTAGTCGATCAGCGCGGTCAGGTCGGCGGCCGCCGGCTGCTCGCGGTCCACGACCCGGTTGCTGCCCTCGACCGAGGCCCGCACGATGTCGCCGGAGCGCAGGTCGTACTTCATGTTCAGCTCGGTGAAGAGCCGGCCGTTGGAGGCCGCCGACGTCACCAGGCGCTCCCGGCCCGAGGGGTCGGGGATGGCGCAGACGTAGGGCTGGTGGGTGTGGCCGCTGACGAACACGTCCACGGCGGAGCTGGCCTGCTCGGCGATGTCCACGATCGGCCCGGAGACGCCGCCGTCGGCGCCGCCCTCGCAGCGGTTGTTGTAGGCCGTGTCGGCCGGGTAGCCGCCCTCGTGGATCAGCACCACGACCGCGTTCACGCCCCGGCGGCGCAGCTCGCGCGAGTAGCGGTCGATGGTCTCGACCTCGTCCAGGAACTCCAGGCCCTCGATGCCCTCCTGGGTGACGATGTCGGCGGTGCCCTCCAGGGTCACGCCGATGAAGCCGACCCGGGCCCCGTTCAGGTTCTGCACCGAGTAGGGCGGCAGGATCGGGCGGCCGGTGTCCTCGTCCACCACGTTGGCCGCCAGGTAGGGGAAGTCGGCGCCCTCGAACTCGCGGCCCTCGACATAGCAGCCGTCCACCGGGTGGCAGCCGCCCTCCTGCAGCCGGGTCAGCTCCTCCCAGCCCTCGTCGAACTCGTGGTTGCCCACGCCCGCCACGTCCATCTCCAGCTCGTTCAACGCCTCGATGGTGGGCTCGTCGTGGAAGAGGCCGGACAGCAGCGGGGTGGCGCCGACCAGGTCGCCGGCCGCCACGGTCAGAGAGCGCCGCTGGCCCTCGCGCGCCTCGCGCAGCCCGGTCGCCAGGTACTCCACGCCACCGGCCGTGAGCTGCTCGGTGGTGCCGTCCTCGTGCCGGTGCGTGACCTGGCCGTTGGACCCGGTGGGCGGTTCGAGGGCGCCGTGCAGGTCGTTGATCGCCAGCAGCTGGAGGTCGACGGTGGGACCCGGCCTGGTTCTCGAGTCGTTGTCGGGCTGCGCCTGCGCGGCGGGCAGGGCGACGGCGAGCGCCCCGACGGCGGCCAACGTGGCGGCTCCCGCGGTCAGTCTGAACATCCGTGCATGCATGAGCGGCACCCTATTGGCTACGCGCGTAGCCCGGCAGGGGGATGTGTGTAACGGCGAGGTGAAAGGAAGTGAACGGGCGCATTCGGGAGGTGCGGGCCCGGGGTGTCCTACTGTCTAGAGCATGAGCGAGATCCTGATGCGCGATCAGGTGGAGGCGGACGAACTACGCCTGGTCCGGGAGCTGATCGAGGCCGCGGCCAAGGTCGACGGCCAGTACGCGGTGTCCGAACAGGGCCGGCTGCTGCTGCGGGACGGCCCGCGCGCCGGGGTGCGGCACCTGCTGCTGTGGGACGGGGACACGATCGCCGGCTACGCCCAACTCGACGGCACGGACGCCGTCGAGCCGCCGGCCGGCGAACTCGTCGTCCACCCGGAGCGGCGCGCCCAGGGCCACGGCAGGAAGCTGGGCCGGGCCCTGCTCGACGAGTCGGGCCACCGGCTGCGGCTGTGGGCCCACGGCGGCCACCCGCCGGCCCGCCACCTGGCGCAGGCACTCGGGCTCACGCTCTTCCGCGAGCTGCGACAGCTGCGGCGGCCGCTCGGCGGGCTGCGGACCACCGAGACGACGCTGCCGGCGGGCGTGCGGGTGCGGACGTTCGTGCCGGGACAGGACGACGCGGCCTGGCTCGCCGTCAACGCGGCGGCGTTCGCGCACCACCCCGAGCAGGGCTCGCTCACCCAGCGTGACCTCGACGCGCGCAAGGCGGAGCCGTGGTTCGACCCGGCCGGCTTCTTCCTCGCGGAGCGGGAGGCGGACGGCGAGCTGCTCGGCTTCCACTGGACCAAGGAGCACCGGGCCGAGGGCCTCGGCGAGATCTACGTCCTCGGCGTCTCGCCGGCGGCGCAGGGCCTCGGCCTGGGCCGCGCCCTCACCACGACCGGCCTCCGCCACCTCGCGGGGCGTCCCGGCCTCGACACGGCCATGCTCTACGTCGACGCCGACAACGGCACGGCGGTCCGCCTCTACGAGTCCCTCGGCTTCCGCACCTTCGAGGTGGACCTGATGTACCGCACGGAATCCTGACGAACCGCCGCCCGGGCCTGGCGGCCCGCTGTCGCGGCCCCCCACCCCCCCCCC
>NZ_JAVREM010000113.1:0-10799 GCF_031845425.1 Streptomyces millisiae
GCTGCGGGTGCCGACCGCCGCCGCGCGCGGAGCGCGGCGGCGGTGCCCCCGGGCCGGAGGCCAGTTGTCAGCCGCTGGCCTTGAGCGCCAGCCAGAGCTCCATGCGGACGTCCGGGTCGTCGAGCGACCGGTCGAGGATCTCCTCGACCCGCCGCATCCGGTAGCGCAGCGTGTGCCGGTGCACGCCGAGGTCGGCCGCCGCCGCGTCCCACTGGCCGTGCCGGGCCAGCCAGGCCCGCAGCGAGGCCAGCAGGTCGCCCCGGCCCCGCTGGTCGTGGTCGCGCAGCGAGCGCAGCATGCCGTCCGCGAACGCCCGCACCGCCTCGTCGGCCAGCAGCGGCACGATGGAGCCGTCCGCGACATGGTCGTGCTCCACCAGGGTGCGGCCCCGCCGGCGACCGACCAGCAGGGCCTCCCTGGCGTGCTGGTAGGCGGTGTCAACGGCCGAGAGCCCGGTCGGCTCCGAGACGCCGAGCACCAGGCCGTCGGCCCGCCCGCGCGGCTCGGCCCGCGCGTGGTCCACGAGGGCCGCGACGGCCGCGCCGCCGTCCGCGGCCAGCAGCACCAGGTCGGCGCCGTCGGCCACCGCGAGCACCGACTCGCCGGCCCTGGCCGCGGCGGACTCCACCACCAGGCCCAGGTCCTCCAGCGCGCTCGACCCGGCGTCGGCCTCGGCGACCACCACCCGCAGCGGGGCGTCGAGCAGCCCGCCGTAGAGCTCGCCCGCGACCGTGCGCGCGTGGTCGGGCTCGCCGCTCAGCAGCATCCGCAGCACCGCGCCGCCCAGTCGCGCCTCCGCCGCCTGGAAGGCGCGGGAGCGCTCGGTGGTGAGGGTCAGCAGCGCGACGGCCGCCTGCACCGCGTACCGCTCGGCGGGGCCGAGCGGCGTGGCCGTGCCGATGGCCAGCACGGACCTCGGCAGCTGCCCGGTGCCCACCGACTGCAACTCGACCCGGTCGTCGTCCGGCTCGCCCGCCGTCACCACGCTGGCCGGCGCCGACCGGTCGGCGAGGCGCCGCACGTCGGCCGCCGCCTTGGCGGCCCGGCGCGCCGCCCAGCCGGGCGCCACCGCCGTGACGGCGCCGGTGAGGTCGTAGAGCGCGGCCCAGCCGCCCACCTGGCCGGCCAGCCGCTCCAGCAGCGCGCGCTGCCCGCCCGGGGAGAGCGCGGCGCTGGTCAGCTCCCGCTGGGCCACGAACCCCGCCGTCACCGACCGGTACTGCTCGGCGGCTATCGCGGCCGAGACGGCCTTGCTGATGGCGATGAACGGCGTCGGCCGTGGCACGGCGAGCAGCGGGAGGCCGGACTCGCGGGCCGCGCCGAGCAGGGCCGGCGGCACCTCGGGATGGCTGACGCCGACGCCGAAGCCGAGACCGACCACGCCGGCGCCGGCCAACCGCGACACGTAGGCCCGCATCTCCCCCGCGTCGTGGACGGCGAGCTTGAGGCCGTTGGTCAGCAGCAGCTCACCGCCGTCGAGCCAGGGCACCGGGTCGGCGAGCTCGCTGGCGTGCGCCCACCGCACCTCGGCCTCGAGCCGGTCCTCGCCACAGAGCACACCGAGCTTGAGCGCGGTGTGCTGGACGAGGGAGGCGAGGGTCGGGCGCATGCATCACCTTGGGCAGCCAGAGCAACACGTACCATCACCGTACAGCGATTGGCATATGCGTCCGATGGGGCGTCCCAGCGGCACGTGCCGGCAACGGCGAGTTTCCGTCACCGTCGCGCGGCCCGCCCGGCGGCCGGTCAGCCGAGGCGGACCAGCACCGGGGGGCTCGGTTCGCCGGCCACGCTCGTCATCGAGACCACCGCGTGCCGCGGCGGCACCCGGTGGGCCAGCTCGGACGCCGACCAGCGCTCCCGCTCCACCCGCCGCACGGTGACCGATTCCGTGGTGGTGTCCCGGCCGGTGAACGCCCGGCGCACGCCGCGCACCAGCCGCCTGACCATGCCGCCGGTGCGGTCCGGGGTGCGGGTGGTCTCCTGGTCCTCCGTCCAGGCGGTGCCCCAGGCGCGCGCGAAGTGCTCGGCGTCCCAGGTGGTGATCCCGGAGAACGCCATCCGGCAGCCGACCGCGCCCAGCAGTCCGGCGCGCAGCTCGGCCGGGACGTCGTCCAGGGTGCGCAGGGCCAGCACGGCGCCGGCGTTGTTGGGGCGCAGCTGGGTCAGGCCGCGCACCGTGCCCCGGGTGACCGCGGCGGTGGCGTCGTCCAGCACCAGGCAGGCGAAGAGCGAGCGGTCGGGGCGGGTGACGGCGGCGGCGGTGAACTGGGCGAGCAGCAGCCGGGTGATGACGCGGCCGGCCTCGGCGTGCCCGCCGGCCGGCAGGTCGACGCGGACCCGCAGCGGGTGGGTGAGGGAGCTCAGCGAGAACGCCGGCGCCCGGCCGGGGTGCGAGAAGCCGGCACGGTCGAGCAGGGCGAGGCGGTCGGCGAGCTGCGGGCCGAGGTCGTCGGGGCGCTGGGCCTGGCGGACCCTGGCGTCCAGGTCGCGCTGCTGGTCGGCGGCGCCGGCCAGGGCCAGGTCCTCGCGGAGGGTGGCCAGCAGGGCGGGTGCGCCGTCCAGCATGGCGCGCAGCTCGGGCACGCCGGGGAGGTGGCCGTAGGCGGCCTGGTAGGGGCCGATCAGCTGGATCAGCGCGGCGGCCGCCTCGCCCGGGTCGGCGCGGGTGCCGCCGACCAGCGCCTCGGCCAGCAGCGTGGCCGCCTCGTCGGTGTCGGCGGCGCCGCCGTAGAGGTCGAGCTGGTGGGTGCTGGCCGGGTCGCCGACGCGGACGACGATGTCGAAGGCGCTGTCCGGCCCGAGGCCGCTGCGCGCGGTGCCGACGGCGACGACGGCGGCCTGGCCGGTGAGCGCCTGGAGGCACAGGGCCTCGACGACGGGCCTGATGACCCGGCCGGTCTTGCCGGAGCCCGGCGGTCCGACGGCCAGCAGCGAGGTGCCGAGCACGGTGGGGTCGAGGGCGACGGCCTCGCCCCGGTACTCGTAGGGGTTGCGGTCCTCGTCGGGGGCGTGGCCGATGCGGACCTGCCGGGTGAGCAGGTCGTGCTCCGCGGTCCTGGCCGGCAGGTCGCGGGCGCCCGACGGGTGGGTGAAGGCGGCGGCGCCCTCGGCCGCCGCGGCGTCGTCGAAGGTGGGCAGCGCGGTGGGGCGGGCCCGCACCAGGCGCCAGGCGTGCTCAATGCGGGCGTAGTCGAGGTCGCTCATCCGGCCGTCCCTGAGATCGGCCGCCAGCCGCTCGGCGGCCCGGTTCGCGCCGGCGGCGCGCAGCTCGGTGAAGTCGGCGCGCCTGGCCAGTTCGGCGCGCTCCCCGGGGGTGGCGCCGGCGCCGGGGCGCAGCCGCGGGGCGAGCGGGAAGTGGCGCAGGACGGCGCGCCAGCCGCCGAGCCAGGTGGCGAGGGCGAGCAGCAGCGCGGCGTAGAGCGCGTAGTAGAGGTTGTAGCCGACGGTGTAGGCGGTGGTGTCGCCGTCCTGCCACCAGGAGTCGGGGACGACGGCGTAGAACGGTTCGAGCCAGAACTCCCAGACGCCGCGGAAGCTGAGCCGCCAGGCGGCGTAGCAGCCGAGCAGCGCGGCGGTGGCCCGCAGCGCCGCGCCGCGCGGCAGCGGGGGGATGTCGGGGCGGCCGGTCAGCAGCCGCAGCAGGTCCGGGCGCCAACGGCGCCAGAGGGCCAGGCCGTTGCCGACCCGGCCGAAGGCGTAGGCCAGGAACGCGGCGAACAGCAGCTCGTAGAGGTAGAGGACGGTGATGCCGCCCGTGGACCCGCCCCAGGAGTCGAGGCCGAGCCATTCGAGCGGCCACAGCACGAAGCCGAGGTAGCCGTTGGCGTAGAGCGACCAGACGATCCAGCCGACGATCGCGGCGAGCGCGGCGGTGCCGTGCAGCTCGCGGTCGCCGAGCCGGTCGGGGTCCTCCGGGGGCTTGGGGACGTGGCCGGTGCGCCAGACGCCGGGACCGGCCGCCGGCCGCGGCGGGCGCAGCCAGCGGACCAGCGGCGGGCCGGCGTCCTCGGGAGACTCCGGTGGCATGGGGGGCGCGCCCCTGGGGCGTGGGACCGCCTGGGCGTTCTCGCGTGCGGTGCGCGCGTCAGGCGCGCCTTCGGTGCTCATCGGCTGCCAAGCCCCCTGACCAGGCCATCGGGTGACCGTCGCTCGCCGCTCGGGCTGCCGCGCGGGTGCCACGGGTGTGCGGCTGCTCAATCTAATGCCGAACGACCCGGGACACGCAGCACCCGGTCCCCTGCCGCCGCTTTCCTCCGGTGGCGAACGGTCAGGGCCAGGGGTCGAGTTGGGGCAGCCGCCCGGCGTCGGCGCGGGGTGGCGCCGTCGGGGCGCGGCCGGCCAGCCAGGCGGTGAGGTCGGTCAACGGGCCGCGCACCACCACCTCTTCCGCGCCGGTGCCGAGGGCGCGCCGCTCGGGTCCGTCGGTGGCGACCAGCACGAGCCGGATCCCGGAGGGCTCGCGCGGGGCGAGGAAGTCCAGGGCGTGGCCGCAGAACGCGCGGGTCCAGTCGGCCGGGGTGGGGCCGAGCAGCGCGTCGGCGGTGTGGATCTCCGCCTCCCGCCACCAGGCCGCCAGGGCGCCGCGCAGCGGGCCCTCGCGGTAGCGGACGGGACGGTCCCAGTCGGCCGGGCCGACAGCCGCCCAGGCGGCCCGCGTCCGGTCCAGGGCGGCGGTGAGGGCGGCGCGCAGCGCGGCGGCGTCGCGCTGGGCGCCCGCCTCGATGCCGGCGTCCCTGGCGGGGCGACCGCCGTCGTAGACGTCCACCCGCTCGCCGCGCAGGGCGAACTCGGCCTGCCTGGCCAGGGCGAGCCCGACGCCCTCCAGGTGGGAGAGGACGTGGGCGCGGCTCCAGCCGGGCAGCGCGCTCGGCTCGCGCGCCGCGGCGTCGGTGAGCCCGGGCAGCAGGGCCCGCAGCCGGTCCTCGGCGGCGAACACGGCGTCCCGCAGGCCGTCTTGGGTCAGGGTCACGGCCACAGGGTCTCCTTGGTCCAGCCGTCGGCGGTGCGGTGGTAGGCGAGCCGGGTGTGCTCGCGGTCGCGGTCGCCCTGCCAGAACTCGACCCGGTCGGCGAGCAGCGTGTAGAGCGTCCACTCGGGCGGCACGGCGTCCGGCTCGCGGGCGAGCCGGGCCCGGGACGCGGCCAGCGCGGCGGCGCGCTCGGCCGGGTCGGTCAGCGGGCCGCTCTGCCGGCCGAGCAGCGCCTCGGCGCGGGCGCCGGTGCCGCGGGCCAGGAAGTCGGCGGCGCTCAGCTCCCGGCTCTCGGCCACCACCGGTCCGGTGACCCTGACCTGACGGGCCTGTGGCTGCCAGTAGAAGGTGAGGGCGGCCCGCGGCCGGGCGGTGAGCTGGCGCCCCTTGGGGCTGGCCAGGTGGGCGGCGAACTGCCAGCCGCCGGCCTCGGGGAGCACGTTCTTGAGGATGAGCACCCGCGCCTGCGGGGCGCCGTGCTCGTCGACGGTGGACAACGTCATCGCGTGCGGCTCGGGGATCTTGGCGTCGACGGCGGCCAACAGCCAGTCGGCGAACAGCTCGGCGGGCGCGGCGGGGGTGGCGGCCGGGTCGAACGAGGGCAGCTCGCCCGCGAACACCTCAAGGTTCCGCAGCAGTTGACGTAGCTCGGGCATGCCCCTCCGCTCCGGTCGAGTCTCTCGACCCACCCTCGATCTAACGGTTGATGGAGACATTACCATTAGGCGCCTGCCGCGGTTCCGCCCGCCCCTCCCTGCCAGTTCGTCCAGCCGCGTCCCCCGATCACTCCGTGGCGGAGCATGCGGGAACGACGGGGGCGGCCCTAGCCTGCGAGGAGTGACCGGAGACACAGTCCCTTCGCGACAAGGAGTCCCCTCATGAGCGCCTCGACGGAAAACTCCGGCGGCCCCTCCCTCCCCCAGCGGCGCAAGCTCGTCACCGAGATCCCCGGCCCCAGGTCACGGGAGCTGATGGCCCGCAAGCAGGCCACCGTGGCCGACGGGCTGCCCATCGTGATGCCGGTGTTCGCCCGACGCGCGGGCGGCGGCATCGTCGAGGACGTCGACGGCAACGCGCTGATCGACTTCGGTTCCGGCATCGCCGTCACCTCCGTCGGCAACAGTGCCGAGGCCGTCGTCCGGCGGGCGAGCGCCCAGCTCACCCAGTTCACCCACACCTGCGCGATGGTCACCCCCTACGAGAGCTACGTGGAGGTCTGCGAGGAGCTCGCCAGGCTCACCCCGGGCGACCACGCCAAGAAGTCGATCCTGCTCAACTCGGGCGCCGAGGCCGTGGAGAACGCCGTCAAGATCGCCCGCTACCACACCGGGCGACAGGCCGTGGTGGTCTTCGACCACGGCTACCACGGCCGCACCAACCTCACCATGGCCCTGACCGCCAAGAACATGCCCTACAAGCACCGCTTCGGCCCGTTCGCGCCGGAGATCTACCGGATGCCGATGGCCTACCCCTACCGCTGGCCCGGCGGTCCCGAGCACTGCGCCGAGGAGGCGGCGGCCCAGGTCATCGACCAGCTCAGCAAGCAGATCGGGCCGGAGAACACGGCGGCCATCGTCGTCGAACCGGTGCTCGGCGAGGGCGGGTTCATCGTGCCGGCCCCCGGCTTCCTGCCCAGGATCGCGGAGTTCGCCAGGGAGCACGGCATCGTCTTCGTGGCGGACGAGATCCAGTCGGGCTTCTGCCGCACCGGGCAGTGGTTCGCCAGCGAGCACGAGGGCCTGGTCCCCGACCTGATCACCACCGCCAAGGGCATCGCCGGCGGGCTGCCGCTGGCGGCCGTCACCGGCCGCGCCGAGATCATGGACGCCGCACACGTCGGCGGCCTCGGCGGCACCTACGGCGGCAACCCGGTGGCCTGCGCCGCCGCGCTCGGCGCCATCGAGACCATGCGGGAGCTCGACCTGCCGGCCAGGGCCCGCCGGATCGAGGAGATCATGAAGCCGCGGCTGCTGGAGATGGCGGCCAAGCACCCGACGATCGGCGAGGTGCGCGGCCGGGGCGCGATGCTGGCGCTCGAACTGGTGCGACCCGGCACCAAGGACCCCGACCCGGCCGCCACCGCGGCGCTGGCCAAGGCCTGCCACGGCGAGGGGCTGCTGGTGCTGACCACCGGCACCTACGGCAACGTGCTGCGCTTCCTGCCGCCGCTGGTCATCGGCGAGGAGCTGCTCAACGAGGGCCTCGACGTCCTGGAGGGCGCCTTCGACGTGCTGGCGGGGGCGGTCGACGGCCTGTAGCGCCTGGTGGGCCGCGCCGCCCCGGGGCGGCGCAGCCCTGTGCCCGGCCTGGCACCGGATGGAGAAGCTGCGGAAATGTGATGCGGATCCGGCGGCACCAGGCCCGGCACCGGTCGTCCTGTCGTACGGTCGGACCGGTAGCGAGAGCAGCCAGACTCCCGCGACTCCTTTCGGACCGGTACCGCCCGCCCCACACCCCCCGGGGCGTGCGGCCGTCCGTGTTGGGGAGTGGCCGGCACCGCCCCGGAGCTCTCCCCCCTCGCTCCGGGGTGGCTGGGCCACCCCTCGCCCCGCTCAGCCCCCCTTCCCGTCCGCCAGCGTCGCGGCCGCCTCGTGCATGGCGAGCTCCAGCACGGCCGGGTCCGTGAGCACCCCCGAGCCGTCCGGCGGGACCAACCAGCGCACGCCACCCGCGGCCCGGTCCGGAGGCGGCACCACTATCCAGCTGCCCCGGCCGGCGCCCCGCACCCCGGTGCCCACCCAGCGGCCGGCCGTGCCCGGCGGGACGAAGAAGCCGATCCTGGCGTCCCCCCGGTCCGCCAGCACCGGACCCGGCCGGTCGAGCACCCGGGTGAGCACCTCCAGCGTCGGACGCCCCAACTCGCCCCGCACCACCAGCACGTCCCACACCCGGCCGGCCGGGAGCAACGCCACCCCCAGCGGGTGGCGCTCCCACTCCCAGCGGCAGGCCTCCGGCTCGGGGGCCGCGGACGCCAACCAGTCCATGGCCGTGCGCGCGCCCCCGCTGTCGCCCTTCACGCGAACCTCCTCACCCCCGCGGCCCCCGGTGGGCCGGATCGGGTCACGAGGATGGGAGGGCGCGAAGCCCGAACTCTTACGCCGCTTCGCCGCGATTCACCCGTGTCACACGTCACACTCCCCCGTCACGCCTCGACGCCGTCCTCCCCGGAGGCCGACTCGTCGGAGTCGGGCCCGGAGCCGGAGCCGCCGTCGCCGGTGCCCAACTCGAACTCCCAGAAGCCGAAGTCGTAGCCGTCGCCCGGCGCGTAGTCCAGGGCGAGCGGGCCGCGCTCCGCCGACCCGGCCATGGTCCCGCCGATCCGGAAGGAGATCGATCCCGTCTCGCCGGGCGCCAACTCCTCGGGGCTCCGGGTCAACAACACGACGCCGGCGGCCTCGTCACCGATCCAGGCCCGCGCCACGCCCTCGGCCAGGTCCACGGTGTGCCCGCCGCCGTTCGTGACGTGTATGACGAGCAGCTGGCCGGGGTCGCCCTCACGCGGCCCGGCCACGGTGACGGCCAGGCCGTCCGCGTACGCCACCTCCTGGCCGGGCCCGGCCAGGAAGTCGGCCCCCGCCGCCGAGCGCACCTCGGTCGGCCAGTCGGCGCTCCAGCCGGCCAACAGGACCACGAGCACGGCGGACAACGCGCTGCCCGCCGCCCCCGTCCACAACCCGCCGTGGGCGAACACCCGGTTGGTGGCCCGGCCCCCGCGCACGTTCGCCAGGCCGACGAGCCCCAGGACGACGGCCAGCACGCCGAGGGCCAGCGTCAGCGGGCTCAGGAAGAACGTCCAGCAGAACAAAACGGAGAGCAGGCCGAGCACCAACGCGGCGTTGCCCGCGCCGTTCCTCGGTGGCGGCGGCAGGAGCGGCCAGACCGGCCTCTGGTACCACTGCCACGACGCCACGGGAGCCATGCCCTCGGCCGGCGGCCGGAACGGGTTGGGCTGTTGATCGGCAGTCACACGACCTCCACATCTCCAGGACACACCCTACGGTCCGCCACCGACACCGCCGCCGGACCGACCGTCGGACCCGCCCCATACGATGACCACGCACCGAGACCCCGGAGGGCACCTTGTCCGAGCCGACCGCCGCGACCGACCTGACCACGTTCATCGCCGGCCTGCCCAAAGCCGAGCTGCACGTCCACCACGTCGGCTCGGCCTCCCCCAGGATCGTCGCCGAGCTGGCCGCCAGGCACCCGGACTCACCGGTGCCCAAGGACCCCCACGAGCTCGAACGCTACTTCACCTTCCGGGACTTCGCGCACTTCATCGAGATCTACATCTCCGTGGTCGAGCTGATCAGGGACGCCGAGGACGTCCGGCTGCTCACCCACGAGATCGCCCGCGACATGGCCAGGCAGAACATCCGCTACGCCGAGCTCACCATCACCCCGCACTCCTCCGTGCGGCGCGGCATCCCGGACGTCGCCTTCATGGAGGCGATAGAGGACGCCCGGGTCGCCGCGGAGCGCGACTTCGGCGTGGTGCTGCGCTGGTGCTTCGACATCCCGGGCGAGCTCGGCCTGCCGGCCGCCGAGGACACCGCGCGGATGGCGTGCGAGCTGCGCCCGGAGGGCCTGGTCTCGTTCGGGCTCGGCGGCCCCGAGATCGGCTGGCCGCGGCCGCAGTTCAAGCCGTACTTCGACCGGGCCATCGCGGCCGGCCTGCACAGCGTGCCGCACGCCGGCGAGTCCACAGGGCCCGAGACCATCTGGGACGCGCTCACCGAGCTGCGCGCCGAGCGCATCGGGCACGGCATCAACGCGGCGCGCGACCCCCGGCTGCTGGCCCACCTCGCCGAGCACCGGATCCCGCTCGAGGTCTGCCCCACCTCGAACGTCGCCACCAGGTCCGTGCCCTCGCTCGCCGAGCACCCGCTGCCCGAGCTCGTGGCGGCCGGCGTGCTGGTCACCGTGAACACCGACGACCCGCCGATGTTCGGCACCGACCTCAACACCGAGTACGAGGTCGCCGCGCGCCTGCTCGACCTCGACACGGCCGGCGTCGCCCAGTTGGCGAAGAACGCGGTGCACGCCTCGTTCCTCGACCCGGTGGGCAAGGCCAGGCTGGCCGCCGAGATCGACGGATACCTCGCCGCGTGGCCCGGCTGACCGGCCGCGCCGCCGTCGCCGTCGCCCACCGGGGCGACCCGTACCGGGCCAGGGAGAACACGCTGCCCTCCTTCCGCTCCGCGATCGCGGCCGGCGCGGACGCGGTGGAGCTCGACGTGCGCGCCACGGCGGACGGCGTGCCGGTGGTGGTGCACGACCCGACGCTCAGGCGGCTGTGGGGGCACGATCGGCCGGTGGCCGCGCTCACGGCGGCCGAGGTGGCGGAGCTCACCGGCGGCGGGGTGCCGACGCTCGCCGCGGCGCTCGCGGTCACCGCGCCGGTGCGGACCCTGATCGACCTCCCGGAGCGCTCGGCCACCACCGCGCGCGCCACCCTGGCGGCGGTCCGCGCCGCCGGCGCGGCCGACCGCGTCTACTACTGCGGCGACCCGACCGCCCTGCGGGCGGTTCGTGAGGCCGACCCGGCGGCGGAGATCGCCCTCACCTGGCACCGCGCGACCCGCCCACCGGCCACGCTGCTCGCCGAAGTCCGCCCGCGCTGGCTGAACTTCCGCTTCGGCCTGATCACGGAGGCCACGGTCGAACGAGCCAGGTCCCAGGGCTACCGGGTCGCCGCGTGGACTCCCGACACGCGGCGCACGATGCGGCGCCTCCTCGCACTCGGCGTCGAGTCGTTGACGACCAACCGCGTCACGACGCTCTGCCGCCTGCTGGACCGGCCGTAGGGTTTTCGGGGGGGGGGGGG
>NZ_JAVREM010000114.1:0-10627 GCF_031845425.1 Streptomyces millisiae
CGGCTGCGCCGCCCGACCATGGCGCCTGCGGCGCCGCTCAGCCGCGTAGCGGCCGCGTCCCGGTGGCGCGCGCCACGAGCGCCTCGTAGACGTCGGGGGACGTCGTGTGCTCGCCGAGCCGGCACGGCTTGCGGTCGCCGTGGTAGTCGCTGGAGCCCGTGGTCAGGAGGCCGAGGTCGGTGGCCAGGGAGTGGAGCCGGACGCGCGTGTCGGTGTCGTGGTCGATGTGGTCCACCTCGACGCCGTCGAGGCCGGCCGCGGCGAGTCGGGCGATCGCGTCCTCGGAGACGACCCGGCCGCGCTTGGCGGCGAGCGGGTGGGCGAAGACGGCGACACCGCCGGCCGCGTGGATCAGGCGGATCGCCTCGAAGGCGTCCAGTTCGTGCTTGCCGACGTGGGCCCGGCCGCCGTCGCCGATCCACTCGGCGGTGAACGCGGCCGAGACGTCCTCGATGACGCCCGCCTCCACCATGGCGGCCGCGATGTGCGGGCGGCCCACCGAGCCCTCGGCCAGTTCGCGGACCCGTTCCCAGGTGATCGGCACGCCGAGGTCGCGCAGCCGCGCCACCATGCCCTGGGCGCGCGGCACCCGGTCGTCCCGCAGCAGGTCGCGTTCGCGCGCGAAGGCCGGTTCCTCGGGGTCGAAGAGGTAGCCGAGCATGTGCAGGCTGATGCCGTCCAGGCGGCAGGAGATCTCCGCGCCGGTGACCAGCGTCAGCCCGGACGGCAGCGCGGCCGTCGCCGCGGCGTGTCCGGCGACCGTGTCGTGGTCGGTGAGTGCCACGACGTGCAGCCCGGAGGCCGCCGCCTCGCGCACGAGGTCGGCGGGGGAGTCGGTGCCGTCGGAGGCCGTGGAGTGGGCGTGCAGATCGATGCGCATCAGCTCAGGGTAGGAGGCCCGGCCGGGGGCGCCGTGGGCTGGAGGGTGCGGACGGCGGCGACCAGGGGGGCGAGTTCGGGGCGCCGCTCGGCGAGGTCCAGCGCCTCGCGGAGCGCCGTCTCGTTGGTGGGGCGGGCCTCGTCCAGCAGCCGGCGGCCGGCCTCCGTGACGTCGGTGTAGATGCCGCGGCGGTCGGTCGGGCAGAGGTAGCGGGTGAGCAGGCCGCGGTCCTCCAGGCGGTTGACGAGGCGGGTGGTGGCGCTCTGGCTGAGCACCACGGCGTCGGCGAGCTCGTTCATCCGGAAGTGGCCGCCGTCGCCCTCGTGCTGTCGGCTGAGCACGTCGAGCACCGAGTACTCGCGGACGCTGAGGCCGTGACCCGCCTGGAGGGCGCGCTCGATGTGCGCCTCGATGCGGTCGTGCAGCGCGGACAGCGCGCACCACCCCTGGGCCAGACCCGGCTCGGTACGCATCGCCTCTCCTTCCGTTCCGGCCAGCATAGCCCTGCACCGCGATAGACGGCGTTTGCAAGTAATCGGCGTCTGCAACTATTGTCCAAGCCGACAGGAGTCGTACGCAAGAAAAGGGAGGGCTCCTCATGCCCATCGCGCTCCTGGCGCTGGCCATCGGGGCATTCGGGATCGGCACCACCGAGTTCGTGGTGACCGGCCTGCTGCCGGAGTTCGAGGCCGAGTTCGGCGTCTCCACACCCACCGCGGGCTTCACCGCCTCCGGCTACGCGCTCGGCGTCCTGGTCGGGGCGCCGCTGATCGCGGTACTCGGCGGGGCGACGGCCCGCAAACGGCTGCTGATGGTGATGATGGCGCTGTTCACGGTGGGCAACGCGCTGTCGGCCGTGGCTCCCGAGTTCTGGGTGCTGCTGGTCGGCCGGGTGGTCTCGTCCCTCGCGCACGGCGCCTTCTTCGGGGTCGGCTCCGTGGTGGCGGCGCGGCTGGTGGCGCCGGAGCGGCGGGCGAGCGCGATCGCGCTGATGTTCACCGGGCTGACGATCGCCAACGTCGTGGGCGTGCCGGCCGGCACCCTGCTCGGCCAGCAGGTCAGCTGGCGGCTCACGTTCGCGGTCATCGCGGTGATCGGCGTGCTGGCGCTGACCGGCGTCGCGGCCCTGGTGCCGGCCGGCGCCGGCGAGGACCCGGGGGGCGCGGGCGGGCCGCGCGGCGTCCGCCGCGAGTTCGCCGCGTTCCGCGACGCCCAGGTGCTGCTCGCGATGGCCATGACCGTGCTGGGCTTCGGCGGCGTGTTCGCGGCCATCACCTACATCGCGCCGATGATGACGGACGCGGCCGGGTACGCCGAATCCAGCGTGACCTGGCTGCTGGTGCTGCTCGGCCTGGGGATGGTGATCGGCAACCTGGTGGGCGGCCGGTACGCGGACCGGGCGCCGACCGGGCTGCTGTACGTCTCGCTGGCCGCGCTCGCCGTGGTGCTCGCCCTGTTCACCCTGACCGCGCACGACAGGCTCGGCGCCGCCGTGACGCTGCCGCTGATCGGCGCGTTCGGCTTCGCCACGGTGCCGCCGCTGCAGAAGCGGATCCTGGACAACGCGGCGGACGCGCCGACCCTCGCCTCCGCCGTCAACATCGGTGCCTTCAACCTGGGCAACGCGCTCGCCGCCTGGCTCGGCGGCCTGGTCCTGTCCGCCGGCGGCGGGCCGACCATGCCGAACCTGGTGGGCGCCGCCATGGCCGCGAGCGCGCTGGCGCTCGCCGTGCTCGGCTCGACGCTCGACCGCGGGCACCGGCGCCGGCGCCCGGTCGGCGTCGGCGACCACCGGGTAGCGCGTCCCGATCCGGTGACTACGACATGATCCGCGGCGAGAGCGCCCCGCAGGGCACCAGGTCCAGCTCGGAGCCGGCGTCACGCAGATCGGTCAGCACCAGCTCGTCGTACATCAGGACCCCGGCCTGCTCGGGCCACAGCACCGCCCACAGCCACAGGCCCATCGCCTCGCCGGCGAAGACCGCGCGGTCGGCCGGCGCGTCCGCGACCTGCCACAGCGGGGTGGGGTGGCCGGCGGCGAGCACCTTGACCTGCGGGGAGTCGTCGAGCGGCAGCCGGGGCCCCGGGTCGGGTCCCGCGACGCCCGCGAAACGGGCGCCGAGGCCGACGCCGAGCTCCTCGGCGATCAGCAGCATCTCGCCAGGGCCGCCGAGCGGTCCCGGGCCCGAGCAGGCCACCGCGGAGGCCCGGCCGCCGGCGCGGTCGTCCCCGGCGCTGGTCACGCCCGTGAAGAGCCAGCCGACCGGCAGCGGCCACGGCATCCACACCGGGACCCGGGCGCGGTTCACGACCACCGTGAGGGCGTTGACGCTGGGCGGGACGACGGGCTGGACCGGATGGACGGGCCCGTGACCGGCGCACTGCCAGGAGTCGGCGAAGAGTCCTGGTGCTCGGACCCGTCCGCCGCACTTCGGGCAACTGGGTTCGCCCCTCATAGGGACCAACGGTCCCTCTGCCCCGCCCCATCCGTCAAGGCGTGTCCCCCGACCGTGGGAGGCCGGCCCGACGCGGGTCGAGCGGGTCGACACCGAGCTCCCGCCACCGCTCGATCAGGGCGGAGGCGCCCCGCGCGCGTTTCCACGCCGCCTCGTTCCGGGTCAGCGGCAGCACTGGCAGGAAGCGGACAGGATCGCGCGGCGCCGGCAGTTCGAGCTCCGGCACGGTGTCGTCCGGCTCGCCGAGCAGCACGGAGGTGAAGGGCGCCCCCGGCCACAGCGGCTGACCCAGGTCGAGCGAGCCGCCGGGGGCCGCGACCACGCCTTCCACCTGTGGGCTGGCGGCCACCGTGGCCAGCGCGCGCGGCACCCCGTCGACCGCGGGATCGCCGGCGCGCACGGTGAGCAGCAACTCGGCGCGCGGGCCGCGCTCGGGGTCGGCGACGACGGCCGTGGGGTCGGCCATCGGAGCGGCCGCCATGCCGAGCGTGGCGTAGCGCACCAGGCCGCCCGCCGGGTCCGGGAAGCGCAGCACCTCGATCCGCTCGGCGCCGAGGAACGTCACGGCGGCCCGGCCGTCGGGCTCGCCCAGGGCGGCCCGCAGCCGCTCCTCGACGAGCGCGAGCACCTCGCCGCTCACCGGCGCTCCCCGCGGATCACCAGGGCGAGCCCGACCAGGATCACGGCCAGCGCCGGGTAGGCGGCGGCCGGCGTGAACGCGGCCGCCCGCGGTCCGCCGGCGTCGGTCCCGGACCGTGCGCGTGCGCTGATCACCTCGGTCCCTCCCCTGGGGACGGTGGCCGGAGGCCGGCCACCGTCCGGCGACGTCAGAGGGCGCCGAAGCCGACCCGGCGGGCGGCCTGCACGCCGATCTCCACGTAGGCGATCCGGTTCGAGGGCACCAGGACCTTGCGGCCACGCTCGTCGACCAGCGACAGCAGCTGGTTCTCGGAGGCCAGGGCCTCGGCCACGGCCCGCTCCACCTCCTCGGCAGACTGCCCGCTCTCGAGAACGATCTCGCGCGGCGTGTGCTGAACGCCGATCTTGATCTCCACGGCTTGTCCCTCCGCTGATCCGTTAGCTCGTCACAGGTTATCCGCGCGTGGAGGTGCCCCGGACGCGGCCGGCCACGCCCAGAGCGAACACCGGATCAGCCGGGTGCCGGCCGTCAGTTCTGCTTGGGGAAGCCGGCGATGCCCCGCCAGGCCAGGGCGGCCGTCAGGTTCTTCGCCGTCTCGCGCGGGATGCCGCGCCCGGAGCTCAGCCAGTGGCGGGCGGTGATCTGCGCGAGCCCGCAGAGGCTCACCGCCAGCAGCATCGACTGGTCCTCCGGCAGGTCGGTGTCCTCGGAGATCAGCGGGCTGACGAGCTTGGCGCAGTCGAGCGAGACCTGGTCGACACGCTCCCGCACCGAGG
The DNA here is from genome assembly GCF_031845425.1 of Streptomyces millisiae. NCBI lineage: Bacteria > Bacillati > Actinomycetota > Actinomycetes > Kitasatosporales > Streptomycetaceae > Streptomyces > Streptomyces millisiae. Next base: position 4,753 of record NZ_JAVREM010000114.1, read on the forward strand.
GCTCGTTGGTCAGGTCCGACTCGAAGACCAGCCGGAACGCGCCGCCCTCGTGCTCCACATAGGAGAAGTAGGCGTCCATGGTGGCGGCGATCCGCTGCTTGTTGTCGTTGGTGGACGCCAGCGCCCGGCGCACCGCCTGGACCAGCGCCTCGCAGTGCTGGTCGAGCAGCGCCAGGTACAGCTCGAGCTTGCCGGGGAAGTGCTGGTACAGCACGGGCTTGCTGACCCCGGCGCGGACGGCGATGTCGTCCATCGCCGCGGCGTGGTAACCCTGGGCGACGAAGACCTCCTGGGCGGCGCCCAGCAGCTGGTTGCGCCGGGCCCGGCGCGGCAGGCGGGTGCCGCGGGGGCGTGCCTCGGTCTGCTCTGTGGCTGTCACGCCGCCTCCCGGTGGTCGTGTGTGCGTGTGGTGCCGCTCGTGCTCTTCGTACCGCGTTCCGTCTGTCGCGCCGTCGCGTACTGGTGCTCGTACTCGTGCGTACTGCCGTCATCGTACGGTCGTGTGGTCGCGCAGCGTGCATCGTGAGGGCAGGATTTCACTCTGCGGACACCGGTCGCGGGCGCCGCCACCGACCCGGGGCGCGGTCGGCCGCTCAGCGCGGGTCCTCGCGGTAGTCGTCGTCGCCCGGGTCGACCACCCGGGCCTGCTCGGCCGCGTCCGCCGGGTCGGCCTCCGGCTCGCCGCGCTCGGCGAGCGGCGTGTCGCGCAGCCTGAGCAGCTCGAGACGCTGCTCGGCGACGTCGCCCTCGGCGGCCTCCTCGTCGAGCTCCTCCTCGTACTCCACGGACTCCGGGTACTCGTCGAAGGACTCCGGTTCTGTCGGGTCCTGCCGCATGGCTCACCACCTCCGGCTCTCGGGTGGGCACCCCTCCACCCTAGGCGGGCGGGCGGGGAGAGGCGAACCGGGATGTGACGCCGGACACAGGACCAAGGTCCCACTGGTGCGTGTGTGCGAGCGTGACGGGCTCGTAATATTGCGCCCATGCCATCCACGGAAGAGCAGCGAGCCGAGGCGGCGCTCGCCGCCGCGGAGGGCTGGCCAGGGGTGCGGGACGGGGAGACCATCCGCACCACCGACGTCCCAGGGATGACGCTCGCGGTGCGCCGCCGCGCCGGCGGCGTCGACGGCCTCGAACCGGCCCTCCTGGTGCACGGCCTCGGCGGCTCGTCCCGCAACTGGTCCGCGCTGATGGAGCAGTTGACCGCCGACGTCGAGTGCGAGGCGATCGACCTGCCGGGCTTCGGCGCCTCGCCGCCGCCCCCGACCCGCGACTACTCCGTCTACGGGCACGCGCGCGCCGTCATCCGGCTGCTGGACGCCGGCGGCCGCGCCCCGGTGCACCTCTTCGGCAACTCGCTCGGCGGCGCCGTCGTCACCCGGGTCGCCGCGCTCCGCCCGGACCTCGTCCGCACCCTCACGCTGATCGCGCCGGCCATGCCGGAGCGGCTGCCGCGGCTCACCTCCATCCCCACCGGACTCGTCGGCCTGCCCGGCGCGACCCGACTGCTGCGCTGGGCGACCCGCGACCAGCCGCCGGGCCGGCGCGCCCGCGAGGTGCTGCGTCTGGTGTACGGGAACCCGGAGCGGATAACTCCCCTGGAGTTCGCCATGGCCGAGGCCGAGATGGAGCGCAGGCAGGGCCTCCCCTACTTCTGGGAGTCGCTCGGCCGCAGCACCCGCGGCCTGCTCAACGCCTACACCCTCGGCGGCCAGCACTCGCTGTGGCGGCAGGCGGAGCGGGTGCTGGCGCCGACCCTCCTCGTCTACGGCGCCCGCGACCGGCTGGTCGGCGTCGCCAGCGCCAGGCGGGCCAGCCGCGCATTCGGGTTCTCCCGGCTCGTCGTGCTGCCGGAGGCCGGTCATGTGGCCATGATGGAGTTCCCGGCCGAGGTGGCCGGTGCGTTCCGGGAGTTCCTCACCGAGGCGGCCGTGGCCGCGGGCGACCGAGGGGAGGCCGATGGACGCCCGTGACGCCGCCGGGCCCCGCCTGGGGCCGGCGACAGGACCGCGCCAGGAGTATCTCGATGCCTTCGACGCCCCCGAGGCCCCCAGAGCGGGGCGACCCATCCCAGGGCAGCGCGCGGCGGGCCGGGCCGCGGCCCGACGAGTGGGGCTGGCAGCCGAGGCCGGGCCGGGGACCGGGGACGACCGAGGTGCGGGAGGTCCGGGGAGGACCGGCGGCGCGGGGCGGTCACCGGGCCGGGGGAGGCCAGAACGGTCAGGAGACGACGGGGACTCGGGACGCCCGGGGAGTGACGGGTCCGGTCGGCAGGACGGGCCGGAGCAGGGCGAGCCGGCGCGGCGCACGGCGTCGTCCGGGCGTCATGGCCGGCCGCGCGAGCGGCGGCGTGGGCTCGGGGATAGCCGGGGCGAGCGCCGCGCGGGCTGGGGGCGCACCCTCACCGGCGTGGCGGCCGCCGCCGTCGTGACCGTGCTCACCGTCGTCGTCGGGACCGACCTGACGGGCGGCTCAGGCCGGTCGGACACCGTCGGCCCGCTGCTCGACACCGAACCCGACACGGCGCGGCCCGACGCGGGCCGGGGCGGCGGCGAGGACGACCCGGCCGACCCCGACCGGCACGGCGAGTCGCCCTCGGGCTCGGTCGAGGAGGAGCCGGCCGAGCCGACCTTCGAGGAACAGCTCGCCACCATGGTCGAGTTCGACCCGGAGCTGACCGGCTCCGGGGAGTTGGTCCCGGTGGGCGGCAGCGCCCCGGCGGGGGACCCGACCGCCACCACCCAGGTGCGCTACCGGGTGGACGTCGAGGACGGCCTCGGTCTCGACCCGGAGTTCTTCGCCGAGGTGGTCCACCGCACGCTCAACGACCCGCGCGGCTGGGGCAACGGCGGCGAGCGCTCGTTCGCCCGGGTGTCGGCCGGCGAGTACGACTTCGTGGTCACCCTCGCCAGCCCCGGCACCGCGGCCGAGTGGTGCGCGCTCTCCGGCCTCGACATCACCGAGGACAACGTCTCCTGCAACTCGTCCAACACCGAGCGCGTGATCATCAACGCCTGGCGCTGGGCGCAGGGCTCCGAGACCTACGGCGAGGACATCGCCGCCTACCGGCAGATGCTGGTCAACCACGAGGTGGGGCACCGGCTCGGCTACGGCCATGTGGTCTGCCCGGGCGAGGGCGAGCTGGCCCCGGTGATGATGCAGCAGACCAAGTTCCTGGAGACGGACGGCGTGACCTGCCGCCCCAACCCGTGGCCGCACCCGGAGAGCTGAGCCCTTCCCGCCCAGGCCGGCCTCGCGGGTGCTTCCCGCCGTTCGCCGTTGTGGTGTAACGACGCCACTCCCCGCGACGTCACGAAACTTCACCCCTTCTGATGGTGCGGCGGACATCCGTCCGTCGTGAGGTGCACAAGTAGACATACCGTCTCTCCGTCATGGGACCGACGGGAGAAGGGGGTGCACCGGTGCACGCCGCGCGTGGGGCCAGGCGGACCGTTTCGCCACCCCCGTTCCGTCCCGGCCCACCAAGATCATGTTCACACGCAAGGAGCACAGACCGATGAGAGTGCTGCTTCTCGGCGCGGGTGGGTACCTGGGCCGGTTCGTCGCCGACCGGCTGCTCGCCGATCCCGCCGTGCAGCTGACCGCCCTCGGGCGTGGCGACGACGCGGACGTCCGCTTCGACCTCTCCACCGGCAGCCCGGGCGCGCTCACCCGATTCCTGGACGCCGTGCACCCCGGGGTGGTGATCAACTGCGCGGGCGCGATCCGGGGCACCGCGAGCGAGCTGACCAGGCACAACACGGTCGCCACCGCCACCCTCTGCGAGTCGCTGCGGCGCAGCGGCTGCCGGGCCCGGCTGGTCCACATCGGCTGCGCCGCCGAGTACGGGCCCTCGCAGAACGGCTCGTCCATCGCCGAGGACGCCGTCGCCCGCCCCGGCGGCCCCTACGGCGTCAGCAAGCTCGCCGCCACCGAGCTGGTGCTCGGCTCCGGGCTCGACGCCATCGTGCTGCGGGTCTTCTCGCCGACCGGCCCGGGCACCCCGGCCGGCTCGCCGCTCGGCCGGCTCGCCGACTCGCTGCGCCGCGCCATGCAGCACGGCGACAGCGAGCTCAAGCTCGGCGGCCTCGCGGTGCAGCGCGACTTCGTCGACGTGCGCGACGTGGCGCGCGCCGTGCACGCCGCCACGCTCTCGGCGGCCCAGGGCGTGGTCAACATCGGCACCGGGCACGCGGTCCGGCTTCGCGAGGCGGCGGCGGCGCTGGCCAGGATCTCCGGCTACGCCGGCACCCTGCACGAGCTGGAGGGCCCGCCGCCGCCCCGGCAGTCCCCGGAGACCGTCGGCGGCCAGCACCCGCTGCCGGCCGTCGGCCCCTACCCGGACGGCTGCGGCCCGTGGCAGCAGGCGGACGTGCGCACGGCGCGCGACCGGCTCGGCTGGCGGGCCAGGATCAGCCTGGAGGAGTCGCTCGCCGACATCTGGATGGAGGCCGCCTGCCGGATGTGAGGGGGCGGACGGCGCCCGGGCGCCGGCGTCCTCCGGCCCCGGTGCCCGGAGTGTGGAATCGGTGTCTCGGAATCAACCGGGGCGTGGCAGTGTTGAGGGACGAAAGACCGTGTCCCTAGACCTACGGAGTCCCCGTGTCGCTGCCACCCCTGGTAGAGCCGGCCGCCGAGCTCACCGTCGATGAGGTCCGCAGGTACTCCCGCCACCTGATCATCCCGGACGTCGGGATGGACGGGCAGAAGCGGCTGAAGAACGCCAAGGTGCTCGCCGTGGGCGCGGGCGGCCTCGGCTCACCGGCGCTGATGTACCTCGCGGCGGCCGGGGTCGGCACCCTGGGCATCGTCGAGTTCGACGTCGTCGACGAGTCGAACCTGCAGCGGCAGATCATCCACAGCCAGGCGGACATCGGCAAGTCCAAGGCGCTGTCGGCCAAGGAGACGGTGCAGGGCATCAACCCCTACGTCCAGGTCAACATCCACGAGGAGCGGCTCGACTCGTCCAACGTGCTGGAGCTCTTCGCCCAGTACGACCTGATCGTGGACGGCACGGACAACTTCGCCACGCGGTACCTCGTCAACGACGCCTGCGTGCTGCTGAACAAGCCGTACGTCTGGGGCTCCATCTACCGCTTCGACGGCCAGGCCTCCGTCTTCTGGTCCGAGCACGGCCCGTGCTACCGCTGCCTCTACCCGGAGCCGCCGCCGCCCGGCATGGTGCCGAGCTGCGCCGAGGGCGGGGTGCTCGGCGTGCTCTGCGCGTCGATCGGCTCGATCCAGGTGACGGAGGCCATCAAGGTGCTGACCGGCACCGGCGAACCGCTGGTCGGCCGGCTGATGATCTACGACGCCCTGGAGATGACCTACCGGCAGGTCAAGGTCCGCAAGGACCCGGGCTGCGCGGTCTGCGGCGAGAACCCGACGGTCACCGAGCTCATCGACTACGAGGCGTTCTGTGGCGTCGTCTCCGACGAGGCGCAGGCGGCCGCCAAGGACTCGACGATCACGCCGCGGCAGTTGAAGGAGTGGATCGACTCCGACGAGAAGATCGACATCATCGACGTCCGCGAGCCGAACGAGTACGAGATCGTCTCCATCCCGGGCGCGCGGCTGATCCCAAAGAACGAGTTCCTGCTGGGCAACGCGCTGAGCGACCTGCCGCAGGACCGGCGGATCGTGCTGCACTGCAAGACGGGCGTGCGGTCGGCCGAGGTGCTGGCGGTCCTGAAGGACGCGGGCTTCTCGGACGCGGTCCACGTCGGCGGCGGCGTCATCGGCTGGGTCAACCAGATCGAACCGGAGAAGCCGGTCTACTGACGGCCGGGGGCGGCGGCCGCCGGCCCGGGCCGCGCCCACCCACCCGCCCTTGGCAGGTGGCCTCGCGCGGCACGGCCCTCCGGGCCGGTGGCCC
>NZ_JAVREM010000115.1:0-10461 GCF_031845425.1 Streptomyces millisiae
AGCCCACCCCTCCGCCCGAGCCGAGCGAGGCCGCTCCACCGCCGCCGCCGGCCGAGCCCGCACCCCCGCCCGCCCCCGCCGCCCCGAGCCCGGAGCCGCCCGCCGAGGAGCCCGAGCCGACGCCGGCCGAGCCCTCGCCGTCGCCCTCCCCCACGGGCCTGCCACCGGTGGCCGGCCTTGAGCTGCCCGTCGACGGCGATCCGCCGGACCCCGGCGGCTCCCTGGTGACCCGCACCCTGCTGGTCGTCGCCCCCGCCGTGCTGGCCGCGGCCGTGCTGCGCCCCCGCTCACGAGCCGGCGGTCCCTCCCGTTCCAGCGCCTCCTAGGAGCCCGTGTGTCCGAATGGCTGGCCCTCACCGTGATCATCCTCGTGACCTGCGGGGCCGTCTTCCTGATCGCCGTGTTCCGGCAGCGCAGGGCCGGCGAGTCCGACGACCCGTCGGAGACCCCGGACGTCATCGAGTACATGACGATGATGCTGGGCGTCGTCTACGCGATCGTCCTCGGCCTCGCCATCGCCGGCGTCTGGGAGGCGCGCGGCGCGGCGGAGGACTGGGTGCGGCAGGAGGCGCAGGCGCTGCACGAGATGGACGTGCGCGCCGGCGTCTTCCCGGCCGAGGTGCGGGACGCGATACGCGCCGACGTGGCCGGCTATGTCGACTACGTGCTGGACGAGGAGTGGCCGCTGCTCCAGGACGAGGGCGAACTCGGCGACCGTGGCGACGAGTTGCTGCTGCGGCTGCGGGAGGTCATCACCGGCAGGGAGCCGACCACGGTGCGGGAGACCGAGTCGTACCAGGGGCTCGTCGACCAGCTGGCCAGGGTCGACGAGGCGCGCGTCGGGCGTGGTCAGAGCGCGGAGCCCACCATGCCGCTCGCGGTGTGGATCGGTCTGGTCAGCGGGGCCGCCGTGGTCATCGGCATGGTCTTCGTGCTCCAGATCCGGCGCTCCGCGCGGGAGTTGCTGCTGGCCGGTCTGTTCACCGCGATGATCGCCTTCCTGCTGTTCCTGGTCTGGCACTTCGACGCCCCCTACGCCCGCGGTCTGAACGACGTGACCGAGACGTACACGGCCCTCTTCCCCCAGGCCGGCACGGGCTCCTGACGGCCTCCCGTGCCCCGAACGACGGGTGGACGCCGCCCCCTAGCATGATGCGAATGAGCCCTCTGTTCCCGGCCCTGGCGGCCGCCTCGGACGCGCCGGCGCTGCGCTTCGGCGACCGGATGGTCAGCTACGCGGAGCTGCGCGCCACGGCCGGCGCGCTCGCCGGGCGCCTCGCGGGCCACCAGCGGGTCGCGGTGTGGGCCACGCCCTCGCTGGAGACCGCGGTCGCGACCGTGGCGGCGCTGCTCGCCGGGGTGCCGGCGGTGCCCGTCAACCCGGGGAGCGGCCAGCGGGAGTTGGCGCACATCGTGGGCGACAGCGCGCCCTCGCTGGTGCTGGCCCCGGCCGGGGCGCGGCTGCCGCCGGCGTTCGCCGGGACGGCCCGGCTGGACGTCACCACGGAGCCTCCCGCCACGGCGCCGGCCGGGCCGCCGGCCGAGCCGGCCCCGGAGGCCACCGCCCTCGTCGTCTACACCTCGGGCACCACGGGGCCGCCCAAGGGCGTGCTGCTGCCCCGCCGCGCGGTCGCCGCCACGCTGGACGCGCTGGGCGAGACATGGGGGTGGACCGGCGCCGACGTGGTGGTGCACGCGCTGCCGCTGTTCCACGTGCACGGCCTGGTACTCGGGGTGCTGGGCCCGCTGCGGCACGGCGGCACGGCACACCACGTGGGCCGCTTCTCGCCCGAGGCGGTGGCCGGCGCGCTCGCCGGGGGCGGCACCGTGCTCTTCGGGGTGCCCACCATGTACCACCGGCTGGCCGAGGCGGCCGCCCGGGACGCGGCCGTCGCCGCCGCGCTGGCCGGGGCCCGGCTGCTGGTGTCCGGCTCGGCCCCGCTCCCCCTGCCCGACCACGAGCGGATCCTGGCCGCCACCGGGCGTCGGGTGGTGGAGCGCTACGGCATGACGGAGACGCTGATGAACACCAGCGTGCCGGCCGGCGCCGACGCGGCGGCGACCGGCACCGTCGGGGTGCCGCTGCCCGGCGTGGCGCTCCGTCTGGTCGACGAGTCAGGACGGGTGATCGAGGGCGCCGACGGCGAGACGGTGGGCGAGATCCAGGTGCGCGGGCCCAACCTGTTCACCGGCTACCTCAACCGCCCCGAGGCCACGGCCGCCGCCTTCGACGGCGACTGGTTCCGCACCGGCGACATGGCGACGCGGGACGCCGCCGGCCGGTACCGGATCGTGGGGCGCGGCTCGACGGACCTGATCAAGAGCGGCGGCTACCGGATCGGCGCCGGCGAGATCGAGAACGTGCTGCTGGCACACCCGGGGGTCGCCGAGGCCGCCGTGACCGCCGCGCCCGACCCCGACCTCGGGGAGCGGATCATCGCCTGGATCGTGCCGAGGGACGGGACGAGCCCGCCGTCGGCGCGCGAGCTGACGGAGCATGTGGCGAGCCAGTTGGCCGCGCACAAGCGGCCGCGCGAGGTCCGGTTCCGGGCGGCGCTGCCGCGCAACGACATGGGCAAGATCCTCAAGCGGGAGCTGGTGTGAGCGAGCCGGCCGCGCCGGCCCGGGCGCTGCTCGCCGCGGTGGCCGGGGACCGGTTCACCGAGCTGCCGTACCGGCCGACGGCCGCCCACCGGGCGGACGAGGGCGACGCGCCGATCGGCTGGCCCGGCTACGGCGCGGCCCGGGCGCTGGCCGCCCGACGCAGCGGCGAGGCGGAGGCGGTGGTCTGCGGCCTCGGCCGGGTGGGCGGCGGCGAGGCGGTGCTGATCGCCTTCGAGTTCGGCTTCCTCGGCGGCTCCATCGGCCGGGCCGTGGGCGAGCGGATCGCCGGTGCGCTCATCACGGCCCGTGAACTCTCCCTGCCCGTCGTCTCGTTGATCGCCAGCGGCGGCAGCAGGGTGCAGGAGGGCATGTTCGCGCTGGCGCAGTTGCAGCGCATCGCCACCCAGTTGGTGCGGCTGCGGGCGGTCGGGCTGCCCCATCTGGCGGTGCTCGCGGGCCCGGTGACGGGCGGCGGCTGGGCGACGCTCGGGGCGGGCGCCGACGTCCGGCTGGCGCTGCCCGGCGTACAGGTGGGCTTCGCCGGCGCCCGGGTCAGGCCGCCGGGGGCGGACCCCGCCGCCTACACGGCCGAGGCGCAGGCGGCGATCGGCCAGGTCGACGAGTTGGTGCCGCCCGGGGACCTTGGCCCCGCCGTGGCGCGCTGGCTCTCCCTGCTGACGACGCCGGCGGCGGGGCCGGCGCCGCCGCCCGCGGCGCTGCGTTCCGTGGCCGCGCCCGGGACCGGCTGGGCGGCCGTGGAGCTGGCGCGCGACCCGGCCCGGCCGCGTGCCGACGCGTATCTGCGGGCCTACTTCACCGAGCGGGTGGCGCTCGGCTGCCCCGACCCCGGGCTGCGCTGCGGCTTCGGGCGCCATGCCGGGCGCGCCGTGGCGTACGTGGCCCAGCTCGGCACCGCCACCACGCCGGCGGGCTTCCGGGCCGCCACCCGCCTGCTGCGGCTGGCCGACCGGCTCTCCGTGCCGGTGCTGACGCTGGTGGACACGCCGGGCGCGGCCAACGGCGCGGAGGCCGAGCGGGACGGGGTGGGGTCCGCGATCGCCGAGTCGATCATGGCGGTGGCGGCGGCGACCATCCCGGTGACGACCCTGGTCATCGGCGAGGGCGGCTCGGGCGGCGCGGTGGCGCTGACCTCGCCGGGCCGGACCTGGGTCACCCCGGACAGCTACTACTCGGTGGTGGCCCCGGAGTCGGCGGCGGCCGTCGTCAAGCGGGGCCCCGAGCAGGTCCGCGTCACGGCCGACCAGCTGCGGCTGCGGCCGGCGGACCTGGTGGAGCTCGGCGTGGCCCGCGGGATCGTGCCGGTCGGCTAGGCCCCGTCTTCCGGCCGGAGGCCGGCCAGCCGGGCGAGGCGGCGGTAGGAGTCGAGTCGCCCCGGGTAGCCGTCGCCGAACGTCAGCAGCAGCTCGTCGGCGCCGGTGCGGGCGATGAGGGCGCCCAGCGCCTCGGTCATCTGGCGCTCGTCGCCGTGCAGTTGGCTGGCCCGAGCCTGGTCGAACAGGCGTCGCTCCCGGTCGGTGAGGTCGCGGGCCGCCACCCGGGAGGGCGGTTCGAGGGGCGGGAAGACCCCGCGGGTGCGGGAGTGGACGGTGGCCCAGGCCTCCGGGAGCTGGAGCGTGGCGGCCTCCTCGGCCGTGGCGGCGACGGCGGCGTTGACGGAGAGCACCAGATAGGGCCGCTCCCCGTGCGGGCCCGGGGTGAACTCGGCGCGGTAGCGCTCGATGGCGGCCAGCATGCGGTCCTCGTCGCCGAGGTGGGCCATCACCAGCGGCAGCCCGTGCGCGGCCGCGATGCCGGCGCCCTCGCCCACGGCGAGCACGAAGGCCGGTACCCGCAGCCCGGTGGCCGGCGGCGCGGACAGCGGCCCGGTGCCGTCGAAGTACGAGAGCAGCTCGGCCAGTTGTTCGCCGAACCGGTCCGCGTCCGCCTTCTCGGCGCCGAGCGCGCGGCGGACCGCGGCGGTGAAGCCGACGGAGCGGCCGAGTCCCATGTCGACGCGGCCGGGGAACAGCGCCTCCAGGACGCCGAACTGTTCGGCCACCACGAGCGGCCGGTGGTTGGGCAGCATCACGCCGCCGGTGCCGACCCGGATCCGCCGGGTGGCGGCGGCGACCGCGGCCGCCAGCACGGTGGGGGCCGATCCCGCGACCCCGGGGACCGCGTGGTGTTCGGCGACCCAGAACCGGTGGTAGCCGAGCGCCTCCGCCCGCCGGGCGAAGTCGACCGTCTCGCGCAGCGCCTCGTGCGGGCCCTGTCCTTCGCGGATCAGCGCCCGGTCGAGGATCGACCAGCGCACCGACCGCAGTCGTGCCGTGTTGTCCACTCCTGTTCCAACCACCGCGGGGGCGGAAGATTCCCCGCGCGGGGGTCAGTCGGCCGGGCTGGGGAACTCGGTCACCCGGTCGCACCAGCGGTCCAGGAGCACCCGGTCGTGGCCCACGGCCAGCAGCGCGGCGCCGTGCTCGGCGCGGTACCGCTCGACGAGGGCGACCAGCGCGGCGGTGGTGGAGGCGTCGAGCATGGCCGTCATCTCGTCGCAGACCAGCAGCCTGGGACGCGGCAGCAGGGCGCGGGCGACGCAGGCGCGTTGCAGCTGTCCGTCGCTGACCTCGTGCGGGCGGCGGCGCAGCAGGCTCTCGGCGAGCCCGGCCGCCTCGGCGAGTTCGGCGGCCCGGCCGGCGAGTTCCCGGGTCCTGCCGGTGGCGGCCGCCGGCTCGGCGATCAGCTCGCGCAGGGTCAGTCTCGGGTCGGCGGCGAGCCGTGGCTGCTGGAAGACGACGCCCACGCTGGTGCGCAGCGCGCGCGGTGCCCGGAAGCGGAAGCCGCGCACCGTCTGGCCACCGAGCCGCACGGTGCCGGCGTCGGGCCGGTGGAGCAGCGCGGCGACCCGGGCCAGGGTCGACTTGCCGCAGCCGCTGGGGCCGACGAGGCCGACGGCCTCGCCGTCCGCGACGGTCAGCGAGACGTCGCGGACCACCGGGGTGCCGCGGTGGTATCCGGCGGTGACGCGGCTCAGCTCAAGCATCGGCGGGCTCCGGGGCGTGGTGGCAGGCGACGCCGTCGCTCACCGCGGGCTGGGTGGCGCAGCGTTCGGTGGCGAGGTGGCAGCGCGCGGCGAAGGCGCAGCCGGCGGGGAGGGCGTCGAGCTCGGGCGGCAGCCCGGGGATGGGGGTGAAGGAGCGTTCGGGGAGGGCTTCGAGCAGGCCGCGGGCGTAGGGGTGGCGGGGGCCAGGGGTGCCGAAGAAGCGGCGCGCGGAGGCGACCTCGACGACGCGGCCGGCGTACATGACGGCCACCCGGTCGGCGATCCGCTCGGCCGCGGCCAGGTCGTGGGTGATCACCAGCAGGGCGTGGCCGGCGTCGGCGTGCCGGCGCAGTTCGGCCACGGTGCGGTCCACCAGGTCGCGGTCGAGTCCCGTGGTGGGCTCGTCGGCGATGAGGAGCGGCGCGTCGGCGACGAGCGCGAGCGCGGTGGCGGCGCGCTGGGCGAGGCCCCCGGAGAGCTGGTGCGGGTAGCGGTCGAGGTGGTCGGCGGGGAACGCGGCGCGCGCCGCGGCCGCCTCGGCGGCCTTCCGCAGCCCGGCCCGCGGGGTGCCGGTCAGCTCCCGCACGGTCTCCTCCAGGTGCGAGCGCACGGTCCTGACCGGCGTCAGGTGGGCGGCCGGGCTCTGCGGCACGAGGCCGACCAGCCGCCCGCGCACCCGTCGCGCCAGCACCTCGTCGTCGGCCCTGAGCAGCTCGACGCCGTCGGCGGGGGACCCGTCCCCCGCCGGGCCGCGCAGGTGGGCCGTTCCCCGGGTGCGGGCGTTGGCGGGCAGCAGGCCGAGCAGCGCGGAGGTCAGCACGGACTTCCCGCAGCCGCTCTCCCCGACCAGGGCCAGGCACTCGCCGGGCGCGAGGTCGAAGGAGACGTCGTTCACGGCGGCCACCTCCCGGCCACCCGGCATCAGGAACCGCACGGAGAGCCCCCGCACGGACAGCACGGCCGGCGTCGCCTCGCCCATCATCCGCCGCTCCTCCCTCTCGTCGTTCGCTCGCGCGTCGTTCGTCGGCGCCTCGTCGTGGTCGGTGTGGCCGGGGCTCGTCACAGCACGAGCTCCGAGCGGCGCCGGGGGTTGATCCGCTCGCGCCAGACGCCGGCGAGGCCGGCGATGGCGAGCGTCGGCAGCACGATGAAGAGGCCGGGGAAGAGGGTGGGCCACCAGTCGCCGGCGGCCAACGAGCCACGGGCGCCGTTGATCATGGTGCCCAGGCTGGCCTGGTGGGCGGGGATGCCGAGGCCGAGGAAGGACAGCGCCGACTCGTGCCAGACGGCGTGCGGCACCATCAGCACGGCGGCGAGCCCGGCCTGTGGCAGCACCGCCGGCAGCAGGTGCCTGGTGACCACCCGGCGGCGGGAGGCGCCGCCGGAGATCGCGGCCTCGACGAACGGGCGACCGCGCAGCGACAGCACCTCGGCGCGCACGATGCGGGCCGTCGACACCCAGTGGGTGAGTCCGACGGAGGCGACCACCGGCCAGATCCCGGGCCGGAACATCGCGACGATGAAGATGCCCATCAGCAGGTGCGGCACGGCGGTGAACACATCCACCGCCCGCATCACCAGGCGGTCGGTCCGGCCGCCGAGCGCCCCGGCGAGGCAGCCGACGGCGAGGCCGAGCACGCTGGCGGTGAGCGCCGCGACCACGCCCACGGTGAGCGAGACCCGCAGCCCGTAGACGCTGCGCAGCAGCACGTCGCGGCCGAGGTCGTCGGTGCCGAAGAGGTGGTCGGCGGAGGGCGGGGCCAGCTTGGCGGTGAGGTCGACGGCCTGTTGGTCGAGGGGGAAGAGCAGCGGCACGAGCAGCGCGGCGAGGGCGGCGGCGCCGGCCAGCGCGGCGGAGGCGGCGACCCGCGCGGTCCGGGTGCCGCGACGTGCGGTGCCGCGCGCGTGCCAGGTCGGTTCTGCGGTCTGGGCCATGGGGATCACATCTCGTCGTGGTCGACGCGCGGGTCGGCCAGGCCGTAGAGGAGGTCGGCCAGCAGGTTGCCGGCCAGCACGGCGAGCGCGGAGAGCACCGCGAGGGCGGCGAGCAGGTGGAAGTCGGAGGCGGTCGCGGCCCGGACCGTGGCCGAGGCGATGCCCGGCCAGCTGAACACGGTCTCCACCAGCAGGGCGCCGGTGATCAGCTCGGGGACGCGGGTGCCGACGAGGGTGAGCACGGGCAGCAGCCCGGACCGCAGCGCGTGGCCGCGCAGCACCGTGCTCTCGCGCAGGCCGCGGGCCCGCGCCCCGCGCACCGGGTCCTCGCGGAGCGCGTCGGCCACGCCCTGGCGGGTGTAGAGCACGAACCAGGGCAGCTGGGAGATGGTCAGCACCGCGGCGGGCAGGGCGAGGTGGCGGAGCAGCGAGCCGGCGGTGACGACGTCGCTGCCGGGGTCCGTGAGCCCGCCGGACGGCAGCACGTCGAGGCGCAGCGCGAACAGCCAGACGGCCAGCAGGGCGAGCCAGAACGGCGGCGCCGCCTGGAGGGCGTAGCTGGTCGAGGTGATCACTCGGTCGACGGCGCCGCCCTGCCGGCGGGCGGCGAGGGTGCCGAGCGCCGTGCCGAGCAGCACGGCGCCCACGAAGGCGACCGCGCAGAGCAGCACCGACCAGCCGATGCGCTCGCCGATCACCTGGCCGACCGGCTGGTGCAGGGTGTTGGACTGGCCGAGGTCGCCGGTGAGGGCGGCGGTGAGCCAGCGCCACCACTGCTCGACGAAGGTGCCGTCGGCGGCGAGCGAGGCGCGCAGCTGGTCCAGGGTCTCCTGGGAGGCGCCCATGGCGCCGCCCCCGAGGTACTGCCGGACGGGGTCGAAGGGGGAGGCGGCGGCGACCGCGAACATGCCGAGCGTGACGAGGGCCAGCACCGGGACGGCGGCGAGCAGCCGCCGCCCGGCGAGCCTGGCCATCGGTATCCAGGGGAGGGAGGCGGCGCCGGTCACTCGCGGATCCGCCAGTCCTCGACGTTCCACCAGGGGCCGTGGCCGAGGCCGTGGTCGTGGGGCTCCGGCTGGGTGGTGACGCCCTCCCAGTGGTCGGCCATCACGTAGACGTGGTCGATGTGGGTGAGGAAGGTGTACCCCGGGTCGTCGACGAGGGCGCGCTGGACCCGGTCGTAGGCGGCCTGGCGCTCGTCCCGGTCGGCGGTGCGGCGGGCGAGGTCGAGCTGTTCGTCCACGTCGGCGTTGTCGTACTGGCCCATGTTGTTCCAGCCGTCGCCGGCGAGCTCGGAGTAGAGCAGCCCGTAGAGGTCGAAGTCGGGGTCGGCGGGGTTGCCGCCGCCGGAGAGGACGGCGTCCTCGGTGAGCCGGCCCTCGATGACCTCCCAGGATCCGGACTCGACGGTGACGTCGACGCCGATCTCGGCGACGTCGGTCGCGAAGGCCAGGGCGTGCTCCTGACGGAGCCGGTCGCCCGCCGGGTACCAGAGGGTGAACTCGGCGCGCTGCCCGTCGCGGGCGCGGACGCCGTCGTCGCCGGGGGTCCAGCCGGCCTCGTCCAGGATCCGTCCGGCGGCCTCGGGGTCGTGGGCGCGCTCGGTGCCCTCGGCGAACCACGGGCTGCTGACCGGGATGGGCCCGTAGGCGGCGTGCCCGGCGCCGAGGAGCACGCTGTCGACCATCAGTTCGCGGTCGACGGCCAGGTCGAGGGCCCGGCGGATGGCGCGGTCGCCGGTGACGGGGTTGCCGCTCGGCAGGGTGACGGCGCGGAAGTCGGCGCTCTCCGCCTCGTGGGTGACCAGACCCTCGTCGTCGGCGAAGCCCTCGGCCAGGTTGGGGGGCAGCACGGCGGCGTCCAGGTCGCCTGAGCGCAGCCGGGTGGCGCGCACGTCGTCGTCGGGGATCACGGCCATGGTGAGTCGCCGGACCTCGGGCGCGCCGCCCCAGTAGTCCGGGTTGGCCTCGAAGGTGAGGCGCTCGCCCGGCGTCCAGCCGGTGAGCACGTAGGGCCCGGTGCCGACCGGTTCGGTGTTGTACGAGCCGGTGTTGACGTCCTGGTCGCCGGCCGCCGAGGCCGAGGCGATGGGCAGCACGGTGCGCTCGGCGAACGGCGCGTAGGGATAGGCGAGGGTGAAGACGACGGTGTGGTCGTCCTCGGCGCGGACGTCCTGGAGGGCGTCGAGCTCGTCCCGGTACGGGTTGTTGGTGTCCGGGTCGAGGATGGTCTCGTAGGTGAAGACGACGTCCTCCGCGGTGAACGGGTCGCCGTCGGTGAACTCGACGCCCTCGCGCAGCCGGTAGGTGTAGGTCAGGCCGTCCTCGCTGACCTCGGGGAGCTCGGTGGCCAGGGCCGGCGTGAGCTGGAGGTCGGCGTCGTGCCGCAGCAGGCCGTCGAAGATCTTGGAGTTGCCGTCCTTGCCGTAGCCGAGGAGCGGACTGAGCGTGTCGGGCTCGGTGGCTATGCCGACGACGAGCGAGTCGTGGGCGGCCGACCCGCCCCCCTCCTCGGCGGGCGCCGAGCACGCCGTGAGGCCGAGCAGCGCGGCCACCACCACGCCTCCGGCGCGCACTGTCCATGGCCTGCGGACTGTCATGCTGCCACCCCTGTTGATACGAGGACGCTCTTGCGAACCATGCGCAATTAAAACAGACAGGGGGTGACATGCCAGCTTCATGGGCGTGAAGCGCGGGAAAGCGGTCCCGGGCCGTCCGGCGCCGGCCCGGGATCGCCCGGACAGGGCCTAGATGCAATGCCGGTGACTTAGGTAGTTGTGTCTCGCTGGGTGATGGTGATGGTGTCCGGTGGGGGTGGTGTCTGGTTGCGATGCTCGGCCCGTTTGAGCGGCCAGTTGGACATCTTGCGTTTGATCACTC
>NZ_JAVREM010000116.1:0-10287 GCF_031845425.1 Streptomyces millisiae
CACCCGCCCGCCCTGGACCGCGCTGCGCGCGGACGGGGTTGCGCGCCGCACGCGGCCCGGGGAGGCCGTGGCGGCCACGAGGCGGTGTCCCGGCGCTCCGCGCGGGATGCCCACCCGCCCGCCTTTCTCGCGCTGCGCGCGGGTGGTGGCGGGGCCGCCGCGCTGCGCGCGGCTGGGCCGGGTGCGGTTGCGTCAGCGCTCCGCGGGGGGGCCCACCCACCCGCCGCGTTTCGCGCTGCGCGCGGGTGGGCCCACGGCGGCTGCGCCGCCGGGCCGCGCGAGGCCACCCGCCAAGGGCGGGTGGGTGGGCGCGGCACGGCCGCCAGGCCGCGGCTCAGGCCCAGCGTCCAGCGGCCACGCGCCCAGCGGCCACGCGCCCAGCGGAGCCTCAGTCCAGGCCGCGTTCGATCGCGTAGCGGACCAGTTCGGCGCGGTTGTGGAGCTGGAGCTTGCCCAGCGTGTTCTGGACGTGGTTCTGGACCGTCCGGTGCGAGATCACCAGGCGTTCGGCGATCTGCCGGTAGGTGAGCCCCTTGGCGACCAGCCGCAGCACCTCCGTCTCCCGCTCCGTGAGGTGCGGAACGTCGTCGGCGACGGCGGTCGAGGCCGCGGCGGCAGCCGCCAGGCGGCGGTACTCGCCGAGGACGAGGCCGGCCAGCCCTGGGGTGAAGACCGGTTCGCCGGCCGCCGTGCGGCGGACCGCGTCGACCAGTTCCGCCGCGCTCGCGGACTTCACCAGGTAGCCGGTGGCGCCCGCCTTCACCGCCTCCAGCACGTCCCGCTGCTCGCCGCTCGCGGACAGCACGAGCACCCTGACCTCGCCCGCCAGCTGGCGGCAGACCTCGGCGCCCGGCAGCCCCGGCAGGTTGAGGTCGAGCACCAGCACGTCCGGCCGCGCGGCCCGCGCCCGGCTCACGGCCTGGGGGCCCTCGCCCGCCGTGGCGACGACCTCCATGCCGGCCTCGCCCAGGTCGCGGGCCACCGCGTCGCGCCACATCGGGTGGTCGTCGACCACCATCACCCGCACCGCGGTTGTCGACGAACTCACCGGTCCACTCCCTTCGGCACCCGCAACTCGACCTCCGTGCCCTGTCCGGGCACCGACCCCCACTCGGCGCCGCCGCCGAGGTCGCGCAGCCGCCCCCGGATGGACTGGGCCACGCCGAGGCGGCCCTCGGCCGCCGCCACGGCGAGCCGGCCAGGGGGGATGCCGGGCCCGTCGTCCCGCACCGTGACGAGCACCGCGTCGGGCTCGTCCTCCAGCAGTATCCACGCGCTGGCGGTCGGCCCGGCGTGCCGGCGGACGTTGTCGAGGGCGGCCTCCACGGCTGCCGTCAGCTCGCGCGCCGCCCGGGCCGGCAGTTCGACGGGCGTGCCGGGCCCCACGAGGGTGACGCGCTCGTCGCGCCCGGCGGCGGCCGCCAGCAGCGCCCCGAGGTCCTCGCGCTCCGACGCCACCGGCGTGCGCGGGGGCGCGTCGGCGACCAGCGTCCGCAGCGCCCGCTCCTGCTCGCCGGCCAGCCGGCCGAGCTCGGCGGCCTCGCCGCCGAGCGCCGTGCCGCGCCGCTGGACCATCGCGAGCACCTGGAGCACGCCGTCGTGGATGTCCCTGGCCAGCCGCTCGCGCTCCCTGGTGGCCGCCTCGATCCGCAGCGCCCTGGCCAGCGCCCGCTCGCTGGCCCGCGCCACCTCGACCACGTAGCCGATGGCGACGGCCGCCACGCACACCAGCACGGCGTTGTGCAGCGCCGTCCCGGAGAGGCGGCCGTCCTCGGCGAGGTTGGCGGCCCCCATGCCGACCGCTGCCGCGCCGCCCCAGCGCCAGCCGCCCTTGAGGGCGACGGCGAGCACCGATCCCGCGACCCAGATCGACGGCAGCGTCGGTCCGACCGTCGCGTGCGGGTCGGCGGCCAGGGTGAGGAGCGTGCCGCCCACCGCCATCGTCAGGTCGACGGCCAGGAACCGGGGGGTGCAGCGCTCGGCCGAGGCCACCAGGGGGGTGGTGAACAGCGTCCAGAGGGTGAGCGCGGCCAGGTAGCCGGCGCCGACCAGTGGTCGGCCGTAGTCGTCGTGGGCGAGGAGGAAGAGGCCGAGCGCGTAGGTCAGGGTCAGCAGCCGGTAGCCGGTGAGCGCGCGCCACAGCGGTCGCTCCACGGACATGCGCGCTACTCCTTCGACTCCCCGGGGGCCGCGTCTCCCGACTCGTCCTTGGCCGCCTCGGCCAGCATCCGCTTGGCGACGGTGGCGTACATGTCCACGTACTCCTGGCCGGAGAGCTTCATGATCGCGTACATGACCTGGTCGGTCACCGAGCGGAGGATGAAGCGGTCCCCGTCCATCCCCTGGTAGCGGCTGAAGTCGAGCGGCTCGCCGATCCGGATGCCGGGCCGCATCAGCTTGGGGACGACCTTGCCCGGCGGCTGGATCTTCTCGGTGTCGATCATGGCGACGGGTATCACCGGTGCCCCGGTGGCCAGGGCTATCCGGGCCAGGCCGCCGGGCTTGCCGCGGTAGAGGCGGCCGTCGGGGGAACGCGTGCCCTCGGGGTAGATGCCGAACAGCTCGCCCCGCTCGATCACCGATATGCCGCTGCGTATCGCGGCCTCGCCGGCGGCGCGCCCGCCGGAGCGGTCCACCGGCAGCTGGCCGACGCCCTTGAAGAAGGCGGCCGTCAGCCGGCCCTTGAGCCCGGGCGAGGTGAAGTACTCGGCCTTGGCGATGAAGGTGACCTTGCGGTCGAGCACGGCCGGCAGGAAGAAGGAGTCGGAGAACGACAGGTGGTTGCTGGCGAGGATCGCCGGCCCCTCGGCGGGCACGTGTTCGCCGCCTTCCACCCAGGGGCGGAAGACCACCTTGAGTCCCGCCCCGACGGACATCTTCATCGCCCCGTACAGCACCCCGTCAACCTCCCGTGTTCTATGAGGCCGACCTTACTGGGGAATAGGGTTACTGGCGCCCTACGAGCCGAACGGAGCGAGCAGACGATGCGCCTTCTTCCCGGGGCGGAGCCCTACGCACACCACGGCTCGTCGACCGGCGTCCTACTGTGTCACGGATTCACCGGCACCCCGCACTCCCTGCGCCCCTGGGCCGAGCACCTGGCGGACCGCGGCCTGACCGTCTCGCTGCCGCTGCTGCCCGGGCACGGCACCCGCTGGCAGGACATGCGGCACACCGGCTGGGCGGACTGGTACGCGACGGTCGACCGGGAGCTGCGGGAGCTCGGGCGCCGCTGCGAGACGGTGTTCGTGTGCGGTCTCTCGATGGGCGGCGCGCTGGCGCTGCGGCTCGCGGCCCGGCACGGCGCCGCGGTGGCCGGGGTCGCCGTCGTCAATCCGGGGGTCACCTTCCCCTCCAGGGCGGGTTTCCTGCTGCCGGTGCTGCGCCACGTGGTGCCGAGCGCCAAGGGGATCGTCTCCGACATAGCGAAGGAGGGCGTCACGGAGTCGGGGTACGACCGGGTGCCGCTGCACGCGGCCCACTCGCTGCGCGCGCTACAGCGGCTGGTGCGGACCGAACTGCCGCGCGTCACCCAGCCGTTGCTGCTGATGCGCAGCGCGGAGGACCATGTGGTCGCGCCGGGGGACGCGGCGCTGGTCCGCTCCCGGGTGTCCTCGACCGACGTGACCGAGGTGCTGTTGCCGTCGAGCTTTCACGTGGCCACCCTCGACCACGACGCGGAGCGTATCTTTCAAGAGACGGACGCCTTCATCACCCGGCTTGCACCGGCTCGCGACAAGGAAGACTCTCCGTGACGGAACGTGACCAGGAGCGCGGCGACGGCCGTGACCCGATCGACGAGGAAGCCGCGTGGGCCGAGATCGTCGCCGGCTACGGCGAGGAGCCGGCCGATCCCCCTGGCGTCTGGCCGAAGGCTGGCGAGGTCGATCTGACGGACACGGTCGACCGGGTGCCGGTGGCCGAGCCCGCGGAAGGGCCGGCCGACGCCCCGGCGGGCGCCGGCCCCGCCGGCGGGCCGCTGAGCGGGCCCAGGGACTGGGAGGCCGCGGAGGACGAGGACGAGGACCACTTCGTGCCGCCGGAGCCGCCGCCGCTGCCGGAGACGGACCTGACCACCAAGCTGGCGTGGATCGCGGTGCTCGGCGGCCCGCTGCTGCTGCTCGGCGCCGTGCTGCTGCAGCAGCGGATGACCTGGTGGCTCGTCACCCTGGGCGTGGGCGGCTTCCTGGGCGGCTTCGCCACCCTGATCACCCGGTTGCGGGACGGCCACGACGACGACTTCAGGGACCCGGGCAGCGGCGCCGTCGTCTGACCCGGCCGCGCGGCCTCAGGCGGTGATCCTGGCCAGCACCGGCAGGTGGTCGGTGGCGGCCCGCAGGTCGGCCGGGGCCGGCTCCTCGGGCACGCCGCAGCCGAGCACGGTCACCGCCTGGGTGCACAGCACGGCGTCGATGCGACGCTCGGGGCCGGCCGCGGGCGAGGTGAACTCGCCGCCCTCCGGGGCGAGGTCCCAGGCGTCCCGCAGGCCGCGCGAGGCCAGCAGGCGGAACGCGGTGCCGCCCGGGTCCTCGTTGAGGTCGCCCGCCAGCACCGCGGCCGGGGCGCCGAGCGCGGCGAGCCGGTCGGCGACCAGCGGCGCGTGCCGGCGGCGCTCGGCGGCCCGCAGGCTCAGATGGCAGCTGACCACGGCGAGCCTGGGCCCGCCGGCGAACCTGAGCACGGCGGTGGCCAGGCCCCTGCGGTGCAGGCCCGGGGTGTGGGGCAGGGTGAGGTCGCCGGCCGACTCGACGAGGACCCGCGGCGCCGCCATGATCATCGGGCCGGTGGCCGAGGCGCCCCCGCTCACCAGGTAGAGGCCGGTCGCCCGCGCCAGCCGCGCCACCCGGCGCCGCCAGCCGAGGAAGCGCGGGGCCTCCTGGACGCACAGCACGTCGGGGGCGCAGGCGCGGATCACCCGGGCGAGCGCCGCCGTGTCGTCCCGCATCGAGCGGATGTTGTAGCTGAGCAGCCGCACCTCGGTCGGCATGGGGCCGCCGGTGCTCAGCCCTGGCGGGCCAGGTCGGCGGCGCCCACGAGGCCCGCCCTGCCGCCGAGTTGGGCGGCCAGGACCTGGGCGTGCGGCCGGTAGCGGCCGCCGACCAGCCAGCGGCGGAAGGACTTGCGGATCGGTTCGAGCACCAGGTCGCCCTCGTCCGAGACGCCGCCGCCCACGATGAAGGCGGCCGGGTCGAACAGCGAGGCGAGGTCGGCGAGGCCGGCGCCGGCCCAGCGGGCCAGCTCGCGGAAGGAGTCGACGGCGACCTTGTCGCCGCGCCTGGCGGCCGCGCTGACGTGCTTGCCCTCGATGCCCTCCGGGGTGCCGTCGCCCAGGCCGAGCAGCACCTCGGCGGCCTCCGGGGTGGCGGTGGCGCGCTGCCGCGCGTAGCGGACGAGGGCGCGCCCCGAGGCGTACTGCTCCCAGCAGCCCTGGCTGCCGCAGCCGCACAGCAGCCCGTCCGGGACCACCCGGACGTGGCCGAACTCGCCGGCGACGCCGAACCGGCCGCGGTAGAGCCGGCCGCCCACGATGATGCCGCCGCCGATACCGGTGCCCAGGGTCACGCAGATGACGTCGTCGTGGCCGGCGCCCGCGCCGAACCGGTACTCGCCCCAGGCGGCGGCGTTGGCGTCGTTCTCCACGACCACGGGCATGCCGACCCGCTGCTCGACCTTGTCCTTCAGGGCCTCGCGGCGCCAGTAGATGTTGGGCGCGAACAGCACGGTGGCGCGCTTGTCGTCCACATAGCCGGCGGCGCCGATGCCCACGGCCTCGGCCGAGCTGCCGCTGCCCACGGTCTTGACGGCGTGCGCGATGGCCTCCACGACGCCCTCGGGGGTGGGCGGGGTCGGCACCTGGCAGGTGTCGAGGATGGCGCCCTGCTCGTCCACCACGCCGGCCGCGATCTTCGTCCCGCCGATGTCGACGCCGATGGTCAGTCCCATGTGTCCCTGTATCCCTCAAGTGATGTCAGTGGATCCCCGCTCGCGAACACGGTACCGGAGCGGGGCCGGGCTGACCGCCCCGCGTCAGTCCAGGTCGATGCGGTGCGAAGGGCCCTCGGCGGGCGGGTCGTTCGGCTTCTCGGACGCGGTCTCCGGCTGCTGTGCCGGCTGCTGCGCGGGCCGCTCGGACGGCTGTTCGGCGTCCCGGGTCCAGCGCTGCTCGTGGGAGAGGACGGCCGCCCGGTAGGCGGCGAGCAACTCCTGGCCCGCGTTGGCCAGATGCTGGATCGCCTCGGCGTTGCGCTCCAGCACCGGCTCGACCGCGGCCCTGGCCTGGGCCGCGAGCCCGGCCCCCGCCAGGCCGCCGAGACCGCCGAGGCTCCCGCCCAGGCGGCCGAGTTGGCCGGTGATGGCCTCCGCGAGCCTGCGCAGCTCCTCAACCGCGTCACCGGTCGCGGGCGGCGGCTCGCCGTGCTCGCGGCGCCGGCGCTCCCGCTCGGCGGCCAGGTCCTCGGCGCAGGCCTCGGCCCAGGCGTCCTCGTCGGCGGCGCCGGCTCCCCGCGCGCCGTGCTGCTGTGCGTCGTCCCGGTCGACGTCGTCGCTCATCGCGGCCCTCCGATGCGTGTGCCGTCGCTCTCGACGGTACCCCGGGTCAG
This sequence comes from Streptomyces millisiae, assembly GCF_031845425.1. Classification (NCBI taxonomy): domain Bacteria; kingdom Bacillati; phylum Actinomycetota; class Actinomycetes; order Kitasatosporales; family Streptomycetaceae; genus Streptomyces; species Streptomyces millisiae. The sequence continues at coordinate 6,600 of NZ_JAVREM010000116.1, forward strand.
CCGGCGCGCGGGACGCCGGCCAGGGCCCGGTCCGGCCAGCGGTCCGGGTCGGGGGCGAAGCGGACGGCCAGTTCGGCGGCGTCGGTGAAGGCCGCGCCGGCCACCGTGCAGCGGCGCAGCGCGGCGGGCAGCGACAGGGCACGGCGGAACGGGCCCGTGGTGACGAGGAGTTCGTCGCCGCGGCGGACCAGGCCGAGGTCGTCGCGGGTGGCGCCGGGCAGCGGCAGGTGCCAGACCAGCAGCCCGTCGGTGGCCAGCCGGTCCTCGACGGTCGGCTCGGCGGCCCCGGCGTCCCCCGGCTCGCCGAGCGGCGGCAGCGGCAGCTCGGCCAGGTCGGCGGGGCGCACCGGCCGGCCGAGGTGCGGCACCGGGTGCGGGGCGGCGAGGCGGGTGGCGCGGGTGAACTCGTCGAGGACCGCGCGCTGCCCGGCGGCCAGGCCGGCGAGCAGCGGGTCGCCCGAGCCGGCCGGCAGCAGTCGGTTGGCGATCAGCGCCTCGACGCCGACGCCGTGCAGCGCCAGGCCGGCGCGGGCGGCGCGGCCCAGCGCGGCGGAGCGCTCGGTGGGGTCGAGGACGAGCCGGACGGCGGTGCCGGGGCCCTCGACCAGCCGCTGGAGGGCGGCCAGCTCGCCGTCCCAGCGGTCCGCGGTCTCGTAGAGGCTCTGGGCCGGCAGCGGCACGCCCAGCAGCTGGGCGACCAGGGGACGCAGGGCGCGGGCCGTCTGCCGCTCGGGCGGCAGCAGCCGGCGCAGGTAGCGGCGGAGCTGCCCGGGCAGGGCGAGCGCGCGGATCGCCTCGGTGACCGGCGGCAGGTCGACCACCACGAGCGACCAGCGGCCGGCGGCGTGCGCGGTCCGCAGCGCGTGCAGCAGGGCGAGCGGGGCGGCGCCCGGCAGCTCGGTGAGCTCGTCGTCGTCGAGGACGCCGGCGCCCAGCGCGTCGAGGGCCGGCCGCATGTGCCGCTGGGCGGCCAGCACGCCGGCGCGGAACCGGCCGGCCGCGTCGACCCTGGCGACGGCCGGCCCGTCGGCGAACTCGACCGGCTCCTCGGGCCAGGCGGGCGGGGCGGTGCCGAGCAGCGCGGCGAGCCGGTCGGCCGGCTCCTGGCTGAGCAGCAGCGTCGACCGGCCGGCGCGGGCGGCGGCGACCGCGGTGGCGGCGGCGACCGTGCTGGTGCCGTCCCCGCCGGGTCCGGTCACCAGCAGGGTGCGGGCGCCGGGCGCCTCGTCCGTCACTCGGGGACGCTCTCGACGCGCTTCTTCAGACCGGCCAGGGCCCGGTCGATGATGACCTTCTCGGCCTTGCGCTTGATGCTGCCCAGCATCGGGATCTTGACGTCGACGGTCAGCTGGTAGGTGACTTCGGAGTGCTTGCCGCCGGCCACCGGCTCCACCCGGTAGGAGCCGTCGAGGGTGCGCAGCATCCGGGACCTCACCAGCGACCAGCGGATCTCGTGCTCGTCCGGGTACTGGTAGGCGAGGGTGTGCTCGTCCTTGATGGCGCCCGCGTCGAGCAGCAGCCTGACCTCCTCGGCGCGGCCGTCCGGGCCGCGCTCGAGGATCTCGGCCTCCTTGACCTCTCCCGTCCACTCCGGGTAGCGGCCGAAGTCGGCGATCACCGCCATGACCTCGGCCGGGGTGGCTTCGATGGTGATGCTCGACCTGGTGTGCTCGGCCATGGCCATGGCTCCTCGCGAATCTCCCGCTGCCTTCCGTCGAAGGCTATCGCGCGCCGCCGCGCGCCCCGCACGGGAGGCGCCGCGTGCCGATCGGAGTACCCTGCGCGAGGGGTGGAAAAGCGACTTCCCCGGCAAAACACGGCAACAAGGAGCGTCAGTGCGTGAGTTCGGCCTTCCCGCCCGTTACGAGGTGCCGCCGGGCGGCAGCCTGGCCGACGTGCCGCGCGGCAACGCGGAGCGCGTGCCGGACCTCGCGGTCCTGGCCAGGCGGCGGGACGACGGCGGCTGGGACGACGTGTCGGCGAGCGCCTTCCACGCGGAGGTGCGGGCCGTCGCCAAGGGCCTGCTGGCCTCCGGCGTCCGCCCCGGCGACCGGGTCGGGCTGCTCTCCCGCACCCGCTACGAGTGGACGCTCCTCGACTTCGCGATCTGGACGGCCGGCGCGGTCTCGGTGCCGGTCTACGAGACCAGCTCCGCCGAGCAGGCCGCCTGGAACCTCTCCGACTCGGGCGCGGTCGCGGTGGTCGTGGAGAGCCGGGACCACCTGGCGACGGTGACGGCGCTCACCGACCGGCTGCCGGAGCTGCGCACCGTGTGGTGCCTCGACCCGGACGAGGGGCCCGGCGCGATCACCGCCCTGCGGGACGCCGGCGCCGACGTGCCGGACGGCGACCTCGACGCGGCCACGGCCACCGTCACCCCGGACTCCCCCGCCACCATCGTCTACACCTCGGGCACCACGGGCCGCCCCAAGGGCTGCCTGCTCACCCACCGCGCGTTCCTCACCGTCAGCGGCAACGCGCTCGCCCGCCTCGGGCCGCTGTTCCGCAGCGGCCAGGGTTCACTGCTGCTGTTCCTGCCGCTGGCGCACGTCTTCGCCCGGATGGTCCAGGTGGCGACGCAGCTCGCGCCCATCAGGCTGGGCCACGTGCCGGACGTGACCACCCTCACCGACGACCTGGCCTCGTTCCGGCCGACCATCGTGCTCGGCGTCCCCCGGGTCTTCGAGAAGGTCTACAACGCCGCCAGGACCAAGGCCGAGGAGGAGGGCAAGGGCCGGGTCTTCGACCGCGCCGCCCGCACCGCCGAGCGGTACAGCCGGGCGCTCGACACCCCCCGCGGCCCCGGGCCCGCGCTCCGGCTGACGCACCGGCTCTTCGACACGCTGGTCTACCGGCGGCTGCGGGCCGCCCTCGGTGGCCGCGCCACGCACGCCATCAGCGGCGGCGCGCCGCTCGGCGACCGCCTCGGGCACTTCTTCCGCGGCGTCGGCTTCACGGTGCTCGAGGGGTACGGCCTCACCGAGACGTGCGCGCCGACCGCGTTCAACCCGGCCGACGCGCCCCGCATCGGCACGGTCGGCCCGCCGGTGCCCGGCACGCTGATGCGGATCGCCGACGACGGCGAGATCCTGGTCCGCGGCGACCACCTCTTCCGCGGCTACTGGAACAACGAGGCCGCCACCCGCGAGGCCATGACGGGCGGCTGGTTCCACACCGGTGACCTGGGCTCCCTCGACGCCGACGGCTACCTGACGGTCACCGGCCGCAAGCGGGAGATCCTGGTGACGGCGGGCGGCAAGAACGTGGCCCCCGCGGTCATCGAGGACCGGGTGCGGGCGCACGCGCTGATCGCCGAGTGCCTGGTGGTGGGCGACGGCCGGCCCTACGTGGCGGCGCTGATCACCCTGGACGACGAGTTCCTGCCGCGCTGGGCGGCGGACCACGGCCTCGGCGACCTGCCGCGCGAGGAACTGCTGCGGCGGGACGAACTGCGGGCGGCGGTCCAGGAGGCCGTCGACGACGGCAACGCGGCGGTCTCCCGCGCCGAGTCCATCCGCCGCTTCCACGTGCTCCCCGGCCAGTTCACGGAGTCCGCCGGGCACGTGACGCCGTCGCTGAAGCTGCGGCGGCATGTGGTGACGAAGGACTTCGCGAGGGAGATCGACGACCTGTACGGCGGGGCGTGACGCGCTCTCACCCACCGAACGGTTTTCCCCCACCCACCCGC
>NZ_JAVREM010000117.1:0-9940 GCF_031845425.1 Streptomyces millisiae
GCCCCGCGCTGTTGCGGGCGGGTGGGGACAATCCCCGCGCGGAGCGCCGGGGCGGCCGCAGGCCGCGTGGTTCAGGCCCGGCCGGCCAGGCCCTCGCGCCAGCGGTTGGTGAGCGGCAGGCGGCGGTCCTTGCCGAAGACCTTCGGGGAGATCTTGGTGCCCGGCGGGTACTGCCGCCGCTTGTACTCGGCCGCGTCCACCAGCCGCAGCACCCGTGAGACGAGCTCCGCGTCGTAGCCGGCCGCCACGATGTCGGCCGCCCCCCGGTCGCGGTCCACGTACAGTTCGAGGACGCCGTCCAGCACGTCGTAGTCCGGCAGCGAGTCCGTGTCCACCTGCCCCGGCCGCAGCTCCGCGCTCGGCGGCTTGGCGATGGAGTTCTCCGGGATCGGCGGCGTCTCGCCCCGCCGCGCCGCGGCCTCGTTGCGCCACCTGGCGAGCCGGTAGACCACCGTCTTGTAGACGTCCTTGATCGGCCCGTAGGCGCCGACCGAGTCGCCGTAGAGCGTCGAGTAGCCCACGGCGAGCTCGCTCTTGTTGCCGGGGGCGAGCACGATGTGGCCCTCCTGGTTGGAGACCGCCATCAGCAGGGTGCCGCGCAGCCGCGACTGGAGGTTCTCCTCGGCGAGGCCGGTCAGCTCCACCGCGTCCAGGTAGGCGTCGAACATGCCGCCGATCGGCACCGTCCGCAGGGCCAGGCCGGTGCGCCTGGCCAGCTCGGTCGCGTCGTCCTTGGAGTGCTCCGAGGAGTAGCGCGAGGGCATGGAGAGCCCGAAGACCTGCTCGGGGCCGAGCGCGTCGCAGGCGATCGCCGCGCACAGCGCCGAGTCGATGCCGCCGGAGAGGCCGATCAGGACGGAACGGAAGCCGTTCTTCCTGACGTAGGCGCGGACGCCGGTGACCAGCGCCTGGTACATCTCCTCCGCGTCGTCGAGCCGGTCGGCGACCGCGCCGCGGTAGGTCGGCTCGTAGGGCGGCAGCGGCTCGGCCGAGAGCGTCACGTGGTCGATCCGCAGCCCGTCGTCGACCACGCCGGCCGGCGGCTCGCCGGCGGCGGCCGGGAGGTCCAGGTCGAGCAGCAGGCACTCCTCGGCGAACTGGCCGGCCCGCGCCAGCACGGTGCCGTCCCGGTCGACGACGATCGAGTCGCCGTCGAAGACCAGCTCGTCCTGGCCGCCGACCATCGCCAGGTAGGCGAGCGTGCAGCCGGCCTCCTGGGCCCGCTTGCGCACCAGGTCGAGCCGGGTGTCGTCCTTGGCGACCTCGTAGGGGGAGGCGTTGACCGACAGCAGCAGCCCCGCGCCGGCCGCGCGCGCGGCCGGCACCCGGCCGCCGTCCTGCCACAGGTCCTCGCAGATGGCGAGCGCCACGTCGACGCCGCGGACCCGGATCACCGGCAGCGTCGCGCCGGGCACGAAGTAGCGGAACTCGTCGAAGACGCCGTAGTTCGGCAGGTGGTGCTTGGCGAAGGTGAGGGCCACCTCGCCGCGGTGCAGCACGGCCGCCGCGTTGCGCGGGGCGCCGGCCGGCTGGCCGAGCGCCTGGCTGGCCTGCTCGGCCCGGTCGAGGTAGCCGAGCACCACCGGGACCTCGCCCAGGCCCTCGGCGGCCAGTCTGGCCGCCAGCTCGCGGAGCGCCGCCCGGCTGGCGGCCACGAAGGACGGGCGCAGGGCCAGGTCCTCGACCGGGTAGCCGGTGAGCATCATCTCGGGGAAGGCGACCAGGTGCGCGCCACGGTCGACGCCGTGCCGCGTCCAGCGCAGCACGGCGTCCGCGTTGCCGGGCAGATCGCCGACGGTGGAGTCGATCTGGTTCAGGGCGATTCGTAGCTGAGGCACGCGGTCGAGTCTAATCGTCCGACTGACGCAATGTAGGGCGCGGTCCTTCTGGCCGGCTTTCGGCCGTGGCAAACGGCGAGGGGCCCGGCGATAGGGAATGATCCGCGAGTGACGCATACCTGACGGAAAGGGTCGTCACCGCGCGAGATGGCGACCGCAACCGATCGGTGGGTGAGGCACCCCCCGGAATCCGGCCAGGATCGACGGTCGCGGATTACGCGGGCATGCCAAAGGGCAGGGCTGAACCCACCTGCGTGTGAGGACGGGACGACGCCATGCTGGAAAGGGGCGCGGCCATGCCGCAGGACATCAGCTTCTACCTGCCCTTCCAAGGGAGCATCAACCCGGGCGCCGGCCGGGCGCGCATCCACCACCTGGACTGGGTGCGCCGCCACGGCCTCGTCGTCGGCGAGGCGGCGCTGCGCCGCTACCAGGGCTGGCAGGTGACCGACCTGGCGGCGTACGCCTACCCGGAGGCGGCCGGGGGCGACCTGGACCTGGTCACCGACGCCGTCTGCATCGGCTTCCCGCTGGACGACCTGTTCGACGGCCCGCTCGGCCGGCAACCGGAACGCGTCGCCCAACTGGTCACCGAACTGGCCGCCATCCCCTACCGCGCCCCCGGCACCCCGCCCGCGCTCGACGCGCCGATCGCCCGGGCGTACGCCGACGTGTGGCGGCGCAGCGTCGTCGGCATGTCGCCGGCCTGGCGGGCCAGGGCGGCCGCCAACCTGGGCCGCTTCTTCCGCGCGTATGTGCGCGAGGCGCGGAACCGGGCCCAGGGGGTCGTGCTGGACGAGGAAGCGTACGTGCGGCTGCGCCGTCAGGCGGTCGGCACCGCCCCGTGCTTCGACCTGATCGAGCGCGCCGGGCACTTCGAGGTGCCGGCCGGCGTCTTCTGGAGCCACGAGGTGCGGCTGCTCACCCGCTGCGCCGGCGACGTCGTCTTCCTCTGCAACGACGTGCACTCCGCGGAGCGCGAGGAGGCGCAGGGCGACCCGCACAACCTGGTGCTGATCAGGCAGCGGGCGCGCGGCTGCCCGCGGGAGGAGGCGGTACGGCAGGTCACCAGGCTGGCGACCAGCAGGGCCCGCGTGTTCGCGGCGCTGGCCGCGCGCCTGCCGGAGCTCTGCGAGCGGCTGGGCGTCGACGCGCGCGGCCAGGCCGACCTCGACCGTTACGTGGCCGGGCTGCGCAACTGGATGGTCGGCAACCAACGCTGGGGCGTCGTCACCCCCCGCTACGGGGCTGCGCCGCAGCCCACCGAGCCACCCCGCCCCGCCACACCCGCCCCGACCGGCGGCCCCTGAGAGGCCCCTACCGTGACGGGCTTGGCCGGCCCGGTCCGGGCGGGCTCACCTGCGGCGTCGCCCCCGGGGCCGCGCGGCCGCGCGCCGTGGGGACGTGGCCGCGTGACGCGGCGGGGTCGGCTCAGTCGTGTCGGTGGAGGCCCCACTGGCGTAGGCGGGCCCGCAGGGCCCGCCAGGTGCGGGTGGGGCCGGTGGGGGGGACGCCGCGCCGCACCGTTGAGGCGGCCGCCGCCTCCGGCGGCGGGCTGGTGGTCGCGCCGGCCCGCGCCGCCGTGGCTCCCGCCCCGGAGGGGCCCCGCGGTTCGCGGCGGGAGAACGCCACCGGCAGCGCGTCCAGGTGGCGGGACCAGGTCGAGGAGGACCAGCTCAGGTCGTCGGGCTCGGTGGTCAGCCGCAGGTCGGGCAGCCTGGTGAGCAGCACCTCGATCGCCGTGCCCGTGATGGCCCGGCCGATGTCCTGGCCCGGGCACTCGTGCGGGCCGCTGGTGAAGGCCAGGTGCGAGCGGTTGCCGTGCATCGGCGCGCCGGGCGCCGGCCGCACCGCCGGGTCGACGTTGGCCGCCGCGAGCCCCAGGAGTAACACGTCGCCCTCCCTGATGTGCTGGCCGCCCAACTCCACGTCCTGGGTGGCGAAGCCACCCGGGCAGACGGAGATCGGCGGCTCGTCCCACAGCACCTGCTCCACCGCGGCCGGCAGCGTCATCCGGCCGCCGTGCAGCGAGCCCCGGAACCGGGGGTGGGTGAGCACCACCCGCAGGGTGTTGACGATCAGGTTGGTGGTGGTCTCGTTGCCGGCGACCATCACCAGGCGGAGGTGGTGGACCACCTCCTCGTCCGAGAGGTCCGCCGGGTGGGCGAGCAGCCAGGACGCCAGGTCGTGGCCGGGGTCCGTGCTCTTGCGCGTCACCAGCTCGCCGAGCGTCCGCTGGATGTACCGGTCGGCGCTGACCGCCTTCTCGGTGCCGATCAGCAGCTGGCGGCTGGCCCGCACCAGACGCGGCCCCTCCTCCTCCGGCAGCCCGAGCACGGTGGTCAGCGCCAGCATCGGCAGCTGCTGGGCGTACTGGGCGAGGATCTCCGCCTCGCCGTCGGCGGCGAAGCGGTCGATCAACTGGTGGGCGTGGCGCTGCACATGGCGGCGCAGGCCGCGCCGGTCGAAGCGGTCGAGGCTCTGGTTGAGGGCGGACCGCAGCCGCTGGTGCACCTCGCCGTCCTGGTGGGTGCAGTCCGGGCCCCACAGCAGCACCGGCGCGATGGGTGAGGCGGCGCCCACCCGACCGGCCCGGTACTCGCCCCAGTTGCGGCCGTCCCGGCTGAACCGGCGCGGGTTGCGTGTCACCTCGAGGATCTCCGCGTAGCCGAGGACCAGCCAGGCCGGCACGTCGCCCTCCAGCAACACCGGTGCGACCGGGCCGTGTTCGGCGCGCAGCCGCTCGTAGAGGCCGAACGGGTCAGCCGACGCGACCGGGCCGTACAGCCGGTGCACCCCGCCCGGGCCCGGTTCGTGCGCGGGACAGCCGGGCGGCGGCACGGCGGCGGTCAGCCCGCCGGCCGGCCGGCTGGTGGGGGACGGGTCTGGCGACGGCCTGGTCACGGGGCCTCCGAGGGGTGCGGACGGGCGGCGGAGCTGGGTACGGCGACGGCGTGGGCGACCCGCGCGTGGGCGACGCCCGCCGTGGCGGGGGACGGGGAAGCGGCGGGGGCGGCGGGAGCGGCCGGGGCGGCGGTGGCGTGGAGGAAGCGCAGCAGGGTCAGCAGCACGTCGCGGCTGGACTCCAGCCGGCGGGCGTCACAGGTCACCAGCGGGACGTGCTCCGGCAGGTCGAGCGCGGCGCGCAGGTCGTCCTCCGGGTGGACCGGCGCGTCGGGGAAGCTGTTGACGGCGACGACGAACGGCACCCCGCCGTCCTCCAGCCGGTCCATGGCGGCGAAGCAGTCCTCCAGACGCCGGGTGTCCACCAGCACCACGGCGCCCAGCGCACCCTCGAGCACCCCGTTCCACAGGAACCAGAACCGCTGCTGGCCCGGCGTGCCGAACAGGTAGAGCACCAGGCGCTCGTCCAGCGTGATCCGGCCGAAGTCCATGGCCACGGTCGTCTCGGTCTTCGCCTCGACCCCGGCCAGGTCGTCCACGCCGACCCCGCTGAGCGTCATGGTCTCCTCGGTGGTCAGCGGGCGGATCTCGCTGACGGAGGCGACCATCGTGGTCTTGCCGACACCGAAGCCGCCGACGATCACCACCTTGACCGACTGCTCGGCGGATCTGGGCAGCAGGTCCTCCTCCCGGGGGCCCAGGCCGAGCCCCCGGGAGGGGTCAGAGTCGTTGTAGTCCATCGATCAACGCCTTCAGGGTCTCGACGTCCGGGTCGGCGGCGGCCTGCCGCTGCGCCTCGCGAGTGTGCCTGAGCTCCACCAGGCCGCCGGCGCTCAGGTCCCTCAGCAGCACGGTGACCGCGCTGAAGGGCAGGCCGAGGTGGGCGGAGATCTCGGCCACGGAGATGGGGTGTTGACACACCCGCAGCAGGGCGGCGTGCTCGGGGGAGTGGCCGGGGGCCGCGGCGGTGGATCGGGCCACGACGAGCGTGACCAGATCCAGGAGTAAGGAGTCCGGGTCGTCCCCCGACTCGCTCCGGCCGCCGGTGACGATGTACAGCGGGACCGCCCGCCCCGCGCCCGCGCCCCCACGCGCCCTGCGGCCCCGCCGGCCACCGCCGCCACCGCCCGGCGGCTCGGCGGATCCGGAGGGGCCGGGGGTACCGGTGGTGCCGGTCACGGAGCCGCCTGTTCCGGTGTGCGGGGCTCGCTCGACAGGTGTTCGCCGATCCGCAGCACCAGGTCCCGCATGCGCTGGCTGACCAGGCCCGGGTCGACCCGGCCCTCCGCGGTGACGGCCAGGTAGGAGCGCTCGCCGGCGGACATCAGGTAGAAGTAGCCGCCGGTCAGTTCGAGCAGCACCATCCGGATGTCGCCGTCGTCGCGCGGGAACTCCCTGGCGATCGACTGGGCCAGGCTCTTGATGCCGGAGGCGGCGGCGGCGATCCGGTCCCCGCTGTCCCGGCTCTCCCGTTCGCTGCCGTGCTGGGCCATGCACAGCCCGTCCGCGGACAGCAACACGATGTGCCGGATGCCCGGCACGCTGTCGGCCAGGTCCCTGAGCATCCAGTCCATGTCCTTGAACCGACGCTGTGTCACGTGTTCTCACCCTTTTGATTCCGAGACTGTCTGTGCGGGCTTGGGGGGCGCGGGAGCGGCCGGCTCAGCGGCCGCTCCCCGGCGGGGGCCCCGGGTCCTGGCCCGTCGGCCGTTCGGTGGCGGCGGCCGCGTGCTGCTCGTCGCTGCGCCGCAGCCCCTCGAAGAACGAGTCGACCCACAGGCCGGGCGCCGCGGGCGGCTCCTCGTCGGTCGCACCCGCCGCCGGGGGCGCGGCCGGGCGCCGCGTGGCGGAGGCCGACGACCGGCCGCGCGGGATGGGCCGGCGGCGCTGGGGCAGGCCGTTGGCCGCGCGCTCGTACTGCGGCTCCTCGTCGTCGAGCCCGGGGAGGTGGCCGTAGGGGTCGTCGTCCTCGTCGTCGTCGCCGTAGAGCGAGGGCTCGACCACCGGCCTGACCGGCCAGCGGGGCGCCGGGCGCAGCGGCGGCAACTCGTAGGGCGGCGGGGGCGTGTGGGTGATCAGCTCGTTGGGGATGAAGAGCACCGCCCGCACCCCGCCGCAGGTGGAGGGGCGCAGCGAGATCCTGGCGCCGTGGTGGCTGGCCAGGATGCCCGCCACCCGCAGGCCGACCCGCGCGGTCTCGCCCAGGTCCTCCAGGTCGAGGCCGTCGACGCCCTGTTGGAGCAGGAACTCGGCGCGGCGGCGCGACTCGCCGGTGAGGCCGGTGCCCTTGTCCTCGATGGAGATCTCGATGCCGAGGGCCACCTCCTCGGTGTTCATGATCACCTCGGCGTTCGGCGGCGAGTAGCGGGTGGCGTTGTCCAGCAGTTCGCCCAGGACCATGATCAGCGGCTCGACGGCGTGGCCGTGGATGCCGCAGTCGATCACGTGGTGCTGCTTGACCCGCAGGTACTCCCGGATCGGCCCGGCGCCGGCGCGCATCACGTCGTAGAGGGTGATGGGGTGCTCCCAGCGGCGCATGGGGGCGCCGCCGCCCAGCACGGCGAGCGAGGTGGCGAAGCGGCCGGTGACGTTGATGCCGTGTTCGAGCCGCATCAGGTCGCTCATCACGTCCGGGTCGTTGTGCCGGAACTCCATCTTGCCGACGTCGTCCTGGAGCCGGTGGATCTCGGACTGGATGCGGCAGGCGATGTTGACGATGGCGCGCTTGGCCGAGTCCCGCTGGAGCTCCTTCTCGCGCAGCACGTCGACGATGGCGTGGACCATCGCCCGGTGCGCCCTGGCGAGGCGGGGGTCGGAGGCGGAGTCGGGGATGTCAGGGAGGACGTCCGCCTCCAGGTTGCCGCGCTTCAACTCGTCGAGGGCGGCCGGCAGCAGGTCGTAGGCGACCAACTCGGCGTCGGCCAGCTGCTGTCCCACCTTGGCCCGCAGCCGCTCGGCGGCGTGGCCGCGCCTGACGGTCTCGCCCCAGGTGACCGCCACCGCGAGGGTGGCCGCGGCGCCGCACCACAGCACGGGCAGCCGCGCGTCACCCGGGGCCAGCAACACGGCCGCGAGCCCGCACAGCGCCACGAGCGCGGGCGGCAGCAGCCGCCCCCGCGCGGGCGCCGCGGCTCGGGCCCGGCGGACGGGCGGTAAGGGATCGGCACGCACCACGGGCTTCCTCACGGGCATCCTCACTGGCCTGGCGGCGGACGGACGGCAGGGGCGCATGGCGCATGCCGCTGACATATACGCGATGGCGACCGGCCGTAGTGGTCGCGACTCGCTTTGTGACACCGGAGGGTAGAGGGCCGGCGGCGCGTGCCGCAGGCAGTTGCGGAAAGCTCCCCCGTTCGGGCAACCGACGGCCGGCGCCGGGCGCGTACGCCGTCCGCGGAAACGTTGCTGACCAGCGGTTTCCGGTTCACCCACAAGGGAAATTCGCCCCGTATATTCATGGCCAAAGCTTGGTCTCCCCGATGTCCCAGAATGGAGGGCATGGGGGGCGGCCGGGCCGACCGGTCGCGCGTGCGCAACGCCGTGGAAATCCTGTGATGGGATGCTCAGGAGCCCCGTGCGGAGCGTCCGGGGACAGAGCCGTCTGACCAGCGAGGATGGGTGGAAATGGAGAAGCAGCAGGAGTTCGTGCTCCGCACGCTGGAGGAGCGGGACATCCGGTTCGTGCGGCTGTGGTTCACGGACGTCCTCGGATTCCTCAAGTCGGTCGCGGTGGCGCCCGCCGAGCTCGAACAGGCCTTTGACGAGGGCATCGGCTTCGACGGCTCGGCCATCGAGGGCTTTGCCCGCGTACACGAGTCCGACATGATCGCCAAGCCGGCGCCGAGCACCTTCCAGATCCTGCCCTGGCGCGCCGAATCACCCGGCACCGCCCGGATGTTCTGCGACATCCTGACCCCCGACGGCTCCCCCTCCTACGCCGACCCGCGCTACGTGCTCAAGCGCGCCCTGGCCAAGAGCTCCGACCTCGGCTTCACCTTCTACACCCACCCCGAGATCGAGTTCTTCCTCCTCAACGACAAGCCGGTCGACGGCTCGCGCCCCACGCCCGCCGACTCCTCCGGCTACTTCGACCACACCCCCCAGAACATCGGCATGGACTTCCGGCGGCAGGCCATCACCATGCTCGAGTCCATGGGCATCTCCGTCGAGTTCTCCCACCACGAGGGCGCGCCCGGCCAGCAGGAGATCGACCTGCGGTACGCCGACGCGCTCTCCACCGCGGACAACATCATGACGTTCCGCCTGGTGATGAAGCAGGTGGCGCTGGAGCAGGGCGTACAGGCCACCTTCATGCCCAAGCCGTTCTCGGAGTACCCCGGCTCCGGCATGCACACCCACCTCTCCCTCTTCGAGGGCGACCGCAACGCGTTCCACGAGACCGGCGCCGAGTACCAGCTCTCCAAGGTCGGCCGCTCCTTCATCGCCGGCCTGCTGCGGCACGCGGGCGAGATCTCGGCCGTCACCAACCAGTGGGTCAACTCCTACAAGCGCATCTGGGGCGGCGCCCAGCGCACCGCGGGCGCGGGCGGCGAGGCCCCCTCCTACATCTGCTGGGGCCACAACAACCGCTCGGCGCTGATCCGGGTCCCCATGTACAAGCCGGGCAAGACCGGCTCCACCCGCATCGAGGTCCGCTCGCTGGACTCCGGCTGCAACCCGTACCTCGCCTACGCCGTCCTGCTGGCCGCGGGGCTCAAGGGCGTCGAGGAGGGCTACGAACTCCCGCCGGGCGCGGAGGACGACGTCTGGGCCCTCACCGACAGCGAGCGCCGGGCGCTCGGCATCGAACCGCTGCCGCAGAACCTGGGCGAGGCGATCCAACTGATGCAGCGGAGCGAGCTCGTCGCGGAGACGCTGGGCGAGCACGTCTTCGACTTCTTCCTGCGCAACAAGCGGCAGGAGTGGGAGGAGTACCGCTCGGAGGTCACGGCGTTCGAGCTGCGGAAGAGCCTGCCGGTGCTGTGACGCTGCGCGCTTGGCGTTGGCCGCCGGCCCGCAGGGCCCGGGCCACCGGCGCGCTCCGCGCGCCTGGTGCCCGGGCCTGCGGCCGTGCCGCGCCCACCCACCCGCCCTCCGGGCGGGTCGTCGCGCGGCCCCGGGCCGCGCGGCCCGGCGGCGCAGCCGCCGCAGGCCCTCGGCCCTGCCGGGCCGTGCACCGTGCGCGGCGCGGTCAGGCC
>NZ_JAVREM010000118.1:0-9856 GCF_031845425.1 Streptomyces millisiae
ACCGGAAACGCCCGAGGGCGGCACCCTCCGCTCACGCGGGGGGTGCCGCCCTCGGTCGGTACGACGGGACGGACCGATCCTCGGAAGGATCAGAAGTCCATGTCACCGCCCGGCATGCCGCCCGGGGCCGCGGCGGCGGCCTTCTCCGGCTTGTCGGCGATGACGGCCTCGGTGGTGAGGAACAGCGCCGCGATGGACGCCGCGTTCTGCAGCGCGGAGCGGGTGACCTTGGCCGGGTCGATGATGCCCTCGGCCAGCAGGTCGACGTACTCGCCGGTCGCCGCGTTCAGGCCGTGGCCCGGGGTCAGGCCGCGGACCTTCTCGACCACGACGCCGCCCTCGAGGCCGGCGTTGACCGCGATCTGCTTCAGCGGGGCCTCCAGGGCCAGCTTGACGGCGGCCGCACCGGTCGCCTCGTCGCCCTCGAGCTCCAGCTTCTCGAACACCGAGGCGGCCTGCAGCAGGGCCACGCCACCACCGGCGACGATGCCCTCCTCGACGGCGGCCTTGGCGTTGCGCACCGCGTCCTCGATGCGGTGCTTGCGCTCCTTGAGCTCCACCTCGGTGGCCGCGCCGGCCTTGATGACGGCGACGCCGCCGGCCAGCTTGGCGAGGCGCTCCTGGAGCTTCTCGCGGTCGTAGTCCGAGTCCGAGTTCTCGATCTCGGCGCGGATCTGGTTGACGCGGCCCTGGACCTGCTCGCTGTCACCGGCACCGTCGACGATGGTGGTCTCGTCCTTGGTGATGACCACCTTGCGGGCGCGGCCCAGCAGGTCGAGGGTGGCGTTCTCCAGCTTGAGGCCGACCTCCTCGGAGATGACCTGGCCGCCGGTGAGGATGGCGATGTCGTTCAGCATGGCCTTGCGACGGTCGCCGAAGCCCGGGGCCTTGACGGCGACGGACTTGAAGGTGCCACGGATCTTGTTGACGACCAGCGTGGACAGCGCCTCGCCCTCGACGTCCTCGGCGATGATCAGCAGCGGCTTGCCGGACTGCATGACCTTCTCCAGCAGCGGCAGCAGGTCCTTCACGCTGCCGACCTTGGAGTTGACGATGAGGATGTAGGGGTCCTCGAGCTCCGCCTCCATGCGCTCCATGTCGGTGGCGAAGTAGGCCGAGATGTAGCCCTTGTCGAAGCGCATGCCCTCGGTGAGCTCCAGCTCAAGCCCGAAGGTCTGCGACTCCTCGACGGTGATGACGCCTTCCTTGCCGACCTTGTCCATGGCCTCGGCGATCAGCTCGCCGATCTGGGTGTCGCCGGCGGAGATGGAGGCGGTGGAGGCGATCTGCTCCTTGGTCTCGACCTCCTTGGCCTGGTTGAGCAGGGCCTCGGAGACCTTCTCGACCGCGGCCTCGATGCCGCGCTTCAGCGCCATCGGGTTGGCGCCGGCGGCCACGTTGCGCAGGCCCTCGCGGACCAGCGCCTGGGCCAGCACGGTGGCGGTGGTGGTGCCGTCGCCCGCGACGTCGTCGGTCTTCTTCGCGACCTCCTTGACGAGCTCCGCGCCGATCTTCTCGTAGGAGTCCTCGAGCTCGATCTCCTTGGCGATGGAGACACCGTCGTTGGTGATGGTGGGGGCGCCCCACTTCTTCTCAAGGACGACGTTGCGACCCTTGGGGCCGAGCGTGACCTTGACGGCGTCAGCGAGCTGGTTCATCCCGCGCTCGAGGCCGCGTCGGGCCTCCTCGTTGAACGCGATGATCTTGGCCATTGAAGGGGTCCTCCCAGGTACCGGGGTGGATTACTCCGGACCGCGCTGGCGCCCGCGACGGACGGTCCACCGACGGGCGGTTCCTTGCCCCACCTGCCGAGCGGACCTCACCGAACCGGTCCTTGCTGTCACTCTCACCCGGAGAGTGCTAACGCCATGATTAGCACTCTCCCCCCGAGAGTGCAAGCGCTCCGGGGGGCGCGAACGCTCCGAGGGCCCGCGCCCGTGGTGCGGGCGCGGGCCCTCGGAGGTGAGGCCGCGGTTAGACGGTCGGCGATTCAGGCGGTCACCCGGACCATGTCGGCCTGTGGCCCCTTCTGACCCTGAGAGATCTCGAACTCGACCCGCTGTCCCTCTTCCAGGGTGCGGTAGCCGTCCATCTGAATCGCGCTGTAGTGGACGAACACGTCCGCACCACCGTCTACCGCGATGAAGCCGTAGCCCTTCTCCGCGTTGAACCACTTGACGGTGCCCTGAGCCATTCCTAACTCCCCATTTTGCTGGCCCTTTCACGAGACCGCACTTCGCGGGCCCGGGTCAGACCTCTCAGACCCAACCCCCGGGCGGTGTGGGGGTGTGCGCCGGAACGCGTCGACCGCCGCTGAATGTATCTGGACGGACGCCCAGTGCAACAGGCCATTCGAGAGAGAATTCTTGGCACGGCAGAACGGGCAAATGCCATATATTAGCTGAAAGTTGAATCAATCACCATGGCCTTATCGCCCCAACCCGACAATTCGTACGTCGATTTTCGGCACAATATTTGCGCCAGCTGTCGCGAATTCATATGCGGCTGGCATCGGCCGGGGGCGACCCGGGGCTCACTCTATCGCCACCGGGACGGCCGACCGCCCCGAGCCGGACGGGCTCGGGGCGGTCGTGGAGCGCGTGTGGAGCTGGGGATTCGCGGCGGTAAAGGCCACTTACCGGACAAACGGAGGCTCAGCCTCCGGCGACGGCCGGGATGATCGACACGCCCGCGCCGTCCGGCGTCGGGGTCAGCAGCCCTTCCGTGAAGCGCACGTCGTCGTCGTTCACATAAACGTTGACGAACCGACGCAACCGGCCTTCGTCGTCCAGCACCCGGGCGGCTATCCCCTGGTGGTTCCGGTCGAGGTCGGCCAGCACCTCGGCCAGCGTCTGCCCGTCGGCCGTCACCTCGGACCGGCCGCCGGTGTACGTGCGCAGGATGGTGGGGATTCGGACGGTCACGCTCATTCCAGGCCAGCCTCTCGGAAGGAGTCCAGGGTGGGACGGATGGTCGCGGTCGGGCCGGTGTCGGCGGCGACCGCGTCCAGGGTCTTGAGACCGTCGCCGGTGTTCACGACGACGGTGGTCAGCGAGGGGTCGAGGGTGCCCTCGGCCAGCAGCTTCCGCGCCACGCCGAGCGTCACGCCGCCCGCCGTCTCGGTGAAGATCCCCTCGGTCCTGGCCAGCAGCTTGATCGCCGAGACGATCTCCTCGTCCGTGACGTCGGCGACCGCGCCGCCCGTGCGGCGCGCGATGTCCAGCACGTAGGGGCCGTCCGCCGGGTTGCCGATGGCCAGCGACTTGGCGATGGTGTTCGGCTTGACCGGCCTTACCACGTCGTGGCCGGCGCGGAAGGCCTGGGAGACCGGCGAGCAGCCCTCGGCCTGGGCACCGAAGATCCGGTACGGCTTCTCCTCGACCAGGCCGGTGGCGATCAGCTCCTTGAGACCCTTGTCGATCTTGGTGAGCTGGGAGCCCGAGGCGATCGGGATGACCAGCTGGTCGGGCAGCTGCCAGCCGAGCTGCTCGCAGATCTCGAAGGCCAGCGTCTTGGAGCCCTCCGCGTAGTAGGGGCGGAGGTTGACGTTGACGAAGCCCCAGCCCTCGCCGAGCGGGTCGCCGATGAGCTCGCTGCAGAAGCGGTTGACGTCGTCGTAGCTGCCCTCGATGGCCACCACCTGGCCGCCGTAGACGGCCGCCATGACCACCTTGCCCTGCTCCAGGTCGTGCGGGATGAAGACGCAGGAGCGCAGGCCGGCGCGGGCCGCGGCGGCGCCGACCGCGCCGGCCAGGTTGCCGGTGGAGGAGCACGACAGGGTGGTGAAACCAAAGGCGCGCGCCGCCTCAAGCGCCTGTGCGACCACTCGGTCCTTGAAGGAGTGGGTCGGGTTTCCCGAGTCGTCCTTGACGTAGAGCGGGCCGGTCACGCCGAGTTCGGCGGCCAGCCGGTCGGCCTTCACCAGCGGGGTGAAGCCGGGGTTCAGATTGGGCTTGCTGGCGACGTCCGCCGGCACGGGGAGCAGCGGCGCGTAGCGCCAGATGCTCTTGGGGCCGGCCTCGATGCGCCGGCGAAGGCCCTCGGGGTCGCCGCTCGGCAGGTCGTACGCGATCTCGAGCGGCCCGAAACAGGAGGCACAGGCGAAGATCGGGCTGAGCGGGAAGCGCTCGCCGCACTCCCGACAGGAGAGCGCCGCGGCGGGGCCGAGATCGACGGCTGCGGTGGGTGACGAGTCGGCTGTGGTCAGCACGGACATGGCTATGGAGGCCCTTCTCCTCATCTTCCCCGGGGCGACTCTCGCCTCAGGCCGGAATTGGCACCTTCCCCACCGGGAGCCTCGCCCGGGGCGCGGTCGTCACCGACCGTCACTCCGCGTCACGAGAACCGGCGGAAGGGTTGCCGGGGCTTCAACGGGCCGTTCCCTCTGCCCCTCTGGATGAGCTCTATGTGGTTGTCGGCGCGGCCCCCGATATGCGGAGGACACCTGCGCTGTTCGAGACTGTAACCGACGCCCCCCAGAATGGCCCGGGCCGTCCGATACGCGAGACACGAGGAGACACGGGAGACAGTGGGCGATCCGGGAGACAGCCGTGCACTGACGCGGGCCTGAGGCCGTCCGCGGCGACCGGGAGAAGTCGGGCCGGAAGCGGCCCCACCGAGAAACATGGTCTCGGTGGATTCGGGTACGCCGGTATAGGGCAGATACGGCCAAACGATGCAATGGTGGCCAAACGAGATCTAATACGGCCGAACGCGAACAGGAGCGACATTCGTGCTGGAAGAGGCAGAGGAGTGGCTGAGCCGCCGGTCCTGGACCGCCGCTGACCGCCCGCTGCCGCGGCTGTTGAACGCGAAGCGGGCAGCAGGGGCGGCAGGGAGCATCAGCGTGGTACTCCCCGCGCTGAACGAGGAGGCGACCGTCGGTGCCATCGTGGAAGCGCTCCGGCGCGACCTGATGGAGCGCGTGCCGCTCATCGATGAACTGCTGGTGGTGGACTCCGGCTCCACCGACCGCACCTCGGAGGCCGCAGCCGCGGCGGGCGCGAAGGTAGTGCACCGCGATGAGATCCTGCCGCGGATGCCGACCGCCCCGGGCAAGGGCGAGGTGCTGTGGCGCTCGCTGATGGCGGCGAGCGGCGAGATCATCTGTTTCGTCGACGCCGACCTGCGGGAGTTCGACTCCACCTTCGTCTCGGGCATAGTCGGGCCCCTGCTCACCGACCCCGACGTGCAGCTGGTCAAGGCCATGTACGACCGGCCGCTCGGCGACAAGCCGGCCGGCGCCCACCAGGGCGGCCGGGTCACCGAGCTGGTCGCCCGACCGCTGCTCAACCTGCACTGGCCCCAGCTGGCCGGCGTGGTCCAGCCGCTGGGCGGCGAGTACGCGGCGCGCCGCTCGCTCCTCGAGCGGCTGCCGTTCCCCGTCGGCTACGGCGTGGAGCTCGGCCTGCTGATCGACACGCTGAACACGGCGGGCCTGGACGCGCTGGCCCAGGTCGACGTGGGGGTGCGCAAGCACCGCCACCAGGACGGGCAGGCGCTCGGCCGGATGGCGGCGGCGATCATGCGGACCGCCCAGTGCCGGCTGCCGGGGTCCGTGCTGCCGATGCGGCTCGACATGACCCAGTTCGACCGCGGCGAGGAGGGCGGCTTCCTGCCCCGCACCCACCTGATCAACGCGGAGGAGCGGCCGCCGATGTCCACCATCCCCGAGTACGCGGCGCGCCAGGCGGCGTAGCCCTGGGAGCCAGGTCGCCGGTGTCACGCGGTGTCCCCCGCCCCCGCCGGGGCGGGGGACACCGCGCCCCGCGGGGAGGGTGGGCGTGACGTGTCGCATGTTTCGCCCGCCCCGCGCCTGGCTAGCCTCGGAAGTGCACTCCTCGCCCCGACACCTCGACCTCCCCAGGGAGTTTCGATGACCACCGAAGTTCTGGTCGCGTCCAACCGCGGCCCGGTCAGCTACTCGGTGGGGGCCGACGGCTCCCTCACCGCGCGGCGCGGTGGCGGCGGGGTCGTGTCGGGGCTGATGGCGCTCGGCCCCCGCGCCGGCACCTGGGTCTGCGCGGCGCTCGGCGACGGCGACCGGGCCGCCGTCGACCGCTTCGGCGCCACGCTGTCGGCCGCCGACACGGACGGCCAGTCGGTCCGGATGCTGCGGATCCCGCCCGCCACCTACGACGCCGCCTACAACGGGGTGGCCAACTCGGTGCTGTGGTTCGTCCACCACCTGCTCTACCAGACGCCGCTCGAGCCCGTCTTCGACGAGGCGTTCGAGGAGCGCTGGGCCGGCTACGAGGCGTACAACGCGGCCTTCGCGGAGGCACTCGCCGAGGAGGCGGGCGAGGGCGCCGCCGTGCTGGTGCAGGACTACCACCTGTCCCTGGTGCCGCGCATGCTGCGCGAGCGCCGCCCCGACCTGCGGATCGGCTTCTTCGCGCACACCCCGTGGGCGCCGCCCGAGCTGTTCCGGGTGCTGCCCGACCCGATCGCCCGCCAGGTGCTGCTCGGCGTCCTGGGCGCCGACCGGGCCGCGTTCCACACCCGCCGCTGGGCGGACGCGTTCGCCGCCTGCTGCGCCGACCAGCTGGGCGTCGGCCTCTCCGGCGACGTGGTGGCGCACGAGGGCGGCACCACCAGGCTCGGGGTGCACGCGCTCGGCGCCGACGCGGAGTTCCTGCGGGAGCGGGCGTTCCGCCCCGACGTGGACGAGCGGCTCGCCGCGCTGCGCGCCGAGATCGGCGACCGGCGCACCATCGTGCGGGTCGACCGCACCGAGCTGTCGAAGAACATCGTGCGCGGGCTGCTGGCCTACCGGCGGCTGCTGACCGACCGGCCCGAGTGGCACGGGCGGGTCACGCACGTCGCGTTCGCCTACCCGTCCCGGCAGGACCTGGCGGTCTACCGCGAGTACACGGCCGAGGTGTCGCGGGTCGCCGAGGCGATCAACGTGGAGTTCGGCACGGCCGACTGGTCCCCGGTGCTGCTGCACGTCAAGGACGACTTCGCGCGCTCGCTCGCCGCCTACCGGCTGGCCGACGTGGCGCTGGTCAACCCCGTCAGGGACGGGATGAACCTGGTGGCCAAGGAGGTCCCGGTGATCTCCGAGGAGGGCGTGGCCCTGGTGCTGTCCCGCGAGGCCGGCGCCGCGGCCGAGCTCGGCGAGGACGCGCTGCTGGTCAACCCGTACGACATCGCGGGCACCGCGCAGGCCCTGCACCGGGCGCTGACCATGCCGCCCGACGAGCGGGCCAGGCGCAGCGAGCGCCTGGCCGCGGCGGCCACGGCACTGCCCCCCACCGACTGGTTCCTCGACCAGCTCTCCGCGCTTCAGGGCTGACGGCCCGGGGGCCGGCCGCCGCCGGGCTCGGCCGGCGGCACGGGACGCGGTGGCTTCGGCAGCGGCTCGGGCGGCGGCGTCGGCTCGTCCGGGCCTGGCGGCATGGGCGGCTCTGGCCCCGGCCGCGGCAGCGGCCCCGGTTCGGGCGGCGGCTTGGGCGGCGGCGGGACGGGTTCACGGTCGTGGTGCGTCACCCGCCCCGAGTGCCCCCCACCGCGCGGAACTAACCGCAGACCGCGCGATCGATCATGGCGACCGTGGCCTCCGCCTGCTCCAGGAAACGCTCCTGGTCGCCGAGCCGGGTGGTGAACACGGCGGCGGCGGCCGACACCTCGCCGTCGGGCGTGACGGCGGCCTCGGACGAGGTGCCGAACGAGGTGCCGCCGTGGTACCAGACCCCGCCGTCGCAGCCCTCGGCCGGCCGCCAGGCTATGCCGAGCCCGTATCCCGCGCCTGGCGAGCCGAAGTCGGCCGGCACGGTGGTGCGCATCTGCGCCAACTGCTCGGCCGGCAGCAGCGTGCCGTCCATCAGGGCCCGCAGGAAGGTGTTCATGTCGCTCGTGGTGGAGACGATGCCGCCGTCGGCGCCGCCGCCCACGGAGAGCGTGGTGTCGGTGAGCTCCTCCTGGCCGGGGAACTGCAGATAGCCGGTGGCGGTGGGCTGCGGCACGTAGGAGGAGCTCCGCATGGTCATGGTGTGGCGCAGGTCGAGCGGCTCGATGATCCGCTCGTGCGCCTCCTGCTCCCAGGGGTGCCCGGTGGCCCGCTCGATGATCATGCCGGCCAGCACGTAGTTGGTGTTGGAGTACGCCCACCGCGTCTCGGCGCCGGGATCCCGCGCGTCCGGCAGCCAACCGGGGGCGCGCGTCATCGCCAACGCGACCTGCTCCTCCGGCGTCTGCGCCGTGAATCGTTGCGCGAGATAGTTCTCGGGCGTCAACTGGGCCGGGTCGGCGAAGAGGATGTCCGTGTAGTTGGCCAACCCGCTGGTGTGCTGCAGCAGGTTACGGAGCGTGATCCGACGTCCGTCGTTGCCGTTGCCCGTGACGACGCCGGGCAGCCACTCCTCGACGGTGTCGTCGAGGCTCAACGTGCCCTCGGCGACCAGCTGGAGGGCGACCACGGCCACGAAGGTCTTGGTGTCGCTGCCGATCCGGTAGTACGCGTCGAACGGCACGCTGCCGCCCTCCTCCAGGTCGGCGACGCCCGACCTGGCCTCCCGGTCCCGGCCGGCCGCGTCCCGCGCCTGGACCACCAGACCGCTGGCTCCCGTGTCGCGCACCGCGTCGGCGTCCCGCTGCAACTGGCCGCGGCCCGCGCCGCCCACGGACTCCCCCGGCACGGCCTGCGCCCAGGCCCCCGGGCCCAGCACGCTGGCCGCGCCGATCGCCCCGATCCCCGCCACGGCCAGGGCCGCCCTGGCCCACGCCCCGTGTCCGAACCGCCTGTTGCTCCCGCCGACCCCGCTGTTCCTCTTCATGGCTCACACGCTACGGAGCGTCAGCGCCGGGCACGATCCAGCCAGCACGTGTCCTGGAGGTAGTGCTAGCCCCCCATCGCGTCGGCCAGTTCGCCGAGGAACGCGGCGAGGCCGGCCGGTCCCGGCACGGTCAGATCGGTCGCCTCGGCCAACCGCGGCACCTCGGCGCTCCCGCTGCACACCCGCAGCCCGGGCACGTCCGACGCCCGCAGCGTGGCGACCGCTTCGAAGGCCGCCAGGTCACCCAGGTCGTCGCCCGCGTACAGCACGGCGCCGGCGTTCTTCTCCCGGACCAGCGCGGTCAGCGCCGCGCCCTTGTCCATCCCCGGCGGCCGCAGTTCGAGCACCTGCCGCCCCGGCTCGACGACGAGGCCCCGGGAGGCCGCGACCCGGTCCATCGGCTCGCGCAGGGCGGCGAACGCGCCGTCCGGGTCCGGGGCCCGACGGGTGTGCAGCGCCAGCGCGTTGCCCTTGTCCTCCAGGTGCGCGCCGGTTCGGCGGGCCCAGGCGTGGACCTCGAGACGGGCCGCCGCGATCCCGGGGTGCGGCGGCGGCACGCTGAGCTCGCCGGTCGCCGCCTCCCAGCGTTCGGCGCCGTAGGCGCCGAGGACCACGAGCCCGGCCAGCTCCGGGTGCGCCTCGAAGCCGCCGAGCCGCACGGCGACCTCGGCCGGTCGCCCGGTGACGATCGCCACCGCCGCCACCCGGCCGGCCAGCCGCGCCAGCGCCGGCACGGCGTCCGGGTGCGCCCTGGCCAGCGCCGGGTCCTCGACGATCGGCGCCAGCGTCCCGTCGAAGTCGAACGCCAACAACGCCCGCGCCGGCGCCCCGACGATCGCCCTCAGGCCGGCCCGGCCCTCATCCGTCCGCGGTTCGGGAAGGTTGCCCATGCGGCGACCATACCGGGCGGACGTGGCCGTCCTGCTCGCCCTCCCACGCCGCCTGCCGCCCACCGCCCCTCCGGTGCGACGGCCCTGCCGAGCGCGCCCGGCTGGCCGCTGGCGCGGTTCCGCGCCCCGTCCGGGCGAAGCCCGCCCGCGGCGCGGAACCGCGCCAGCGGAAAAGGGGCGGGTGGGCGG
>NZ_JAVREM010000119.1:0-9779 GCF_031845425.1 Streptomyces millisiae
GCCAAGTGCTGAAGAAGACGCTTGCCACGGCCGCCGTCGCGGCCACCGCCGCCGGCGTGGCGGGCATGGCTGCCGCCCCCGCCATGGCCATCAGCAACGACGAGGGCCCCACCACGATCAGTGGCAACGGGAACTTCGACGCCACGGGCAACACCACCACCAGTGGCGTCCTGAGCCCGAACCTCGGCCTCGTCAACGGCACGCTGAACGAGGTCTGCATCCCGATCAGCCAGCTCGACGTGCAGAACGTGGTCCAGGTCCTCGCCATCCCGATCGGCGTCCAGGACGTGCTCACCAGCAAGAACGAGCAGAACTGCTCCGAGAACTCGGTGCAGATCGACGGCGACGACCCGCTGTCGCACCTCCTGGACGACCTGGCGCTCCTCTCCGGGAACGGCGTCGCCAACAACTGAGGACCAGCGAGTCCCGGGCGCATCGGCCTCCTGACCGGTGCTCCACGATGAGACGGCCCCCTCCCCGAACACCCGGGGAGGGGGCCGCTTCGCTGTGTCGGGAGCCGCTACGCCCGGCGCCGGCCCACCAGCTGCGGGTCGTGCTCCAGGCCCTGGAGGCCGTGCCAGGCCAGGTTGACCAGGTGGGCGGCCACCTCGGCCTTCTTGGGCTTGCGGACGTTGAGCCACCACTGCCCGGTCAGCGCCACCATGCCCACCAGCGCCTGCGAGTACATCGGGGCCAGCTTCGCGTCGAAGCCGCGGCCCTTGAACTCGACGCCCAGGATGTCCTCGACCTGGGTCGCGATGTCCCCGATCAGCGAGGCGAAGGTGCCGGTCGACTGGGCGACCGGCGAGTCCCGCACCAGGATGTGGAAGCCGTCCGTGTACTGCTCGATGTAGTCCAGCAGCGCGAACGCCGCCTGTTCCAGCAGCTCGCGCGGGTGGCCCGCGGTCAGGGCACCGGTGACCATCGAGAGCAGCCTGCTCATCTCCCGGTCGACCACGACCGCGTAGAGCCCCTCCTTGCCGCCGAAGTGCTCGTAAACCACCGGCTTGGAGACCCCGGCCTTGGCCGCGATCTCCTCCACCGAGGTGCCCTCGAAACCGCGCTCCGCGAAGAGCGTGCGGCCGATGTCCAGCAGCTGTTCCCGGCGTTCGGTGCCCGTCATTCTCCGGCGGGCCCGTCGCGTGGGGCGCGGAGTCCTGCCCTTGCCGTCGTCGTTGATGCTGTTGTCGGTCGCCACGCCCCCCATCATGCCGTGTTCGGTGCGGCGCTCCCCTGATGGTTTTCCTTACGGTTCGCTCCCGAATCGGTGTCCTCGCCGCCCGGGATCGCGCGCTTGGCGTCGATTCGTGACTGCTTCGGCCAGCGCACGTCGTAGACCCAGCCGGCCTTCTCGAACCAGCTGATCAGTCGGGCACTGGAGTCCAGCTGCCAGCGGTCCACGCCGTGCCGGGCGCACGTCGGGTCGGCGTGGTGCAGGTTGTGCCAGGACTCGCCGCAGGACAGGATCGCCAGCCACCACACGTTGCCGGAGCGGTCCCGGGAGAGGAACGGCTGCCTGCCGGCGGCGTGGCAGATCGAGTTGATCGACCAGGTGACGTGGTGGATCAGCGCGATCCGCACCAGCGAGCCCCAGAAGAACGCGCTCAGCGCGCCCTGCCACGACCACGTGAGCAGCCCGCCGAGCAGCGGCGGCAGCAGCAGCGACACCGTCGTCCAGAGCGCGAACTGCCGGGAGACGCGGCGCACGTCGGCGTCCTTGACCAGGTCGGGCGCGTACACGTGCTGCGGCGTCTGCTCGCGGTCGAACATCCACCCCAGGTGGGCCCAGAACAGGCCCTTGACCAGCGCCGGCACGGTCTCGCCGTACCGCCAGGGCGAGTGCGGGTCGCCCTCCGCGTCCGAGTGCTTGTGGTGCCTGCGGTGGTCGGCCACCCAGCGGACCACGGGGCCCTCGGCGGCGAAGGAGCCGGCGATGGCCAGCGCGACCCGCATCGGCCGCTTGGCCTTGAACGAGCGGTGCGTGAAGTGCCGGTGGAAGCCGATGGTGACGCCGTGCACGCCGAGGAAGTAGAAGACCACCATCAGCGTCAGGTCGAGCCAGCTCACCCCCCAGCCCCAGGCCAGCGGGACGGCGGCGAGCAGCGCCAGGAACGGCACCACGATGAACAGGAGGAGCGCGACCTGCTCCGCCGTGCCGCGCCGCTCGCCGCCGAGGGTGGCGGACGGCAGGGGGGGAGCGGGGGGCGCGCCGGCTTCGGCCCGGTCGGCTGGCGCCAGGTCAGGACTTGCGGTCATGGGGTTCCTCGGTGGGGGGGAGTGGGGGGTTCCCGAGAGGGGGAAGGAGATACCTACGGGACCGTAACCTACGGCATCGTAACCATCGCAAGTCGTAGCGGACGGCGCAAGCGGCGCAAACCCAGGCGACCGCGCCGTGCCGGACCGATGGCACACCCTGACTACGATTGGCCTGTCGGACAGCGAGGTCCGCCTCAGCCCGCCCCCTTGAGCCAACGACCTCCCGGAAGAGCCCAGCTGCGAGGAGCCGCAACCGTGAGCAGTCCCGACAGCAACGAGACACCCAACCCGGTCGCCCCGGAAAGCGGTACCGCGCTGCGTGCCGACATCCGCCGTCTGGGGGACCTGCTCGGCGAGACGCTGGTGCGTCAGGACGGCCCCGAGCTGCTTGAACTGGTCGAACGCGTTCGCGCCCTGACCCGCACGGACGGCGAGGCCGCCGCCGAGCTGCTCGGCTCGACCGACCTGGCCACCGCGGCCAAGCTGGTGCGCGCGTTCTCCACCTACTTCCACCTCGCGAACGTCACCGAGCAGGTACACCGCGGCCGGGCGCTGCGCGACCACCGGGCCGCCGAGGGCGGGGTGCTCTCCCGCACCGCCGACATGCTCAAGGACGCCGACCCGGCGCACCTGCGGCAGACCGTGGCCAACCTCGGCGTGCGGCCGGTGTTCACCGCGCACCCCACCGAGGCCGCGAGACGCTCGGTCCTCACCAAGCTCCGCAAGATCGCCGAGCTGCTCGACAACCCGGAGGCCGAGCACGGCGGCGACCGGCGCCGCACCGACCTCCGGCTCGCCGAGAACATCGACCTCATCTGGCAGACCGACGAGCTGCGCGTGGCCCGCCCCGAGCCGGCCGACGAGGCGCGCAACGCCGTCTACTACCTGGACGAACTGCACGCCGGCGCCGTCGGCGACGTGCTGGAGGACCTGGCCGCCGAACTGGAGCGGGCCGGCGCCCCCATGCCCTCCGGCAGCCGCCCGCTGACCTTCGGCACCTGGATCGGCGGCGACCGGGACGGCAACCCCAACGTCACCCCCCAGGTCACCTGGGACGTGCTGCTGCTCCAGCACGAGCACGGCATCACCAGCGCGCTGCGCCACATCGACGAGCTGCGCGGCGCGCTCTCCAACTCGATCCGCAACAGCGGCGCCAGCCAGGAGCTGCTCGACTCCCTCGACCGGGACATCGCGCTGCTGCCCGAGATCACCCCGCGCTACAAGCGGCTCAACGCGGAGGAGCCCTACCGGCTCAAGGTCACCTGCATCCGGCAGAAGCTCCTCAACACCCGCGCCCGGCTCGCCGAGGGCACCGCGCACGTGCCGGGCCGCGACTACCTGGGCACCGGGGAGCTGCTGACCGACCTGGCGCTGGTCCAGGACTCGCTGCGCGAGCACCGCGGCCAGCTGATCGCCGACGGCCGCCTGGAGCGGCTGATGCGCACGCTGGCCGCGTTCGGCCTGCAACTCGCCACCATGGACGTGCGGGAGCACGCCGACGCCCACCACCACGCGCTCGGCCAGCTCTTCGACCGGCTCGGCGAGGAGTCCTGGCGCTACGCGGACATGCCCCGCGAGTACCGCACCAGGCTGCTCGCCAAGGAGCTGCGCTCGCGCCGCCCGCTGGCCCCGACCCCGGCCCCGCTCGACGCGGCCGGCGCCAAGACCCTGGGCGTCTTCGAGACCGTCCGCCGGGCGCTCGACAGCTTCGGGCCCGAGGTCATCGAGTCATACATCATTTCGATGTGCCAGGGCGCGGACGACGTGTTCGCGGCCGCCGTGCTGGCCCGCGAGGCCGGCCTGATCGACCTGCACGCCGGCTGGGCGAAGATCGGCATCGTGCCGCTGCTGGAGACCACCGACGAGCTGAAGATCGCCGACGAACTGCTCGACTCGATGCTCTCCGACCCCTCCTACCGGCGGCTCGTCTCGCTCCGGGACGACGTGCAGGAGGTCATGCTCGGCTACAGCGACTCGTCGAAGTTCGGCGGCATCACCACCTCGCAGTGGGAGATCCACCGGGCCCAGCGCCGGCTGCGCGACGTGGCGCACCGGCACGGGGTGCGGCTGCGGCTCTTCCACGGCCGCGGCGGCACCGTCGGCCGCGGCGGCGGCCCCACCCACGACGCGATCCTGGCCCAGCCCTGGGGCACCCTGGAGGGCGAGATCAAGGTCACCGAGCAGGGCGAGGTGATCTCCGACAAGTACCTGGTGCCGTCGCTCGCCAGGGAGAACCTGGAGCTCACGGTCGCCGCCACGCTCCAGGCCTCGGCCCTGCACACCGCGCCCCGGCAGTCCCAGGAGGCGCTGGCCCGCTGGGACGCGGCGATGGACACCGTCTCGGACGCGGCGCACTCCGCCTACCGCCGCCTGGTCGAGGACCCGGACCTGCCGGCGTACTTCTTCGCCTCGACCCCGGTGGACCAGCTGGCCGAGCTGCACCTGGGCTCCCGCCCGTCCCGCCGCCCGGACAGCGGCGCCGGGCTCGACGGACTGCGCGCCATCCCGTGGGTGTTCGGCTGGACCCAGTCGCGGCAGATCGTGCCCGGCTGGTTCGGCGTGGGCACCGGGCTCAGGGCGGCCCGCGAGGCCGGCCTCGACGACGTGCTGGCCGAGGCGTTCGAGCACTGGCACTTCTTCCGCAACTTCCTGTCCAACGTCGAGATGACGCTGGCCAAGACGGACCTGCGGATCGCCCGCCACTACGTGGAGACGCTGGTGCCGGACGAGCTGAAGCACGTCTTCGCGACCATCGAGGCGGAGCACGCGCTGACCGTCGCCGAGGTGCTGCGGATCACCGGCGAGCGCGAACTGCTCGACGCCAACCCGGCGTTGCAGCGCACCCTGCACATCAGGGACGCCTACCTGGACCCGATCTCCTACCTCCAGGTCACCCTGCTGCACCGGCAGCGCGAGGCGGCCGCCAGGGGCGAGGAGCCGGACCAGCTGCTCTCCCGCGCCCTGCTGCTCACCGTCAACGGCGTGGCCGCGGGCCTGCGCAACACGGGCTGACGGGCCGCGCCCCGCCGGTCAGGCGGGGGCGCGGCGGAAGGTTCGGCGGTAGGCGCTGGGCGACACGCCCAGCGCCCGGTGCAGGTGCTGGCGCAGCGAGGCCGCCGTGCCGAAGCCGGCCTGCTCGGCGACCCGGTCCACCGGCAGGTCGCTCTCCTCCAGCAGCTGCCTGGCCCGCTCCAGGCGCTGCTGGACCAGCCAGCGCTGCGGCGAAAGACCGGTCTCCGCGCGGAACCTGCGGGTGAACGTGCGCACGCTCATCGCCTCGAGATCGGCCAGCTGCCGCAGCGTCACCGGCTGGCCGAGCCGGTCGAGCGCCCACGCCCTGGCCCGCCCGGTGGACCGCTCGCCGTCGCCCGGCACCGGCCGTTCCACGTACTGCGCCTGCCCGCCCTCCCGGTGCGGCGGCACCACCGTGCGGCGGGCCACCGAGTTGGCGACGGCCGCGCCGAAGTCCCGCCGCACCAGGTGCAGGCACAGGTCGATGCCGGCCGCGACGCCGGCCGAGGTGAGGATGGGGGCCTCGCCGGTGTGGTCCTCGGTGTAGAGGATGTCGGGTTCCAGGCGGACCCGGGGGAAGAGCCTGCGGAACCGCTCACAGGCGTCCCAGTGGGTGGTGGCCCGCCGGCCGTCGAGCAGCCCGGCGGCGGCCAGCACGAAGGCGCCGGTGCAGATGGAGGCGATCCTGGTGCCCGGCCTGATCAGGTCCAGCGCGGCGCTGAGCTCGCGCGAGATCCGGCCCTCGACGGCGGTGTCGCTGCCGTGCGCGGCCGGCACGATCACCGTGTCGGCCGTGGCCAGGACCTCGGGCCCCGCGTCGACGACGATGTCGAAGTCGGCGTCCGAGCGCACCCGCCCCGGGCGGACCGCGCACGTCACCACCTCGTAGAGCAGCCGCCCGTCGGCCGCCTTGGCCCGGCCGAACAGCCGGTGCACGATGCCGAGTTCGATGGGCAGCAGCCCGTCCCGCACCAGCACCGCGACCCGGTGCCGCGGCTCGCTCTCCTCGTTCGCGGTGTCCATGGCCCGATCCTTGCATATCACGGCCGTCGGGCCACTCGTCGGGCCGGCGCCGACACCGCACGATCGTGGGGTGACCCAGACCGAACAGCCAACGACCCCCACCCCCGTCGCCCCGGGGCCGCGCGTCCACCCGGCGTGGTGGGTCGCCCTCGTCGCCTTCCTGGTGCTCGTCGGCGCCGCCGGCTTCCGGTCCACCACCGGCGTGCTGATCGACCCGCTGCACGACGAGTTCGGCTGGTCACGCGGCTCGATCTCGTTCGCCGTCTCCGTCAACCTGCTGCTCTACGGCTTCACCGCGCCCTTCGCCACCGCGCTGATGGAGCGCTACGGGATCCGGCGGGTGGTGTGCGGCGCGCTGCTGATGATCTCCGCCGGCAGTGGCCTGACCGTCTGGATGGACAGCCAGTGGCAACTGGTGCTCTGCTGGGGCGTCCTGGTCGGGCTCGGCGCCGGCTCGATGGCGCTGGCCTTCTCGGCCACCATCGCCGGCCGCTGGTTCGTCGCCCGCCGCGGACTGGTCACCGGCGTGCTCACCGCCGGCGGCGCGGCCGGCAACCTGGTCTTCCTGCCCGTCGTCGGCCTGCTGGTCGAGGGCCCCGGCTGGCGCGCGGCGGCGGTCGCCGTCGCGCTGTGCGCGCTCGCCGTGGTGCCACTGGTGGTCTGGCTGCTGCGGGACCGCCCGGAGGACCTCGGCATCCGCCCCTTCGGCGCCGGCGACGACTACGTCACCCCACCCCGCCCACCGGCCGGCGCCGCCCGCCGGGCCGTCGGCGCGCTCGGCTCAGCCATGCGCACCCGGGTCTTCTGGCTGCTCGCCGTCTCCTTCGCGATCTGCGGCGCCTCCACCAACGGCCTGATCGGCACCCACTTCGTGCCCGGCGCCCACGAGCACGGCATGCCGGTGCCGGTCGCCGCCTCGCTGCTGGCGCTGATCGGGATCTTCGACCTGGTCGGCACGGTCTTCTCCGGCTGGCTGACCGACCGCTACGACGCGCGCCGGCTGCTCGCCGTCTACTACGCCCTGCGCGGCCTGTCGCTGCTGTTCCTGCCGGTGCTGTTCGAGTCCTCGGTGCAGCCGCCGATGCTGTTCTTCGTGGTCTTCTACGGGCTCGACTGGGTGGCGACCGTGCCGCCGACGATCACCCTGTGCCGGGAGCACTTCGGCGAGGAGGCCGGCGTGGTCTTCGGCTGGGTCCTCGCCTCACACCAACTCGGCGCCGCCGTCGTCGCCTTCGGCGCCGGACTGATCCGGGACGTCACCGGCTCCTACGACCTGGCCTGGACCTCGGCCGGCATGCTGTGCGCGGTGGCGGCCGTCCTGGTGATGCTGGTGCGACGCCGCCCCGTCCTGGTCGCCTAGATCCACAGGGCGAACGTCAGCCCGAGCGCGGCCAGCGCCGTCGCCCCGGTGGCGGCCGCCACGCGGTACATCCGCAGGCCGCCGGCGATCACGACCGACGCCAGCAGCAGGGCGCCCATCAGCGGCAGCCAGGAGTAGAGGACGCCGGGCAGCCCGGTGCGGATCGCCTCTCCGGTGTCCTCGTACACGGCGACGTCGAGCGTCTCGCCCGGCTCGCGGGCGATCGGCTGGACCAGCGCCACGGTCGCGCCGCTCGGCTCGAAGACGCCGGTGCAGGCGTCGTCGGAGCAGGCGGCGAGCGTCAGCCGGCCCTGCGGCAGGTCACCGGGGGACATCGCGTCCCGCGCCGTGTCCCAGGACCCGAGGAAGCCGCCGACCACGATCAGCAACGTCAGCAGCCCCAGGAGGAGGTACCGCACGAGCAGCAGGACGCCGAAGGCACTCTCACCCGCCCGGCGGGCGAAGCTGCGGCGAACGGTGCGGGTGGTCGCGGACATGCCGCCGATCTTTGGCCACGGCCCGGCGGCCGGTCAACCCCCGTCGCTCTCCGTCAGCTGTTGTACGCGCTCTGGGCCCGCTCCAGACCCTCCGTCAGCAGGCTCTCCACGGCGTCGGCGGCGCGGTCGACGAGCAGGTCCAGCTCCTTGCGCTCGACCGGCGAGAAGTCCTTCAGCACGAACGCCGCCACGTCCATCCGGCCCGGCGGGCGGCCGATGCCGAAGCGGACCCGGTAGTAGTCCCGGCCCAGCGAGGCCGTGATGGACTTCAGCCCGTTGTGCCCGTTGTCCCCGCCGCCCAGCTTGAGGCGCAGCGCGCCGAAGCCGATGTCCAACTCGTCGTGGATCACGACCAGCCGGGAGACGGGGACCTTGTAGAAGGTGCTGAGCGACGTGACGGGCCCGCCCGAGACGTTCATGTACGTCATCGGCTTGGCCAGCAGCACGCGCGGGCCGCCGGCGCCGGGCGCGCCGAGCCGGCCCTCGCACAGCAGGGCGCGGGACCGGTGTGACGAGAACCTCCCGCCGATCCGCTCGGCCAGCAGGTCGACGACCATGAAGCCGACGTTGTGCCGGTTCGCGGCGTACTGCGGCCCCGGGTTGCCGAGGCCGGCGACCAGCCAGGGTTCGTCCGTGGTCGTCGTCGTCATCACCGTCTCCCGCTCGGGCTCCTCGTCCGTCAGGCGGTCGCCGCCGCCTCGGCGGCCTCACCCTCGCCCTCGGCGGCCGCCGGCGCCGGCTCCTCGGCCTGCGGCTGCAGGACCTGCAGCACGACCGTGTCCTCCTCGACCGCGAGCGAGGTGCCGTTCGGCAGCGTGATGTCCTTCGCCAGCACCGAGGCGCCCGGCTCCAGGCCCTCGATCGAGACGCTGAGCGACTCCGGGATGTGGGTGGCCTCGGCCTCGACCGGCAGCGCGCTCAGCACGTGCTCGAGCAGACCGCCACCCGGGGCCAGCTCGCCCTCGGTGTGCACCGGCACCTCGACGGTGACCTTCTCGCCGCGCTTGACCAGCAGCAGGTCGATGTGGACCAGGAAACCCTTGATGGCGTCGCGCTGCACGGCCTTCGGGATCACCAGCTCCTGCTTGCCGGCGACGTCCAGGGTGATCAGCACGTTCGGCGTCTTCAGCGCCAGCATCAGCTCGTGGCCCGGCAGGGTCACGTGCACCGGCTCCGAACCGTGCCCGTAGATGACGGCCGGCACCTTGTTCGCCGCCCGGATCCGCCGGGACGCGCCCTTGCCGAACTCCTGCCGCGCCTCGGCGGTCAGCTTCACATCAGCCATTGCTCTACCTCGCTCCTCGCTGTGGGGCCTCGATCACGCCGCCCGGCCCAGGGCGGACCAACGGACCAGCCACGAAGAGCGCGTCGATCACGGACAACCCCTGGGGGCCTCCCTCGCCGAGCGATACCACCCTACCGGGTGGAGGAGACCACCACGTCGCTGGGCGCTCGGCCTTGGCCGCGACCAGGCGGCGGGGCGGCGGCCCCGCGGTGCCCGCGCCCACCCACCCGCCCTTGGCGGGTGGCCTCGCGCGGGGCCCGGCGGCGCAGCCGCCGCAGGCCCCGGCTCCGCCGGCCGCGCGGTGCCGCGCCCACCCACCCGCCCTCCGGGCGGGTCGTCGCGCGGC
>NZ_JAVREM010000120.1:0-9506 GCF_031845425.1 Streptomyces millisiae
CGCTCCGCGCGGTGTGCCCCCACCCACCCGCCCTTCTCACGCGCTCCGGCCGGCGCGAAAGCACCAGCAACAGCGCCCGCGCGAAGCGCGAACAGCCCCGCAGGGGCCCCGCGCGAAGCGCGAACAGCCCCGCAGGGGCCGCGCGAAGCGCGAACAGCCCCGCAGGGGCCGCGCGAAGCGCGAACAGGGGGCGCGGCCTCCGCTCGCGGCGAGCGGAGGGGGCGGGCCGGTGGGCGGTTGCGGTCCCTTCGAGTCGCTCCGCCCGGCAGGGCGGTTACGCTCGGCGACGCCGCTGCGGCCGCTTCTCGCTCGGCCGCTTCAACACCTCGCCCGCCTCGATCGCCGCCGCGCGGCGCGCGGCCCCGTACTCGGCCAGCGCCTCGGCCAGCGCCAGCACGGACGGCTCGGGCGCCATGACGTCCACCCGCAGGCCGTGCTCCTCCGCGGTGCGGGCCGTGGCCGGGCCGATGCAGGCGATCACCGTCACGTTGTGCGGCTTGCCCGCGATGCCCACCAGGTTCCGCACCGTGCTCGACGACGTGAACAGCACCGCGTCGAAGCCGCCGCCCTTGATGGCCTCCCGGGTCTCCGCCGGCGGCGGCGACGCCCGCACGGTCCGGTAGGCCGTGACGTCGTCCACCTCCCAGCCGAGCTCCACGAGGCCCGCGACCAGCGTCTCGGTGGCGATGTCGGCGCGCGGCAGGAAGACGCGGTCGATCGGGTCGAAGACCGGGTCGTACGGCGGCCAGTCCTCGAGCAGCCCCGCCGCCGACTGCTCGCCGCTCGGCACCAGGTCGGGCCGTACGCCGAACTCCTGCAGCACCCGCGCCGTCTGCTCGCCGACCGCCGCGACCTTGATGCCCGCGAAGGCCCGCGCGTCCAGGCCGTACTCCTCGAACTTCTCGCGGATCGCCTTGACCGCGTTGACCGAGGTGAAGGCGATCCACTCGTACCGCCCGGTCACCAGGCCCTTGACCGCGCGGTCCATCTGCTGCGGGGTGCGCGGCGGCTCGACCGCGATCGTCGGCACCTCGCTCGGCACCGCGCCGTACGAGCGCAGTTGCTCGGAGAGCGAGGCCGCCTGCTCCTTGGTGCGTGGCACAAGCACCTTCCAGCCGAACAGCGGCTTGGACTCGAACCAGGCGAGCTGGTCGCGCTGCGCCGGCGCGCTGCGCTCCCCGACCACGGCTATCGCCGGACGGTCGCCCTCGGCCGAGGGCAGCACCTTCGCGGACTTCAGCGTGCGCTCGACGGTGCCGAGCGTCGCCGTCCACGTGCGCTGGCGGGTCGTGGTGCCGGCGACGGTGACCGACAGCGGGGTGTCCGGCTTACGGCCGGCCGCGATCAGCCGGCCCGCCGTGACGGCCACGGCCTCCAGCGTGGTGGAGACCACGACGGTGGCGTCGCTCGCGCCGACCTCGGTCCAGCATCTGTCGTCGGCGGTCGGCCCGTCGACGAAGCGGACGTCGCCGCCCTCCGGGTCGCGCAGCGGCACCCCGGCGTAGGCGGCCACGCCGACGCCGTGCGCGATGCCGGGCACCACCTCGAACGTGATGCCCTCGGCGGCCAGCGCGAGCATGTCGGCGGTGGCGTCGGCGTCCATGCCGGGGTCGCCGGCGACCGCACGCACCACCCGCTTGCCGCCGCGCGCGGCCCGCATGACAAGATCAGCGGCATCGACGGTCCCGGCCGCCGCGCCGCCGGCAGCGGGGTCCGCGCCCGTGGCCTGCAGCGGGACGTCCGTTCCCGCCCTGACATGGGCGCGCACCACCTCGTACGCCTCGGGATCGGCGATCAGCACATCGGCCTGGGCCAGCGCGTCGACGGCCCGCAGAGTGAGCAGACCCGGGTCTCCGGGTCCGGCACCGAGGAAGGTGACGTGTCCGAAACCAGCGCTGTGGGCGACGGCGGTCGGCGACGTCCTGACCCGCTTGGCTTGTGCGGTGCGTGCGGTAATGGGGCTCAATGTGCTCGCTCCCCCATCAGACCGGCCGCGCCCTTGGCGAGCATCTCGTCGGCGAGCTCGCGGCCTGTGGCCGCGGCCTCCTCGACGGAAGCCGGTACGGGACCGGTGGTGGACAGCTGCACCAGCGTCGAGCCGTCGGTGGTGCCGACGACGCCGCGCAGGCGCATTTCGGTGATGGACTGCCCGGCCGCCTCGGCGAGCAGGTCCGCGTACGCACCGACGGGTGCGCTGCAGCCGGCTTCCAGGGTGGCGAGCAGGGTGCGCTCGGCGGTCACGGCGACCCGGGTGTGCGGGTCGTCGAGCCCGGCGAGCTCGGCGGCGAGGGCCGTGTTGGACGCGGCGCACTCGATCGCCAGTGCCCCCTGGCCGGGGGCGGGTAGGACGATGTCGGGCGCGAGGAATTCGGTGATCTCCGTCTCCCGACCGAGGCGGTACAGTCCGGCGGCGGCGAGCACGACCGCGTCGAGCTCACCGGAGCGCACGTACCCGATGCGGGTGTCGACATTCCCCCGGATCGGGACCGTTTCGATTTCGCAACCCAGGGATCGCGCCCAGGCGTGCAGCTGGGCCATCCGGCGCGGCGAGCCGGTGCCGATCCTGGCCCTGCCGGCCGCCACCGCGAGCCGCTCGAAGCCGAGCCCGTCGCGGGCCACCAGCGTGTCCCTGGGGTCCGCGCGCGTCGGCACGGCCGCCAGGGTCAGCTCGTCCGGCTGGCTCGTCGGCAGGTCCTTGAGCGAGTGGACGGCGAAGTCGATCTCGTCGCGGAGCAGGGCGTCCCTGAGCGCCGAGACGAAGACGCCGGTGCCGCCGATCGAGGCCAGGCTCTCCCGGGAGACGTCGCCGTAGGTGGTGATCTCGACCAGTTCCACGGGCCGTCCGGTGAGCCGGGTGACGAGATCGGCGACGCCCCGTGACTGGGACATGGCGAGCGGACTGCGCCGCGTGCCGAGCCTGAGGGCTCGCTGTGCGTTCATGACCGCTCCTTCTGATCAAGCTGTTGCGGCTCGAGCGGCGTGCCGAGGTCGAACAGCTGGCGCAGTGCCGCCGCGTAGTAGGCGCCGTCCGGCTCGGCGGCGAGCTCCTTGACGCGCACGGTCGGCGCGTGCAGCAGCTTGTCGACGACGCGCCGCACGGTCCTGCCGATCTCCGCGCGCTCGCGCTCGCCGAGGTCCGGCAGCCGCCCCTCCAGGCGGGCCAGCTCGCCGGCGACCACCTCGGAGGCCCTGGCGCGCAGCGCGACCACGGTCGGGGTGGTGTGGGCGGCGCGCCGGGCGGCGCCGAGCGCCGCGACCTCCTCGGCGACGATGCCGCGCACCGCGTCCACGTCGGCGGCCATCGGCGCGTCGGCCGAGGCGGCGGCGAGTGACTCGATGTCGACCAGCCGCACGCCCTCGACGTCGTGCACGGCGGCGTCGACGTCCCGCGGCATGGCCAGGTCGAGCACGGTGAGCTCGGGGGCCGCGCCGCCGCCGGCGCGGCGGGCGCGCTCGCGCACGGCCCCGGCGACCGCCTCGGCGGTCAGCACCAGGCCGGTGGCGCCCGTACAGGACACGACGACGTCGGCGAGCGCGAGCTCGGCGGCGATGGAGATGGCGTTGATCGGCACGGCGCGGGCCCGCGTCCCGTCCTCCGCGGAGAGCCCCGCGGCGAGCCGCTCCGCACGCTCCAGCGTCCGGTTGGCGATCACCAGTTCGGCCACACCGGCGCGGGCGAGGGTCGTCGCGGCGAGCGAGGACATCGACCCCGCCCCGATCACCAGGGCACGCCTGCCGCGCACCCAGTCGACGCCCGCCCGTCCGCCGTTCAGCTGTTCGAGGCCGAACGTGACCAGCGACTGGCCCGCGCGGTCGATGTTGGTCTCGCTGTGCGCGCGCTTCCCGACCCGCAGCGCCTGCTGGAACAGCTCGTTCAGCAGCCGGCCGGCCGTGTGCTCCTCCTGCGCCAGCGCCAGCGCCGACTTGATCTGCCCGAGGATCTGGCCCTCGCCCACCACCATCGAGTCGAGCCCGCAGGCCACGCTCAGCAGGTGCTCGGCGGCCCGGTCCTCGTGGTGCGTGTAGAGGTAGGGCTCGAGCTCGGCCTGGCTCATCCCGGTGTGCCGGCTGAGCAGCGCCCTGAGCTCGGCGACCCCGGCGTGGAATCGTTCCGCCACGGCGTAGAGCTCGATGCGGTTGCAGGTCGCGAGCAGCGCGGCCTCCAGCGCCGGCGGGCGCCCCGCGCCGCCCGCGCCGGCGGCGTCGCGCAGCAGCTTGCCGCGCGCGTCGGGCGCGGGCGCGGCCGCCTCGAGCACGCTCACCGGGGCACTGCGGTGACTGAGACCGATCACCAGCAGAGTCATGCGGGCATCACCGCCGGGATGTCGCCCTCCGGGCCGTCCTCGGCCCGCCCGGCGCGGCGCTCGACCGCCGCCGGCACGCGCGGCGTGCCGTTGCGGCCGGCCGCCAGCTCGTCGGCGGCCTTGCGCTGCTCGTGGAAGGCGAGGATCTGCAGCTCGATCGACAGGTCGACCTTGCGCACGTCGACGCCCTCGGGCACGGACAGCACGGTGGGCGCGAAGTTCAGGATCGAGGTGATGCCGGCGGCCACCAGGCGGTCGCAGACCTGCTGCGCGGCGCCGCCCGGGGTGGTGATGACGCCGATGGAGACGCCGTTGGCCTGGATGATCTGCTCCAGGTCGTCCACGTGGGAGACGCCCATGCCGGCCACCTGCCGCCCGGTCATCGCCGGGTCGGCGTCGATCAGCGCCGCCACCCGGAAGCCACGGGAGGCGAAGCCGCCGTAGTTGGCGAGCGCGGCCCCGAGGTTACCGATGCCGACGATGACGACCGGCCAGTCCTGGGTGAGCCCGAGCTCGCGGGAGATCTGGTAGACGAGATACTCGACGTCGTACCCGACGCCACGGGTGCCGTAGCTGCCGAGGTACGAGAAGTCCTTGCGGAGCTTCGCCGAGTTCACCCCGGCGGCGGTCGCCAGCTCCTCGGACGAGACCGTCGGCACCGAGCGCTCGGAGAGCGCGGTCAGCGCCCGCAGGTACAACGGAAGCCGGGCGACCGTCGCCTCGGGGATTCCTCGGCTACGGGTCGCCGGTCGGTGGTTTCGGCCAGTTGCCACGGTGCTCCTGCCGGTCGGGCCAAGCGGAGGGCGGGCGCGCGAGGCGCACACATGTACGCCGGTACGGCTCCGTCCGGCCCAGGCTATGCCTTTGTGAACGCGTGCACAAAGATGGTGTCCGTTTTGCCCGGCCAAAGTGACCGGTGCCACATACGCCAACGAGGACACCCGGTCACACTCCTCACGTATGCGCCCGCCGGGGGAGAAAACGACCTCGTATGGTAATCCAAACCGGGTCAAGCCCCCAAGGCCCGGCGCAGCCGCTCCGGGTTCACGCGCCAGAAGTCGTGCTGCTCACCGTCGACGAGCACCACCGGGATCTGCTCCCAGTACAGGCGGTACAGCTCCTCGTCCCGGGTGATGTCCTTCTCCTCCCAGGCCACCCCGGCCTCCCCACAGACCCCGGCGACCACCTCCCGCGCGGCGTCACACAGGTGACACCCCGGCTTCCCGACCAACGTCACCAGCCGCGCGCCGCCCCCACGCCGCGCCCGAAACAGCGGACTCATGCCCCCCATTCTGCCGCGCCTCGGCGCGGCGGCGCCTCCGCGCTGCGCGCGGCCAAGCCGCCAACCGCCGATCCGTGCGGATGCGCGCGGCGCCAGCCGCAGCCCGCGTTCGAACCAACGGCCGGTATTCTCAACGGCATGGCACGGCCCCGCCTCACGCGCCCGTTCGCGGCCGCCCCGCGCCCCCGCTGGCTCACCCCCCGCAGGCGGCCCACCACCGACCGCACCCGGCTCGCCGGGGCCGCCTCCGCCGAGGCCGCGCGGCAGGCACAGCAGGAGGCGGCCAGCCTCGAATCCCCCGCCGAGGAGCCCGAGTTCCCCGTCCCCGGCGACGCCAGGGCCGCCGCGTTCTTCGACCTCGACAACACCGTGATGCAGGGCGCGGCCATCTTCCACCTGGGCCGGGGCCTCTACAAGCGCAAGTTCTTCCGCAAGCGCGAGCTGGCCAGGTTCGCCTGGCAGCAGGCGTACTTCCGGCTGGCCGGCGCCGAGAACGCCGGCCACATGCAGGACGCGCGGGAGAGCGCGCTCTCCATCGTCCGGGGCCACCGCGTCGACGAACTCACCGCCATCGGCGAGGAGATCTACGACGAGTACATGGCCGACCGCATCTGGCCCGGCACCCGGGCCCTCGCCCAGGCGCACCTGGACGCCGGCCAGCGCGTCTGGCTGGTGACGGCCGCGCCGGTCGAGACGGCGACCATCATCGCCCGCCGCCTCGGCCTGACGGGCGCCCTCGGCACCGTCGCGGAGTCGGTCGACGGCGTCTACACGGGCCGGCTCGTCGGCGAGCCGCTGCACGGCCCCGCCAAGGCGGAGGCCGTCCGCGCGCTGGCCGCCGCCGAGGGCCTGGACCTCGAACGCTGCGCCGCCTACAGCGACTCGGCCAACGACATCCCGCTGCTCTCGCTCGTCGGCTACCCGTACGCGATCAACCCGGACAGCAAGCTCCGCGCCCACGCCCGCGCGATGGGCTGGCGGCGCCGCGACTACCGGACGGGCCGCAAGGCCGTCCGCGTCGGCGTGCCGGCCGCCGCGGGCGCCGGCGCCGTGGCCGGCGGCGCGGCCGCCGCGCTGGCGCTGCACCGCCGCCGCCGCTGAACGCCCGCTCCCACGCGGCCCGCGCGGGCAACCCCAATTCCTTACCCAGCACCAGGCGCAGCCAGACCTCCACGCCCCCATCGGTCGAACTCGGTCACTGAGGTGGCAAATCCGATCATGCGGCGATCATGAAGACCATGGCGTTTGCGTGGCGCACCATACACAACGTGTAACTCATCAAACCGAATCGGCGATTTTCGCAACTACGCGTAGCACCGTCAGCACGAAGCGTTATTCTCCTCAGACGCAATCCGGTCCTCACCCGTTCCCCGCCAGTTGACGGGTGACGGGCCG
Source organism: Streptomyces millisiae (assembly GCF_031845425.1). Lineage (NCBI taxonomy): Bacteria > Bacillati > Actinomycetota > Actinomycetes > Kitasatosporales > Streptomycetaceae > Streptomyces > Streptomyces millisiae. Next base: position 6,982 of record NZ_JAVREM010000120.1, read on the forward strand.
ACCACTGCACGTGTTTGGAAGCTCTGCCTCTGGGAGTCCCGTGTACCCACACGTCGGGGTTGACGCCTCGGGCCTGGCTACGCTGCGCACCACGGTCGTCGACCGGCTGCGCGCCCTCGTCCCCACCGCGTACGCCGTGCCCACCCTCGCCACACCCGCCCCCGCCACCCCCGCCGGCCCGGCCTACGCCCTCGCCGACGGCGCCACCGGCACCGCCGGCACCGCCACCATGGGCAGACGCGCCCGCCCGGGCGCCGCCGGAGCCTCCACCGCGCGCGACACGGCCCCCAGCGACAGCCGCCGCATGATGGACCTCGTCGAGCGCGCCCAGGCCGGCGAGGCCGAGGCCTTCGGCTGCCTCTACGACCACTACTCCGACACCGTCTACCGGTACATCTACTACCGGGTCGGCGGCCGGGCCACCGCCGAGGACCTGACCAGCGAGACCTTCCTGCGCGCGCTCCGCCGGATCGGCACCTTCACCTGGCAGGGCCGCGACTTCGGCGCGTGGCTCGTCACCATCGCGCGCAACCTGGTCGCCGATCACTTCAAGTCCAGCCGCTTCCGTCTCGAGGTCACCACCGGGGAGATGCTGGACGCCAACGAGGTCGAGCGGAGCCCCGAGGACTCGGTGCTCGAGTCCCTGGCCAACTCCGCGCTGCTCGAAGCCGTCCGCAAGCTCAACCCCCAGCAGCAGGAATGCGTCACGCTGCGGTTTCTCCAGGGCCTCTCCGTGGCCGAGACCGCCCGGGTGATGGGGAAGAACGAGGGAGCCATCAAAACCCTGCAATACCGGGCCGTTCGCACCCTGGCGAGACTGCTGCCGGACGACGCGCGTTAACCCTCGCGTGTCACCTCCGCTCGTAAACAGAGCGTGATCAACCTCACCCGATCGGTCACATAATCTGCCAGCCGTAACCCGAGTGCCCGTCCGCTCGTTGTCGCCAATTGGACAAGCAGTGCACTCGCTCCACACGGTCGGTAGCGAGTCGCGTCGATCCTGTGACGAGAGGAGGTGCAGCCCGTGATCGGATCCGTGTCGGCCAACCGCCGGGCCAACGCCTTCGCCCAGCTCCTCGACGAGACCGGGCTCGAGCAGCCCAGGCTCGACAGCGGGCCGGCGGCGGCGGACCAGCCGACGGACGGGCCGGAGCAGGCCGCCTTGCTGTCCCTGGTGGACAGGCTGGCCGCCCTGCCCCGCCCGGAGCTCCGCGCCGATACCAAGGCGGAGCAGCGCGCCATGCTCATCGCCGCGCTGGAGCGCGGCGGCGAGGCCACGGCGGGGAACGCCGAGCGGCTGCCGGGCCCCCGCCGGGCCCGCCCGGGCCGCGGCTCCCACCGGGCGGTGCCGGTGCCCAGGCTGAGCGCCCTGCGCCCGAGGTCACGCCTCACCAAGGGCCTCGCCGCCGGCGGCCTCACCATGGGCGTGGCGGCGGGCGCCTTCGGCGGCGTCGCCGCCGCGAGCACCGACGCGCTCCCCGGCGACACCCTCTACGGCCTCAAGCGCGGCATGGAGGACCTCCGCCTCGACTTCACCGACGGGGACGCCGACCGCGGCCGCGTCTACCTCGACCACGCCGCCACCCGGCTCAACGAGGCCCGCCGCCTGCTCGAGCGGCAGCGCGCCGGCGCGCTCGACGAGGACGACCTCGGCGCCATCCACCGCGCGCTCACCAACATGCGCGACGACGCGGCCGAGGGCCACCGGCTGCTCTCCCAGGCCTACGAGACCGGCGGCTCCATCGACCCGATGGCCTCCCTGTCGACCTTCTCCGCCACCCACCGCGACGCCTGGTCCGAACTCCGCCTGCGCCTCCCGGCCCAGCTGCGCGGCGTCGGCACCGAGGTCAACGACGTCTTCGAGGCCATGGAGGACGACATCGCGCCGCTGCGCTCCGTCCTCCCCCGCGAGCCACGCGACCCGGCCTCCGCCGGCCACGACCCGTCCGCCGCCCACCAGCCGTCCACCACCGCGGAGTCCCCGACCGGCGACCACCGGCGGGAGCCCGCCACCCCCGACGACGACCACCGCCCCGCCCCGGCCGGCACCCCCAAGCAGGAAACGCCCGAGGAGAGCCACGGCCTGCTCGGCGTCCCCTCGCTGCCCGGCACCGACGACCTCCTCCCCGGCTCCCCCGACGACCGGACCTCCGAGTCCCCCACCGACCCCCCGTCCCTCGGCACGCCCGACGTCACCATCCCGCCCCTCGTCGAAGACCTGCTCCCGAGCCTCGGCCTCGACGTCAACGAGTAACCCCTGGCGGGGTCAACGCCCCGAAGGCACCTCCGCCCTCCCGGACGGGGGCTGGGTTCGGCTGCGCCGTGCTTTCCCCCACCCACCCGCCGTTCTCGCGCTCCGCGCGCGCCGAGGAAGGCGATTGGTCCAACCCTGCGCTCCGCACGAGGTGAGGGCGGCTTCGCCGGCGGCCGCGCGGCCGCCGGCACTCCGGGCGGGCCTGGCGGCTTCGCCGCAGGGCGCAGCGGCCAGGCCGCGACCAGCCGACCGCCCCGGCCCTCTCCTGGCC
>NZ_JAVREM010000121.1:0-9244 GCF_031845425.1 Streptomyces millisiae
TACCGAGCCGGACGCGATGGGGCACCCGCCCTACGCCGAGTGGCAGCGGGCCAACCAGGGCGTGCGACTGCTGCCGTTCCCGGAGGCCGGCGCGCACGGCGAGCTCGTCCTCAACGCGACCGCGGGCGTGAACTCGCTGGCGGCGCTCGATGCGGTCGGCGCCGCGAACCTGGCCGGCAAGGTGCTCCTCGACCTCGCCCTGCCGCTCGACCTCTCCCAGGGCATGCCGCCGAAGCTCACGCTCGCGAACACGGACAGCCTCGGCGAGCAGATCCAGCGCGCCTTCCCCGACGCCCGCGTCGTCAAGACGCTGAACACGGTGTTCTTCGAGGTGATGATCGAGCCGGGACGGGTGCCCGGCCGGCACAACGTCTTCGTCGCGGGCGAGGACGCCGACGCCAAGGAGACGGTCAAGGGGCTGCTGCGCGAGTTCGGCTGGCCGGAGGACGTCATCATCGACCTCGGCGGCATCAGGACCGCCCGCGGCACCGAGATGTACATGCCGCTCTACTTCATGCTCTGGGAGACACTCGGCACCTTCGACTTCAACATCTCAGTCACCCGCACGTAGTAACCGCGGAGACGTCCTCGATTCCACGCGCTGCGCATGAGGGCATGTGTGGACCGGGGGCGCGGGCGGGCGACCGTCTCCGAGCCCGAGCCGGGAGACAGGACGGTGACGCCGTGGCCGGCGCGCTTGACAACCGCCAGCGGACTCGCACTGGCGCTGTGCCGTGTCGGGAAGCAGGCGTGGCGGAGATCGCAAGGGCCGCCTCACCCGCATCAACTCGTACCTGTCAGGCGTCAGCCGGACGGCACCGCCCCGGACGGCCGGATCTGAGGCCCCCTGCGCGGCGGCCTGCCCGCCGGAGCGTGGCCGCTCTTTTTCTGGAGGCGTGAGGCCGTCCCGTGACTGACTCCTACGTGTCGGATGGCTGCTGTCCTCCCGTCACCCGGTGCGGGCGGGTTCGCAGGCAGACGATGCCGGGCTGCCACGGTCTCCAGACGCGTGTGCCGGTATCCGGCGCCTGTGAACGGCGCGAATGTCTCCGGCCACGTCCTGGCAGCCGTCGCGGGCCGCGACGCTCCGGTCGGGGCCGACGAACCCCATCTGGCGGCTCGCTGGTCGCCCGTTGTCGATGGGGACGGCATGGGCCGCCCCACTCCCGTCCGAGGGGAAGCGAGCCGGCCCATGCCGTCGGAGGGCTTGTCCATGGAGCCCGACGAGGTTCCGGTGGTCGGGGTGTCACATGCCTCGTCCGCCGATGCCGCCTCGGGGTGCGATCTCGTCGATGCGGGCGAGGTCCTCAGCGGTCAGCTCGAGGTCGGCGGCGGCGATGTTCTGCGCGACCCGCTCGCGGTCGCGCGATCCCGGGATCGGGACGATGTAGTCCTTCTTCGCCAGCAGCCACGCCAGGGCGAGCTGTGACAGGGTGACGCCCTTGCCCTCCGCGATCTTGGTGAGCTCGGTGACGATGGAGAGGTTCTGGTCGAAGTTCTCCGGAGCCCACCAGGGAATCATCTGGCGGATGTCGCCCGCGTCGTAGTGCTCGCGGGACTTCACGGCGCCGCTGAGGAAGCCGCGGGCGAGCGGGGAGTAGGCGACCAGTCCGATGCCGAGTTCCTCCAGCACGGGGAAGAACTGCTCGGAGTCGTGGGCGAAGATCGAGTACTCGTGCTGCAGGACCGAGATCGGGTGCACCGCGTGGGCACGGCGGATGGACTCGGCGTCGGTGTTGGACAGGCCGAGGTACCTGACCTTGCCGGCGTCGACGAACTCCTTCATCACCCCCACCACGTCCTCGACCGGGACGTCGGGGTCGGGGCCGTGCTGGTAGAGCACGTCGATCACCTCGACGCTCAGGTTGCGGAGGCTGTTGTCGACGACCTCCCGGATGTGCTCCGGCCGTGAGTTCGGGGCGAAGGTCGGGGTGAGGCCGAACTTGGTGGCGATCGTCACCTCGTCGCGGATCGGCGCGAGGGCGTTGCCGAGCAGCTTCTCGCCTTCTCCCCAGCCATACATCTCCGCGGTGTCGAAGTGGGTCACGCCGAGCTCGTGGGCGCGGCGGATCGCGGTGATCGAGGCGGTGTCGTCCGAGGGGCCGTAGGCGAAGGCGGTGCCCATCGCGCCGTAGCTGATCTCGGAGACGGTCAGGCCCTGGCGGCCCAGTGTGCGCTGTCGCATGAGGCACTCCCTGCGCAAAACCGAACGGTTCGGTTCGACCGTACACGCTTCACTCGCCCCTGCAAAACCGAACGGTTCGGTTAGGTAGGCTGGGACGCATGGCCCCCCGCAGCAGCATGACCGACGCCACCAGAGATCGCATCGTTGCCGCGGCCACGGCCGAGTTCGCCCGCCACGGCATCGCGGGGGCACGGGTCGAGCGGATCGCCAAGACCGCGCGAACCGGCAAGGAACGTGTGTACGCGTACTTCCGCAGCAAGGAGGAGCTCTACCGGTTCGTCGCCGGCCGGGAACTCGCGGCCATGGCCGAAGCCGTCCCGCTGGATCCCACCGACCTCCCGGGCTACGCCGGCCGTGTGCATGACCACGCCATCCGCCACCCTGAACGGCACCGGCTGATGGTGTGGGGACAACTGGAACTGGCGGGCGAGGAGACTCTCCCCGGCGACCCGTTGCGAGAGTCAGTGCGCCGCAAGATCGAGCAGCTACGCCAGGCGCAGGACGCCGGCCACCTCGACCCCGCCTGGGACCCCGAGGACATCCTCGTGTTCGTCAGCCAGCTGGCCACTTCGTGGGCCGGCCAGACCAGCCTCACTCCCATCGGCGAGGAACGCGACGCTTTCCTGGCGGCCCGCCGGACGGCCATCGTCACCGCCGTCCAACGCCTCTTTCCCGCAGCCACCGGCGACGCGGCCCCAACAACCGCGACCTCCCAGACCACCCCGGAGTGAGCCGCCCCGGCAGCGAACCGCTTCTATGTGTCGGTCCGGCAGGCCAAGCACGGCCCCAGTGCTGGTGGGGTCCCGTAATCAACTGTCGCCGGTTCTCCGAGGGGCCCAGCCTGTTGGTGCTCGTCTGTGCTCACCAGCGGCGTATCGACTCCATGTCCCGCCGGTTTCTCTGAGGAGGCGGCTGGTGGTCCTGTCGTAGCCGAGAGCGTCCGCGACGCCGGCGCCCGCGACGGCAAGGCAAGTGCGCAGGCGCTCGATGTAGGTGTCGAAGTCCTCGTCGGCCTTCCAGCTCTGGTACGCGGCGCCGGAAGCGGCGAGGGCCATGTTGAGCTGGAGGATCGCGATCATGGCGTCCTCGCCGGGCATCTGGGTCAGGATCCAGGTCTGGAGATCGTTGCGCAGTTGGTCTCCGGATGCCTGGCTCGCCCGAGCGAGGGCCGGGGACTGCGCTTTGAGGCGGCGCATGAGCGGCATGCGCTCGCGGAGTCCGGTGTTGACCTCGATCATGATCGCGGCCAGTGATTCCCAGAGCGGTTCGCCGGGACTCCGGGCCTCCAGCCGGGCGCGCCAGCGTTCGCGGGCTTCGGGGTCCTGGTCGAAGACGACGGCCTCCTTGCCGGCGAAGTAGTTGAAGAAGGTGGCCCGGGACACGTTGGCGGCTGCCGCGATCTGCTCGACCGTGGTCGCCTCGAAGCCCTGTTCCTCGAACAGGCGCAGTGCCGCCTCGCTGATGGCGCGCCACGCGGCGAGTTTCTTCCGTTCCCGCAGGCCCATGGATCCTCCCTCCCGGAATCATACTTGCTGGACTCGTCGATTTTTAGACGAGTCCAGTAACCTGGCTACAGTGGTGCGGCGCCCCCGGCGCACCGCCTCCGGCATGTGAAGGGTTCTCCATGAGCAGGGTTTGGTTCATCACCGGCGCGTCGCGCGGCTTCGGCCGCTCCTTCGCTGAATCGGCGCTCGGTCGCGGCGACAAGGTCGCCGCGACCGCCCGCACCGTCACCACCCTCGACGACCTGGCGGCGAAGTACGGGGACGCGGTGCTGCCGCTGCCCCTCGATGTCACCGACAGCGCTGGTGTGCAGGGGGCCGTGTCGGCCGCGCACGAGGAGTTCGGGCGGCTCGACGTGGTCGTCAACAACGCCGGCTACGGCCTGTTCGGCGCGGTCGAGGAGGTCAGCGAGCAGCAGGTGCGCGACCAGTTCGAGACCAACGTGTTCGGTGTCTTCCACGTCACCCAGGCCGTGCTGCCGATCCTGCGCGCGCAGGGCAGCGGCCACATCGTCCAGGTTTCCAGCGTCGGCGGCGTGACCGCCTTCCCCCAGACCGGCGTCTACCACGCCTCGAAGTGGGCTGTCGAGGGCCTGTCCGAGTCCCTCGCGGCCGAGGTCGCGGGCTTCGGTATCAAGGTGACCCTGGTCGAGCCGGGCGGCTACGCCACCGACTGGCGCGGTTCCTCCGCCGTGCACGCCGAGCCGAACCACGTCTACCAGCCGCTGCGCGATGCGCTGGCCGAGCAGCTCGCCGGCACCGAATACGGCAGCCCCGAAGCCGCCGGCCAGGCACTGCTGCGGATCGTCGATGCCGAGAACCCGCCGCTGCGCGTGCTCTTCGGCAGCCACATGGTCGACCACGTCAGGAACGTCTACGGCCAGCGCCTCGAATCGTGGGCCGAGTGGGCTCCCGTCTCCCAGGCCGCCCAGGGCTGACGGCCTTCCACGGTCCGGCGCCTCGCGCCCGGCCCGAGACACGCGAGGCGCCGGGCGAACCCCAAACCCGCGCACCTTCCGCATCACCCGTCTCCCCAGCACGGAAAGGCCCGATCATGGCCCGCACGACCGCCGCCCGATGGACCGAGAACGACGTCCCGTCCCAGAAGGGCCGCATCGCCGTCGTCACCGGCGCCAACAGCGGGCTGGGCCTTCAGACCGCACGAGTCCTGGCCGCGCGCGGCGCGCACGTCGTCCTCGCCGTCCGCGACCTCGACAAGGGCCGCCGGGCCGCCACCGAGATCGCCGACCGCGTGCCCGGTGCCCAGCTCAGCCTGCAACAACTGGACCTGGCGTCCCTGGCATCGGTGCGGACCGCGGCCGCTGAACTGCGCGCCGCCCACCCGAGGATCGATCTGCTGATCAACAACGCCGGCGTGATGTACACCCCGCGGCGCAAGACGCAGGACGGGTTCGACATGCAGTTCGGCGTCAACCACCTCGGCCACTTCGCGCTCACCGGTCTCCTGCTCGACGCGCTGCTGCCCGTGGCCGACTCCCGGGTGGTGACCGTCAGCAGCTTCGGCCACCGCATCCAGGCCAGCATCCACTTCGACGACCTGCAGTTCGACCGCTCCTACAACCGCGTCGCCGCCTACGGGCAGGCCAAGCTCGCCAACCTGATGTTCACCTACGAACTCCAGCGCCGCCTCGCCCCGCACGGCACCACGATCGCCGCCGCCGCACACCCGGGCGCCGCCGCCACCGAACTCCAGCAGAACCTGCCCCGCCCACTGCGCAAGGCAGCGGACTTGGCGCTCCCGCTGATCAGCCAGCCGGCCGCCATGGGCGCGCTGCCCACCCTGCGCGCGGCCACCGACCCCGCCGTCACCGGCGGCCAGTACTACGGCCCCGGCGGCATGGGCGGAACCCGCGGCTACCCCGAGGCGGTCGCCTCCAGCAAGAAGTCCCACGACACGGCCGTCCAGCAGCGTCTGTGGGCCGTGTCCGAGCAGCTCACCGACGTCAGGTTCCCCGTCTGAGCCCAAGCGACCCGCCCAACGGATCACCCGGTACCACGGCACAGGAACACTGTGCGCGTCATCATCTTCGGGGCCCCCGCCTGGTGGGGCCAGGGAGTACTGCAAGCCTGCCCGCGCGACGAGAAGGTCACCGACGTCCTCGTCGTCGGCCGCGCCCCCACCGACCGCGCTCACCCCGAGCTCCGCGAACCACACCACCAGGACTTCGCTGACTTCACCGCGGTCCGGTGGTGCCCATCAGGATGGTGCCGGCGGCGAGCACCCACACGACGAAGGGCAGCGTGCCCGCGGGGGCGCCGGCTACGGAAGGCATACGGGTACTTCTCCTCCTCTGAGGGGTTCAGGGAGTCGTCGGGGTCAGGAGGCGGCTTCGATGGTGATGCGGTCGGCCCGGCCGAGCTGGTCGGCGCTGACGTCGAGGTGGCCGAGGATGAGCAGGTCGGCGGAGGGGGCAGGCCCGTCCTGGTAGAAGAGGGCCAGGTTGCCCCAGGGGGCGTAGTAGGCGATGTCGCCGACCCTGGCCGCGGTCGGTTCGGGCGCGCCGGCGGTGTTCAGCTCGCGCGGCAGGTCGGCGATCCGCTCCGTGCCGTGAAAGTCCTCCAGGTCCAGGGTGAGCGGGAGCAGCTCGGCGAAGTCTCCGGCGGCGGGGCTGTCGTTCAAGGTGGCGTCGACGGGGCGGCCGTCGAGGGTGACCCGGATGTCCATGGGAGTGCTCCTGTCGGAAGCGGGCGACGAGGTGTCTGGTGGGGTGGACGGCGCGCCGGGCGACATCGTCTGCTGCCCCGGGGACGCGGAGGTGGCAGACGGGGAGGGCGGGGTGGTTTCCCGCGCGTCGTCGGAGCAGGCGGTCGCGGCCAGCAGGAGGGCGACGCCGATCAGACCGCGGCGGACGGCGGAGTTCATGAGAGACATCCCGGGGTCGTCATGCGGGCATGGGCTCGGCGTAGTGCCGGAACCCGCCGCGCTCGGTGTGGATGGCGTACAGGCGCTCGGACAGGGTCCGGGGGCTGGAGTGCTCGGCATCGGGGCGGATCGCGCCGGGGACGATCAGCTGGGCGACGTGGATGTTCTCCGGGGCGAGGGCGTCGTGGAGCATGGCCGCGTAGGCGCTCTCGGCGGCGAACGCGATGGAGGTGCCAGCCCGCTCGGGGTGGGGTCGTACCGCGCTGCCGCCATTGACGAACAGCAGCGTGCCCCGGCCCAGCTCCCGCATCCCCGGCAGAACAGCGTGCACGCAGGTCACCGGCCCTTTGACGGAGAAGGCCAGCGGGTCATCCAGGTCGGTGGCGGTGGTGTCCAGGACCGGCTTCATGAAGTCACCGCGGGGGACGGGACTGAACTGGAGGATCTCGACGGGCCCCAGCGTGTCCGCGGCCTGGCGCAGGGCCGCGGTGAGGGAGACGGGGTCCAGGACGTCGGCGGTGAAGCCTCGGGCGTGGATGTTCTCCCGGGCCAGTTCGGCCACCAGGTTGTCCTGGTGCTGGGCGCCGCGCGAAATGAGAGCGACGCGGTGGCCAGCGACACCGAAGCGGCGGGAGGCCGCGAGGCCCAGGCCGGGGCCGGCGCCGATGAGGGCGAAGGTGGTCACGGTGGTTCTCCGCAAGGACGACGCGGGTGGGCGGGCCGTTCCACGGAGCCCACCCGGGGAAAAAGCGGGCAGGTCAGGGCCTGAGGAGGGTCTTGATGGCGCGGCGTTCGTCCATCGCCTTGTAGCCTTCGGCGACCTGGTCGAGGGGGAGGGTGAAATCGAAGACCTTGCCGGGGTCGATGCGGCCGTCGAGGACGCGCTGGATGAGGTCGGGCAGGTAGTCGCGGACGGGCGCGGGGCCGCCGCGCAGGCCGACGTGGGAGAAGAACAGCTCCTGGCCGTCGATCGTCACGTCGTGGGGGACGCCGACGAAGCCGACGTTGCCGCCGGGGCGGGTGGCCCGCACGGCCTGCCGCATGGCCTCGGGGGTGCCGACACACTCCAGCGCCGAGTCGACGCCGACGCCGCGGGTCAGCTCCTTGACGCGGGCGATGCCCTCGTCGCCGCGCTCGGTGACGAGGTCGGTGGCGCCGAACTCCAGGGCCAGCTTCTGGCGGGGCTCGTGCCGGCTCATCGCGATGATCCGCTCGGCGCCCAGCTCCCTGGCGGCGATGACGCCGCACAGGCCGACCGCGCCGTCCCCGACGACGAGCGCCGTCGAACCGGGCCTCACCTCGGCGGCCCTGGCGGCGTACCAGCCGGTGCCCATGACGTCGGAGAGCGTCAGCAGGCTGGGGAGGAGTTCCTCGGCGGGGTGCTCCGGGGTGGCGACGAGCGTGCCCTGGGCGTTGGGGATGCGCACGTACTCGGCCTGGCAGGTGCTCATGAACTCGCGGCGCACGCAGTTGGACTGGTAGCCGTTGCGGCAGTTCTCGCAGGTGTTGTCGGAGGTGGCGAACGAGCCGATGACGAACTGGCCCGGCCTGACCGAGGTCACCTCGGCGCCGACCTCCTCGACGACGCCGACGTACTCGTGGCCCATCGGATGCGGCTCGCCCACGGGCTCCGCGCCGCGGTAGGGCCACAGGTCCGAGCCACACACGCAGGTCACGACGGTACGGATGATCGCGTCCGTCGGCTGGACGATCCTCGGGTCGTCCAGCTCCTCGAAACGCACGTCGCCAGGGGCGTGGATGACGGCTCCGCGCATGCTGACACTTCCTTCACTACGAGAGAAAAGAGTTCCGCGGCCCTCGGCGGGCCGCTCACGACCGAGCCTCACACGCGAGAGCGGGCGCGAAAAGCGGAGAATTCCATCCCGGGAGAGAAACATCCTGGGAGGAAACTCTCCCCCCTTCCCCGGCGGCGGTCGGTGCCATCCTGGGGAGCATGGCCGGCAACATCCCCCTCAACGAGCTGGGAGAATTCCTCAGGAAGCGCCGCTCCGAGCTGAGTCCCCGCACCGTCGGGCTGCCGGAGACCGGCGGCCCCCGCCGGGTCGCCGGGCTGCGCCGTGAGGAGGTCGCCCAGCTCGCCTCCATCAGCACCGACTACTACACCCGCCTGGAGCAGGGCCGGATGCAGGCCTCCGCGCCGGTGCTCGACATCCTGGCCCGGGTCCTCCACCTGGACGACGACCAGCGGGACTACCTCTTCCAGCTCGCCGGCAGGACCACCGCCCGCCCCCGGCGCCGGGGGCGGCAGACGGTGCAGCCCCAGCTCCAGCGGGTCCTGGACGACCTCACCGCGACCCCCGCCCTGGTCCAGGGCAGGCGCGGCGACATCCTGGCCTGGAACGCGCTGGCCGCCGCCCTGGTCACCGACTTCTCCCGCATCCCGGAGAAACACCGCAACTACCCCCGGATCCTCTTCGTCGACCCGGCGATGCGGACGCTGTACACGGACTGGACGACCTCGGCCAGGACCGCCGTCGCCCAGCTGCGGATGGAGGCCGCGAAGTACCCCGACGACCCCCGCCTGATCGCGCTCGTCGGCGAGCTCTCGCTGCGCGACAAGCAGTTCGCCCAGTGGTGGGGAGAACACCAGGTCGCAGCCCGCACCATCGGCACCAAGACCCTCGACCACCCCGTCGTCGGAGAACTCGTCCT
>NZ_JAVREM010000122.1:0-9056 GCF_031845425.1 Streptomyces millisiae
GGGCAACAGCCGTCGCAGCCGCCGCGCAGCGCCGCTCCGCGCGCAGCGCGTAAAAGGGCGGGTGGGTGGGGGAAACCCCGCGCGGAGCGCCAGCCGCGTACGCACAGCGCTCAGCGAATCAGCGGCGTGTCAGCCGCGTATCAGCGCGGCCTCGCAGGCTATGCCGCAGCGGTTCTCACCTCCGGCTCACGCCGGGCGGGTACCCGGGCCGTTTCCCCCTCGAGAAGGAGGCAGTGCGATGGAGATCAAGGTCAAGAAGGTCGAGGCCGTGAAGGCGACGCAGAACCCGGCCACCTGAGTCACCGTCAACTGACGGCCTTCGTGGGGAGGGTGGGCGCCTGGCCGTGGCGCTCACCCTCCCCACGGCTTTTCGTGAGAGAACGGCAGGGACAGGGGAGACGATGCGCGTCGGCCTGAAGGAATGCGTGTGGGAGACGGTGGGCGACGACATCGTCGTGGTCGCCGACGCCCGTGAGGCGATCACGCTCAGTGACCCGGAGGGGCAGGTGGCCGCGCTGCTCGGGGAGTTGAGCCGGGGGCCGCGGACCGCGGCCGAGTTGAGCGTCGCGTTGGCCAGGCACGGGCACGTCCTGAGCGAGTCCGAGGTGGCCCAGGGCCTGACCGGTCTCGACGCCCTCGGCCTGGTGGAGGACGCCGACGGCCGGTGGACGGGCGACGCGGCGGTGGACGCGCGGCACTTCTCCAACCTGTCGTTCTTCGGCGCCTACGCGGGGCTCGACCGGCCGCGGGCCGAGTTCGTGCGGCTGCTGCGCGCCGCGCACGTGCTGGTGCTCGGGGTCGGGGGTGGTGGTTCCACGTTGGTGCAGTGCCTGGCGGGCCTCGGCGTCGGCCGGCTGACCCTGGTGGACCGCGATCAGGTCGAGTCGAAGAACTTCGCCCGCCAGTTCCTCTACCGGCACCGGGACATCGGCCGGTCCAAGCCCGAGCGGGCCGCCGAGTGGGTACGCGAGTACGATCCGACGATCGAGGTGCGGGCCGTGGAGCGCTGGATCACGAGCGCGGCGGACCTCGCCGACCTGGTCGAGGGCGTGGACCTGATCGCCGGCGGCGTCGACGGGCATCCGGACGCCGGTCTTTGGGTGAACGAGGCGGCGGCGCGGGCGGGCGTGCCGTTCGTGGGCGGTGGCGGAACGCCGTCCCAGATCATGTACCAGTCGGTGATCCCGGGCCGCACCCCCTGCCTGGCCTGTGACGCCGCCGACCGCCCGGACGAGGACAGTTCGGCCGGCACCGCCCTGCGGCTCGCCGAGAAGATCGAGCTGAGCAACCCCCTCACCGGGCCGATGGCCACGCTGATCGGCTCGCTGGTGGCGTTCGAGGCCAAGCGGCACCTGACCGGCTTCGAGCCTCCGCGTGCCGCCGGCGGGCGGATGGTGCTCGACCTCCGCGAGGGCCTGGTCCCCGAGTGGCAGCCGTTCGTCGCCGACCCCGACTGCGCCGTGTGCGCGCTCGCGAGGGGCCGGCGCCCATGACGACGACGGTGCGGCTGCGGCCGCTGAGCGTGGTGCCGGAGGGCGACGACGAGGTGCTCGTCGGGGACCCGGCCACCGGCACGTTTGTGACCATCCCCGCGGTCGGCGGCGTGGTGATCGCCGCCCTGCAGCGCGGCGCGACCCTCGACGAGGTGGCCGCCGAGGCCGAGGCGTTCGCCGGCCAGCCGGTGAACATCCCTTCGTTCGTCGAGACCTTGGGGGAGCTCGGCTTCCTCGCGGGCGAGGACGAGACGGACGCGGCCCCTGAGCCGGCGAAGAACGCGCCGATCCAGGCGCGGCGTTGGATGACGGCCATCCGGCCGGAGACCGTCCGCCCGTTCTTCGGGCCCGTGGCGTGGGCCTGTTACGCCGCCTGTCTGCTCTTCGCGATCGGCGTGTTCGTGGTCCGGCCCGGGCTGCTGCCGCATCCGGGCGAGGACGCCTTCGTCTTCGACGACATCGGTGTCAGCGCGCTGGCCTGGGTGCCGTTCGTGTGGTTCGCGGCGGCCAGTCACGAGTGCGGCCACTGGTTGGCTGCGCGGGCGCTCGGCATCCAGACCCGGTTCGGCATCGACCGCCGCACGATCATGCTGGTGTTCGAGACCGACCTGACCCAGCTGTGGACGGTGCCGCGCCGGCAGCGCTACGGCCCGCTGCTCGGCGGCCTCGCCGTCGACTCGGTGCTGCTCGCCGTGCTGCTCGCCGGCCGGCTCGCCATCGACACCGGCGCCTGGGCGCCCCCCGGCACGGTCGACGCGCTGCTCGCCGCCTGGGTGTTCGCGAAGGTCGTCCAGATGCTCTGGCAGTCCATGGTCTTCCTGCGCACCGACCTCTACGCGGTGCTGGTCAACGCGCTCGGCTGCCACAACCTGTGGCGGGTCAAGTCGCTGCTGCTGCGCCGCGCGTTCGGGCGGCTCACACCCGAGCAGGCCGCCGAGTTGGAAGAGGCGTCCGAGGCCGACCTGCGGGTGGGGCGCTGGTTCCGCTGGCTGTGGCTGGTCGGCCTCCTCGGGGTGACGGCCTGGTTCTCGCTGCTGGTGCCGATGTTCGTCGAGTACCTGGTCTGGGCGGCCGACGGGCTGGCCGAGGGCCCGCTGTCGGGCCGGTTCTGGTACAGCCTGCTGTGCGCGGGGCTGCTGCTCGGCGCGGAGGCGTTCGCGATCGGCCTGGCGGCCTGGGAGTTGGCGCGCCGGCTCACCGGCCGCCGGCCGACGCCCGCCGGGTAGCGGCCGGGCCGCCCGACCGCTGCTCGGCGTCGAGCCCGGCGAGGGCGGCGCGGACCTCCTCCGCGTCGCCCGGCGCCAGGTCCTCCAGCAGGGTCAGGGCGCGCCGCAGCGTCTCCCGGCCCTCGGCCAGCCGGCCGGTCGACAGCTGCGCCGCGCCGAGCCGCCCCAGGGTGCGGCCGGCGAGCGCCGGTTCCCAGTCGCCGCGCCGGTCGAGCGAGCGCTGGTAGTGGTCGACGGCCTGCTCGTAGTGGCCGAGCCGGTGGTGGATGTAGCCCAGGCTGTCCAGGGTGGCCGACTCCCCGGGCCCGTCGTCGAGTTCGCGGTGGATCGCCAGCGCCGCCTGACAGCTGGCCAGCGCCTCCCGGTACTTGCCCAACTGGGCCTGGAACCAGCCCACGTTGTTCATCGCCCGGCCCTCGCCGCCCCGGTGTTCCGCGCGTCGGTACAGGAGCAGGGCCTGCTCGTTGTGGTGCACCCCGGCCGCGTAGTCGCCTTCCCGGTCGCGCAGCAGGCTGCGGTAGATGTGGGTCAACGCCTGCCCGACGGGGTCCTCGGCCGCGCCGAACAGCCGGTAGGCCGCCTCCAGGCGCTCCTCGCACCCGCTCGCCTCGCCGAGTCTGATCAACGCGTGCACCAGGCCGATCTCGGCGTGCGCGAGCGCCCGCGGGTCGCCGAGCCGGCGGGCCGCGTCCAGCGCGATCCGGTGGGTGGCGGCCTGCGCCTGCGAGTAGCCGTGTTGGGAGAGGAAACCCCGGCTGGCGCAGGCGAGTTGCCAGGCGTGGGTGTCGAAGCCGGCGCGCGCCGCCTGCCGGACGGCGATCAGCAGCGCCTGGTGTTCGGCCAGGAACCAGCGCACCGCGTGCTGGACGGTGGTGATCGGCGGCACGGTCACCCCGGGTCTTGGGGGCGGGAGTTCGACGGGCACCCGGTGGTAGGGGTCGAGCTGCTGGTCGCCCAGGCTGGCGCTGTGCAGGTAGTAGTCGAGGAGCCGGTGGAGCGCCGTCCGCCGCTCCTCGGCGCCGTCCAACTCCTGTGTCAGCTCCTCCGCGTAGGCCCACAGCAGGTCGTGCCAGCCGTAGCGGCCCGGTGTCCGCTCCCACGCCAGGTGCGCCCTGGTCAGCTCGGACAGCAGCTGGTGCGCGGCGCGCGGCGGGATGCCGGCCAGGCTGGCGGCGCCCGCGACGGAGATCTCGGGGACCTGGGTGAGCCCGAGCAGCCGGAAGAGCCGGGCGGCGTCCTCGCTCAACGCCTGGTAGGACCAGGAGAACACGGTGCGCACGCTGGCGCCCGAGTCGCCGCCGTCGAAGACGTCGAGCGAGCCGATCGAGCCGAGCGGGTCGAGCGATCCCGAGGGGCCGAGCGGGCCCTGGGCGTCCCACGCCCCGGTGCCCGAGCCGTCGTCGAGGCCCGAGGTGAGCGCGCCCAGCGGGAACCCGGGGCGCGCGCCCGCCCTGGCCGCCACGATCGCCAACGCCAGGGGCAGCCCGGCGCAGCGGGCCACGATGTCGTCGACGGCGTCCCGCTCGGCCGAGACCTTGTCCTGGCCGAGGCGCCGTACCAGCAGCTCCCGGGCGTCGGTGTCGGCCAGCAGCCCCAGCGGCAGGGTGCGCGCCCCCTCGGCCGCCGCGAGGCCGGTGAGCTCGGCGCGGCTGGTCACCAGCACCACGCAGCCGGGGGAGTTGGGGAGCAGCGGCCGCACCTGGTCGGAGTCGAGCGCGTTGTCCAGCAGGATCAGCATCCGGCGGTCGGCGAGGAGGCTGCGGTAGAGCCCGACCTGGGCGTCGACGGAGGCCGGGATCCGCTGCGTCGGCACGTCCAGCGCGTCGAGGAAGAGCCGCACCGCCTCGGCCGGCGGCCTGGCCAGCCGGGTGGGGCCGAAGCCGAGCAGGTTCACGTAGAGCTGGCCGTCGGGGAAGTGGTCCCTCGACCGGTGCGCCCAGCGCACCGCGAGCGCGGTCTTGCCGACGCCGCCGGTGCCGGCGATCACGCCCACCGGCGTGCCGACGGCCCGGCCGGCCGCCGCGTCCCGCGGCGGCAATAGGGCGTCGAGCGCGGCAAGCTCGGCCTCCCGGCCGATGAACGTCTCGGTGTCGGGCGGAAGTTGGCGCGGCACCCGGGGCACCGCCCGGGTGGCCACCGGGGCCTGGTCGGTGCGCGGGGCCGTGGCCGGCCAGGGGGTCTCCCGGTCGACGAGGATCGCCTGGTGCAGGCGCTGCAGCTCGTCGCCCGGCTCGATGCCCAGGTCGTCGGCGAACCTGCGGCGCACCCGCCGGAACACCTCCAACGCCTCGGCCCGCTGCCCGGCCCGGTGCAGGGCCACCATCAGCAGGCACACCAGCCGCTCCCGCAGCGGGTGTTCGGCCAGCAGCGGAGAGAGCTCGGCGGCCACCGCCGCGTCGCGGCCGAGCGCCAGGTCGGCCACCGCCAGCATCTCCACGGCGGCCAGCCGCTCCTCCTCGAGTCCGGGCGCGACCGCCTCCGGCAGCCAGGCGCCGGCGACGTCCACCAGCGGCGGCCCGCCCCGCCACAGCGCCAGCGCGGCGCGCAACGACTCGGCCGCGTCGGCGGCCTGGACGTCGGTGCCGCGTGCTTGCCGCACCTGGCGGCGGAAGCGGTGCAGGTCGATCGCCTCGACCTCGACCCGCAGCGTGTAGCCGCGCACCGAGGTGGCCAACTCGACCTGCGGGAACTGCCCGAGCACCCGCCGCAGCCGGGACACGGTGCCCTGCAGCGAGTTCCGCGCGGTGGCCGGCGGCGTCGCCCCCCACAGCGCCGTCACCAGCCGGTCGACGGCCACCACCCGGCCCGGATCGAGCAGCAGGGTGGCCAGCACCGTCCGCTGCTGCGCGGTGGCCGGCCCCAGCCGCTGGCCGCGATGCCAGACGCCGACGGGCCCCAGGAGCCGAAACTCAAGGCCGTCCCCGATGCCGTCCCCGTTGCCGTTCACGATTTCCCCTTCGCGCCGCGGCCGGTGCCGATGGCGAGCAATCTAGCTCTCGAAAGCGCCCCGGAGCAGGGGTGATTCACGAGGTCACAGCGGCAAAGAGCCGTTGCCCTTTCAACCGTCGACGACGCCCTCCGGGTCACGCTCCTCGGTGAGCTCCGCGATCCTGGCCCTGACCGGCGCCGCCTCGCCGGGGGCCATCGCGTCGAGCAGCTCCAGCGCGCGCCGCAGGGTGGCGAGTCCGGCCGCGCGCCGGCCGGCGGCCAACTGGGCCTCGCCGAGCCGGCTCAGGGTGAGCGCCGCCGGCACCCGGCGCGCGTCCCGCCGCCACCGCAGCGCCCGCTCGTAGTAGTCGATGGCCTCCTCGTGCCGGCCCATCAGGTGGTGGATGTAGCCCAGGCTGTCCTGCGCCGCGGCCTCCCCGGCCAGGTTGCCCTGCTCCCGCTGGATGTCGAGCGCCTCCTCACAGCACCGCAACGCCATCTCGTAGGAGCCCAACTGGGCATGGCACCAGCCGATGTTGTTCATGCTGCGGGCCTCGCCCGAGCGGTGGCCGGCCTGCCGGTACAGCAGCAGCGCCTGCTCGTTGTGGTGCAGCCCGGTCGCGTAGTCGCCGTCCCGGTCCTGCAGCATGCTCAGGTAGATGTGGCTGACCGCCTGCCCGACCAGGTTGCCGGTCTCCGCGAACAGCAGCAGCGCGGAACCCAGATGGGCGTCCGCCTCCTCGTCGGAACCGAGCCGCATCAACGCCTGCCCGAGCCCCAGGTGCGCGTGCGCCCGCGCGTTGGAGTCGCCGACGCGGCCCGCCGCCGTCAGCGCGATGCGGTGGCTGGTCGCCTGGTCCTCCAACTGCCCCTGCTGGGTGAGGTAACCCCGCAGCACACTCGCCAACTGCCAGGCGTGCGCGTCGAAACCGAGCAGCTGCGCCTGCCGGATCGCGGCCAGCAGCAGCGGGCACTCGCGGCCGAACCAGGCCCGCGCCTGCGCCTCGTCGGTGATCCGCGCCGGGGTGACGCCGGGCCGGGGCGGCGTGGGCACCAACGGGATCCGGTGGTGCTCGTCCAGGTACTCGGCGCCGGTGGCCGCGCTCGTCAGATAGTGGTCGAACAGCCGGTGCCTGGCCTCCTGCCGCTCCACCCCGGAGTCCTGCGCCTCGGTCAACTCCCGCGCGTACACCCACAACAGGTCGTGCCAGCCGTAGCGGCCCGGCGCCCGCTCGATCGTGAGATGGGCCCGACCCAGCTCCGCCAGCAGCCGGTTGGCCTGCCGCACCGGCACCCCGGCGAGGCTGGCGGCGCCGGCCACCGAGATCTCCGGGCCGCGCAGCAGCCCCAACAGGCGGAAGAGCCGGGCCGCTTCCTGGCTGAGCGCCCGGTAGGACCACGAGAAGACGGTGCGCACGTTGGTGGCCGGATCACCGCCGTCGAACACGTCGAGCCCGGCCACGGCCCCGTCGAGCCCGCCGATTAGCGCCTCGAGACCGAAGCCGGGCCGCGCCTGGGTACGGGCCGCGACGATGGACAGCGCCAACGGCAGTCCCGCACACCGCGAGACGACGTCGCCCACCACGTCCTCGTCCGCCGCCACCTGCCGCGCGGCGAGCCGCCGCAGCAGCAACTCCCGGGACTGCGCGGCGGACAGCACGTCGAGCGGCAGCGTCCGCGCGCCCTCGGCGGCGATCAGCGCCGTCGGCTCCACCCGGCTGGTGACCAGCACCAGGCAGCCGGGCGACCCGGGCAGCAGCGGCCGCACCTGCTCGGAGTCGGCCGCGTTGTCCAGCAGGATCAGCATCCGCCGGCCGGTCATCAGGCTGCGGTAGAGGCCCACCTGCGCCTCGACCGACACCGGTATCCGCTGCGGCGGCACGCCCAGCGCGTCGAGGAACAGCCGCACCGTCTCGGCGGGCGGCCTGGCCAGCTGGGTCGGGCCGAAGCCCAGCAGGTCCACGTAGAGCTGCCCGTCCGGGAACCGCCGGCGCGCCCGGTGCGCCCAGTGCACGGCCAGCGCCGTCTTGCCCACCCCGCCGGCGCCGGTGATCACGCAGACCGCCGCCCGCCCCGAGGGCCGTGGCCCGGACGTCGGGAACATGCCGTCCAGGGCGGCGAGTTCCGGCTCCCGGCCGGTGAACGCCTCGGTGTCGGGCGGCAGCTGGTGCGGGACCGGCAGGGGCTCGGACACCGCGCCCTGCCCGACGAGACCCACCCTGGGGTCCCCACCGACCAGTTCCAGCGGCAGCTCGCGGCCGTCCGCGATCACCTCGTACATCCGCCGCAGCCGTCCACCCGGCTCGATGCCGAGATCCTCGGCGAACCGCTCCCTGGCCCGCCGATAGACGGCCAACGCGTCGGCCCGCGCGCCGCTGCGCTGCAACGCCGCCATCAACAGGGCCAACAGGCGTTCGCGGAGCGGATGTTGGGCGACGAGGGTGCGCAGCTCAGAGGCCACCTCCTGCTGTCGCCCCAACAACAGTTCGAACTCGGCCCGCTGCTCGACCGCCGAAAGCCGCTCCTCGTCGATCCCCGGCGCCACCTCCTCCGGCAGCCACCGGCCCGCGACGTCCGCCAGCGCCGGCCCGTGCCACAGCGCCAACGCCGACCGCAACAGCGCCGCCGCGCGCTCCGGATCCCGGTCCCCGGCCGACGCCCGCCGCACCAACTCCCGGAACCGGTACAGGTCCACCTGCCGCCGGTGGACCGTCAGGCAGTAGCCGTCCCGCGTGTCGCTCACCTCGGGACCACCGAGCGGCGCCACCATCCGCCGCAACCGCGCCACATGCCCGCGCACCGCCTCGGCCGCCCCCTGCGGCCGCGCGTCCCCCCACAGCGCGTGCACCAGCCGCCGCTCCGGCACGGCCCGGCCGGCGTCCAACAACAGGACCGCCAACACACTCCGTTGCGGCGCCGTGACGGGCCCGATCCGCCGCCCGGCGTGCCAGACACCGACAGGTCCCAAGAGCCGGAACTGCACCCCGTCCACGATCGCTCCAGCGGTAAGCGCGGGCCAGTTGTTGTCGAGACCCGCCAGCCTAGCGGCCTGCGGCCCGCACAGCCGCGTACCGGCGGCGCAGCCGCGTACCGGCGGCGCGGTCGCCGTGGCCGGCGCGGCCGCGCACCGCCTCCGGCGGTCTCGCGCGCGCTTCCGCGGCCCGCGCTGCGCGCGAGGCGCGAACAGGGCGCGGCCGGCGTGGCCGTGTGGTGCCGCGCCCACCCACCGCCCTCGGCGGTGGCCTCGCGCGGCAGCGTGAGAAGGGCGGGCGGGGGAACACCCCGCGCGGAGTGGCCCGCTACGCGGTCGCGCGGAGCCATGGCGGTCAGCGGACAGCTCGCGACCGACCCCCGGCGCGGAGCGCCGGGGCACCGACCGGCGGCTCGTGCCGCGCGACAGCGTGAAAAG
>NZ_JAVREM010000123.1:0-8825 GCF_031845425.1 Streptomyces millisiae
GGTGGGTGGGGGCAGACCCGGCGCGGAGCGCCGGCGCACCCACCGCGTTCCACGATGGAGTCGGTGAAGCGGCTGTGACGAGGCCCGTGGTCGGTAATTCGGGCGACCGCGCGGGCGTCCCGGGCTAGATTCGCCGGTTGTGATGCTGCGAAGGGAAGACGGGTACGAGATCGCGACCGATCCGGACCGCGTCGACATGGACCGTGTGCACCACTGGCTGTCGACCGACGCCTACTGGGCGCTGGGGCGCAGCCGGGAGACCGTCGAGCGGTGTGTGCGGGCCTCGTTGAACTTCGGCGTCTACGAGCCGGCGGGCGGCCAGGTGGCGTACGCGCGCGTCGTCACCGACCTGGTCGCCTTCGCCTGGCTCTCCGACGTCTACGTGGATCCCGCGCACCGCGGCAAGGGGCTCGGCACGTGGCTGGCGGCCTCCATCCGGGACCACCTGGCGCCGTACCGGCTCAGGCGCCTGATGCTCGCGACCGTCGACGCGCACGGCGTCTACGAGAAGGTGGGGTTCACTCCGGTCCCCGACCCCGAGCATCTGATGGTGATGAAGTTCGCCTGAGGTCGCCCCCGGTGGGGTGCCATGTGTACTCGAAGCCCGGCAGCTCGAAGCCCTGCTCGAACCGGCAGACCCGTTCGGCCGTGCGCCGGCCGCCCTGGCGCTCGTAGAAGGCGACGGCCGGGGTGTTGTCGCGCAGCACCTCCAGGTAGAGGGGGCGGCCGGGGTGTGTCGCGGCGGCCCAGGCGAGGGAGTGCCGCAGCAGGCGGCCGCCGATGCCGGAGCGGGTGCGGCCGGGGCGGGCGTGGAGGTTGTCCAGGAGGACGCGGCCGTCGGGGCGGGGCATGAGGTAGGCGAAGCCGACCAGTTCGCCGTCGTCCTCGGCGACGAACAGCCCGGTCGCCGACGGGTCGGCGGCGAACCGTCCGCGCCAGACGGTCAGACGGTCGTCGAGCAGTGCTCCTTCGAGGAAGGTGTCCGGCATGATGCCCGCGTAGGCCGTGCGCCAACTGTCCGCGTGCAGCGCCGCGACCGGCTCCGTGTCGTGTCTGGTGCCCGCTCGTATCCGCATGGTGCCGACCCTCGCTCACCGGCCGGGCGGTTGTCACCTCCTCGGGCGGGGGAACCGGCGGCAGCCGCGATCCGTCACAGCGGCATGGTGGGGAACGTGCGTGCGGCGTGGATCGGGGGCGTCGGGCTGGTGGCGGCGCTCGGGGTGCTTCTGGTGGTCGTGGACCCCGAGCAGTCCGATGGCCCCGACGTGTCGGCGTGGGAGGACCCGACGGCGTACCGGTTCGTGGTGGAGGGGTCCTGCGGGGAGACCTCGCTCAGCGGGAGGTGGGGGATCGCGGTCGAGGACGGCGAGGTGGCCGAGTTGACCGATCTCACCGGGCTCTTCGACCCGCCGGAGCAGTCACCGGAGATGGGGATGACCATCGCCGAACTGCTGGCGCTGGCCGAGGAGGCAGAGGAGGAGGGGGCGGACGTCGTGGAGGTCGACTACGCGGAGGAGGACCCGGCGCGGCCGGAGACGATCACGGTCGACTACGACACGAACGCCATCGACGACGAGATGTGCTACCGGATCAGCGACTACGCGCCCGGGTCCTGAGGGGCGCGCACCAGCAGGGCCACCGGGGCCCGGGCGAAGAGCCGGGCCAGTGGTGCCTTGCCGGTGGTGTGGCCGCCGGTGAGGAGGTCGTGCCAGTCGCCGGGCGGCAGCGGGAGGTGGGTGTCGCGCCAGCCGCCGGCCTCGGCCAGGCCGTGCGGGAGGCGGGTGACGGCGGTGATGGCCTGGGTCGCGCGGGCGAACGCCAGGCAGTGCTCGGCCGCCGGGCCCTCCGCGGTCAGGGGGTGGTGGCCCGCCTCGGGGCCGAACCAGTCGGGGTGGTCGCGGCGCAGCCGCAGGGCCGCGGTGGTCAGGCGCAGCTTCTCGGCGTTCAGCTCGGCGTCCACGACGACGGGCGGGCGACGGTTGTCGGGGTCGACCAGGGCCGGGTAGTGCCCCTCGCTGCCGCGGTAGACGTCGGGCACGCCGGGCATCGTCAGGTGCAGCAGCGCGGCGCCCAGCACGTTGGCGCGGATCGCCGGGGCGAGGCGGCGGGCGAACTCGGCGAGCGAGCGGCCGGGTGGGCCGCACGGGCCGGCGTGCACGAAGCGTTCCAGGGCGCGCTCGTAGTCGGCGTCCGGCTCGGTCCAGGTGGTGGCGAGCGCCGCCTCGCGGGCCGCCTTGAGGACGGCGGCGGTCAGCCGTTCCCGGTCGGGGGTGCCGAGGGCGAACGCGGTCTGCCAGGCGGTCCACGCGAGGTGGGGGTCGGGGGCCGGCGCTCCGGCGCGCGCGGTCTCCGCCGTCAATCGGGAGACCAACCCGGCCCAAACGGAAGGATGTTCGGAGAGGGCCGCGAGCGCGGCCCGGGCGTCGCCGCTGCGCTTGGTGTCGTGGGTGGACAGCACCGTGCCGGTCAGCGGCCACTCCCGCCGCACCCGCGCGCAGTGCGCGTGGAACGCGGCCGGCGGCAGCGCCGGCGCCTCCGGCGCGCAGCCGACCTCGGCCGCCGAGAGCAGCGGGGCGAACCGGTAACCGGCCGTGTCCTCCACGGCCTTGGCCCGCAGCGCCGAGGAGACCTGGCCGAAGCGGACCCGGAACTCGACGGCCGGCGGCGTGGGTTCGCACCTGCCGAGGGCCAGGTCACGGACGGTCGCCACCGCCGCCGACTCCTCCGGCACCGCGAAGGCGCCGGCCGCCGCCTCGGCCGCGGCCGTCAGCATCGCCGTGTCCCCGGGGGCCGGTGGCGCCCCGCCCGTGACGTAGGGCCGGTAGACCGGCAGCCGCACCAGCAGCTCGACCAGCGCGGTGTGCAGCGCCCAGGGCGCGTGGTCGCGCCCCCGCAGCGCGGGGTCGACGCGGCAGGCGGCCTCGGCGGCCCGGGCCAGGCGCGCCGCCTCGGCCGCCAGCTCGTGCCCGATCATGCGGTGTCCCGCGGCGCGCACGGTCTCCGCCCAGACGCCGCCGGCCTCCGGCGCGACGCCGGTGAACTCCCGGTAGGCGTCGGTCAGTCGGGCGTGTCCCTCGGGGTCGACGAAGACCGCGTCGACGTGCCGCAGCGCGTCATAGCCGGTGGTGCCGGCGACGGGCCAGGCCGCCGGCAGGTGCTCGTCGGGCCCCAGGATCTTCTCGGCCACGATCCAGACGTCCGCGCCGCACGCCTCGCGTAGCCGGGCCAGGTAGCCGCCCGGGTCGGCGAGCCCGTCCGGGTGGTCGATCCGCAGGCCCGTCACCACCCCGTCGGCCACCAGCCGCAGCACCGTGGCGTGCGTGGCGTCGAAGACCGCGGGGTCCTCGACCCGCACCCCGATCAGCTCCGACACGGTGAAGAAACGGCGGTAGTTGAGCTCGGTGCGGCCCAGCCGCCACCAGCAGAGGCGGTAGTGCTGGGCCGCCAGCAGCTCGGGCAGCGGCAGCCGCTCCGTGCCCGCGCGCAGCGGGAAGCGGTGGTCCCAGTAGCGCAGCGCGCCGTCCGCCACCGTGAGCCGGTCGAGCTCGCCGGCCAGTGGCCCGCCGAGCACCGGCAGCAGCAGCCGCCCCTCGCCGGCCGCCCAGTCGATGTCGAACCAGGAGGCGTACCGGGACCCCGGGCCGTCCCGCAGCACCTCCCACAGCTGCCGGTTGCGGCTCGTGTCGGCCGGCACCGCCATGTGGTTGGGCACGATGTCGAGCACCAGGCCGAGGCCGTGGGCGCCCGCGGTGGCCGCGAGCCGCCGCAGCCCCGCCTCGCCGCCGAGCTCGGCTCGGACCGTGGAGTGGTCGGTGACGTCGTAGCCGTGCGCGGAGCCGGGGACCGCGTCGAGCACGGGGGAGAGGTGCAGGTGCGAGACGCCGAGCGCGGCGATCCGCGGGACGAATGCCTCAGCCGCCCCGAACGTGAACTCGGGCCCCAGCTGGAGCCGGTAAGTTGACGTGGGCGCCCGGCGCACGGGGAGCGTCATGGCCTCCCCCTGCCCCGAAGGGCGCGTGGGCAAGCCCGGTCCACCCAGGCTCGGGCTGCGCGCGCGGCGGGCGCGGCAGTAGGCTTCCTTGATCCAAGGCAGGGGCGGAAGGCGGTGCAGGTGAGCTCTTCGGGGCTGGAATTGCCCCCGGGAAACGGGGACGAGACCGCCGAGGCGCCGACTGTCGCGGTGCCGGTGCCGCGCCCGGTGGAGATCGGCGCCGATCTCGACTGGAGCGCCGAGGACTGGTCCGAGGTGCGGACCCGCGTCGAGCGGGCCGGGCGCGCGTACGTCTGGCTGAACCTGGTGGAGCAGCGCCTGCGCTCGGTGGTGGCGGCCGTGCTGCGCCCCGTGTACGAGCCGGTGCACGGCGAGGAGTGGGAGGTGGCGGCGGCCGGGCCCACCGGGCAGGAGTGGGTGCAGCGGGCGGCCGCCCTGCGTGAGGTGAGCCGCCGCAAGGGGCACCTGCTGGATCCTGCCGATGACACCGTGCTCGCCTTCCTGACCCTGCCTCAGCTGCGTGAACTCATGGTGCAGCACTGGCCCTGCTTCGCGCCGTATTTGGACAACCGGCGCGAGGTGGAGCTCACCCTCGACGAGCTGGAGGTGGCCCGCAGCGCCGTCAGCCGCAACCGGGGCATGAGCCGGGCCGTGCTCGAACAGGCGGAGCGCGCCTGCGCCCGGCTGCTGCGGCTGCTCGACTCCGGCGCGCCGCCGTCGGACGGGCGGCTGCCGGCCGACGCGGTGGAGCGCCTGGTGGGCGACCGGTTCACGGACGTGGCCGGGGTGCACCCGGACCGGGTGCGGTTGCAGCGGCAGCTGCCGGCCGAGGACCTGTTCTCCGGGGCCCGCAGGCTCGACGCGCTGGGCATAGGGCTCGGCCTGCTGGTGCAGAACTTCCCCGGCCGGCGGCTGTTCCGGCTCGCCGAGTCCGGCTGCCGGGTGCGGCTGCTCTTCCTCAACCCGGCGAGCGGGGCCATGCGGCGGCGGGAGCGCGAGCTCGGCCTCAAGCGCGGCGAGCTCGGCAGGACCGTGGAGACCAACATCCTGCACGTGCGGCGGGTGCGCAGCCGGGTGCGGGACCCCGAGGCCTTCGAGATCCGGGTCTTCGACGACACGCCGCGGTTCAGCGCCTACTTCGTGGACGCCGACGGGCCCGACGGGGTCGCCGTCGTCCAGTCGTACCTGCGGCGCAGCCGGGGCATGGAGACGCCGGTGATGGTGCTGCGCCGGGCGGGCCGGGAGATAGTGCAACGGGACGACCCGCTGGCGGACGGCGAGCTCAGCCTCTTCGAGACCTACCGCGAGGAGTTCGAGTGGGCCTGGGAGGACTCCCGGCCGGTGTCCTGAGCGGGCCGCCGGGTCAACCGCCCGGCGCCCGGTAGGCGATCAGCGTCCGGGAGACGGAGGCGAGGGCGAGCGTCGCGGCCACCGTCAACAGGCCGCCGCCCGTGATGGCCCAGGTGGGGCCGGCCGCGGCGCCGGCCAGGCCGTGGGCCAGGCCGCCCAGCGGGGGGCCTGCCGGCCGTGGTCACGGGGTCCACTGCCCGTTTTTTTCGAGCGGGGGTGGGTCAGCCGGGGGCTCGGTAGGCGAGCAGCGTCCGGGAGACGGAGGCGAGGGCGAGCGTCGCGGCGACCGTCAACAGGCCGCCGCCCGTGATGGCCCAGGTGGGGCCGGCCGCGGCGCCGGCCAGGCCGTGGGCCAGGCCGCCCAGCCAGGGGCCGCCGGCCGAGATCACCGTGTCGAGACCCTGGAGCCGGCCGCGCAGCTCGTCCGGCACGCACGCCTGGAGCAGCGTCGCGCGGAACACGCTCAGCAGCATCAGCGTCCCGCCGGCCGCCAGCAGGCAGCAGGTGGCCAGCCAGAGCCGGTCGGTCAGGCCGAAGGCGGCGATGGCCAGGCCCCAGCCGCAGACGGCGACCGCGTAGACGAGGCCGTGCCGGGTGAGGCGGGTGAAGGCCCCGGAGCAGAGCCCGGCCAGCACGGCGCCCGCCGAGATCGAGGCGCTGAGCACCCCGAGCGCCAGTCCGCCGCCGGGAGGGTCGCCGAACGTCTCCTGCGACACCTCGGGGAAGAGCGCCGCCGGGTTGCCGATCACCATCGCGACCAGGTCGACCAGGTAGAGGGCGACCAGCAGCCGGTGGCCCGCCAGGTAGCGGACCCCGGCGGCCAGCCGCGGGCGGCGCCCGGCGCCCGCGGGGTCCCCCGGCGGGAGCGGCGGCAGCCGCCACACCGCGTGGACCATGGCGAGCAGCGCCAGCGCGTCGACCAGGTACAGCGGCGCCACGCCCGTGACGGGCAGCAGCGCCCCGGCGAGCAGCGGCCCGGCCACCGGACCGAACCAGCGCACGGTGGCGTCCAACGAGTTGGCCGCCGGCAGCAGTTCCGGCGGCACCAGACGTGGCACCACGGAACGGCGGGCCACCGAGTTGGCGCCGAGGCAGCCCTGGAGGAGCGCCAGCAGCACGAAGAGCACGGCGACGGAGTCGACGTCGGCCGCCGCCTGGAGCCACAGCAGCGACGCGACGAGGGCGAGCCCGCCGTTGGTCGCGAGCAGCAGCCGGCGCCGGTCGAGCGCGTCGGCCAGCACCCCGCCCCAGAGCGCCGCGAGCACCAGCGGGCCCAGGGCGGCCACCGCCGAGAGCCCGACCCAGGCCGAGGAGCCGGTGAGCTCGTAGATCTGCAGCGGCACCGCGACGGCGGTCAGGCTGGCCCCGGTCGCGGTCACCGCGCTGGACAGCCAGAGCCGACGGAAGGCCGGGATCCGGGCCGGCCGCAGGTCGGCGCGGAACCGGCGCCGGTCGTCGATCGCGCTCACGGGGCGGAGGACGCGCCTCGCCGCCGGCCGGTTCTGTGCTCAGGACGGCGGGTCGGCGAGGCGGTGCAGGAGGAAGAAGCCGCCATAGGCGGGCCGGCCCTCGCGGCGCTCGCCGTCGGTGGCCACGTACTCGTCGAGGACGGCGAGGACGCGCGCGTTGAACTCGGCGAGCTCCTCCGGGGAGAGGTGGAGCATGAACCGCGCCATCTCCGCGATCGAGCCGGTCCCCGCCTCGTGCAGCTCCTCCTGGAAGGCCAGCAGGGGGACGAGCGGGGCGTCCTCCGAACCGGCCTTGGCGAGCGGGTAGTCGAGCCACCAGGAGCGGCCGGTGGACCGGTACGGCTTCTCCAGGGCGCCGCTGTCGCCGGTGCGCACCGGCGCCGGCTCCAGGAAGCCGGCCTCGGTCAGCTGGCGCACGTGGTAGAGCACCGTGCCGGGGTCGCGGCCGAGCCGGTCGGCCAGCTGCTTGTTGGTCATCTCGCGCTGCCCGCACAGCCGCAGGATGCGGGCCCGCAGCGGATGCGCGAGTGCCTTGGCCTCGCGGACGGTCGCCTCCTGCCGCGAGGGCCGGCCGGTCGCTCCCTGTTCGCCCATGTCCGCAGCGTAGTCCACGGGTGAACGGCGGGGTCAGGACAGGCGATTGAGTTTTCTCCATCGATGTGGGATTGTCCATCGGTGACGAACGAGACCACCCCGGCCGCCGCCGTCGCGCGGCCGCCGCTCGGTCCCGCCTACTGGCGGCTGCTGACCTCCTCCGCGTTCTCCAACCTGGCCGACGGCGTGCTCAAGGTCGCGCTGCCACTGGTGGCGATCCAGTACACCCGCTCCCCGACGCTGATCGCTGGGCTCTCGCTCGCGCTCAGCCTGCCCTGGCTGCTGTTCGCCCTCCAGGCGGGCGCCCTCGCCGACCGCCTCGACCGGCGGCGCGCCATGGTGTTCGCCAACTGCCTGCGCACGCTGCTGATGGCCGCCCTGGCGCTCGCCGTGGCGCTGGACGCGGGCTCCGTCTGGCTGCTGTACGCGGTCGCCTTCTGCGTCGGCGTCGCCGAGACGGTGTACGACACCTCGGCCCAGTCGATCGTGCCGCAGCTCGTCCACCGCGACCAGCTGGCGCGCGCCAACGGCCGCCTCTACGCGGCCGAGTTGGCCGCCAACCAGTTCGTCGGCCCCGCGGTGGCCGGGCTGTTGGTCGCCGCCGGCGCGGTGGCCGCCTTCGCCGCGCCCACCGCCCTCTGGGCGGTCGCGGTCGCGGCGCTGCTGCTGGTGCCCGGCACCTTCAGGACCGAGCGAACCGGCCCGGCCACCACCATGCGGGCCGACATCGCCGAGGGCCTGCGCTACCTGTGGAACCAGCGGCTGCTGCGGACGCTCGCCGCGATGGTCGGCGCCAGCAACTTCGCCTCCAACGCGGCGTTCGCGGTACTGGTGCTGTACGCGGTCGGCCCGACGTCGGCGATGGGGCTCACGGAGGGTGGCTTCGGCGTGCTGATGACCGCGATGGCGGTCGGCAGCCTGCTCGGCTCCTTCGTCGCCGAGTGGGCCGAACGGGCCCTCGGCCCGGCCCGCGCGCTGTCGCTGACCGTCCTGACCAGCGCGCTCGCCCTCGCCGTCCCCGCGCTGACCGCCGACCCCTACCTGGTCGGCGCGGGGTTCGCGGTCTCCGGTGTGGGGATCGTGATCTGGAACGTGATCACGGTCTCGTTGCGGCAGCGGATCGTGCCGAACGGCCTCCTCGGCCGGCTCAACAGCGGCTACCGGCTGATCGCCTGGGGCACCATGCCGCTGGGCGCGGTGGCCGGCGGGGTGCTGGCGCAGCTCTTCGGGCTGCGGGCGGTGTTCGCGATCACGGCGGTGGTGGTGCTGCTCACGCTGGTCGGCATGGCGGTGGTGACGGACGCGGCGTTGCGCTCGGCGGAACGTTCCGCCTGACGGCCTGCGGCCGTGCCGCGCCCACCCACCCGCCCTTTGGCGGGTGGCCTCGCGCGGCATGGGGCCCCGTGGCCCGGCGGCTTCGC